>PEYI01000072.1:0-8475 GCA_002774445.1 Candidatus Omnitrophica bacterium CG08_land_8_20_14_0_20_41_16 | reverse complement strand
ATAGACCCTAATAAATCTTAAGGTAGCGATAAGTATTCCCGCCTCAATAATTACCGTCGATAAAGCAGCTCCGAGATAGGAAAAATAAAATATAGATAGGAATATAAGAGGCAGCCCGATTATTGCTGCCGTGACATGTATCTTTGAATATATATTCGGCTTGCCGCAGACAAGCAGAAACTGCACCCTAAAGGCATTTATCGCCACAAAAAATACTCCTATCAGTAATAATCTCAAGGCGAGTATAACTTCAGGATATTTTAATCCGCAGGCAATCCTTACGATAAAAGGAGAAACAAGGATTGCTATAGGAATAGTTATAACAAAAACTAAGGTGGTAGAATTCTGGAGCCTTTTCATTAACTTAAATGCCCGTTTCTTATTTTTAGCGAATATATTGCTCAATCTAGGATATATCGCTTGAGAAAATGAATCCATTGGAAAACTTTGAAAGATATTAGCTATTCTTTCGGCAATCGCATAATAACCGGTTAAGATATTATTGGTTAATAAGCCTACCGCGAAGACCCGAGTTGTGGTATAGGCGTTTATAGATACGATAGAAATGAATATGCTCCAGTCAGTCTTCAATTCTTGTTTAATATCCGCGTAGGTCTGCAAAACAAACTTCAGCTCGAATTTCTTGAATGCAGTATATAAGCCGAGGATACCGGTTATAAGAAAGAATAGTGAATTTAAAAGCGGCACTAAAAGGTAATCTTTAGGGCTTTTGATAAAAATAAAAATTGATATTGCGTAGATTAATCCTCCGATTATATTAATTATGGAAATAAACTTCATTTTTTCCTGCCCCTGAAAAAACCAGATCGGGAACAAGGTATTGCCAACTACCGCTCCAAAGCTTAAAAGATAAAGCAGCCAATCCTCTCTAAATTTAGGTATAAAATGCACTAATATGAGCAGGATAAAAAAACTTATAGCCGCAAGTATCAGTTTTACCGTCATTACCGATGAGAATACTGCGCAGGTTTTGCCTTTTTCGCTACGACATAAGGATATCTTTCTGGTGGCAGATAAACTAAAACCATAATCCGTAACGATCATAAAGTATTGGATAAGCGCTTGGGCAAAGGCAATAAGGCCGAATTTTTCCGGCCCGATAACCCGAATTAAATACGGCAGGACAACCACCGGCAGGATGTAATTAATACTTTGCAGGGTTGAGAGAGAAAAAAAATTCTCTAGAACGGTTTTCTTTTCTTTTTGAGTTATAGTTTTAGGCTTCATCATTTCTATTTTTAGTAGAAGTATCCTTGGCTTAAACCTGTATAAAATATTATTTGGTATCGCCAAGGATAAATAAAAATGCCATTGTAGTTCAAAATGATGGGCATTTTTATTTAGGGTATATGAAAGTATAAAAATCACTACCCACTGCGAAAATCGCAGTAAGTTATCGCCGAAGGCGATTTTCTTGATTTACTATTTTGAGTACAAAAGTCAATGGTAAATTAGTAGGTGACGTTTTCCCGCCGCAATAATTAAAATTATGAGAGGCGGGATCCCGCGCAATTTCGGATAGCTATGCGGGAAAACGTCACCTACTAAAGGTTAGCAAAGTTTGTTACATTGTCAATATTAAATTGATAAAGTTTGGGATTATGCTAATATTGAATTAGCGAAATGAATATCCGAGAGAAGATTAAGTCTGCTATTAAGAAGTATAACCTGATTAATAAAGGCGAGAGGGTAGTTATCGGCGTATCCGGAGGGGCAGATTCGGTATGCCTACTCTATCTTTTAAGCAGCCTTAAGAAAGAATTAGGGATTAATTTGCATATCGCGCATCTTGACCATATGCTGCGTAAAGAATCCGCGAAAGACGCAAAGTTTGTCAAGAAGTTAGGCGAGAGGATGAAAATCCCGGTTACCCTCGGGAAAATAAATGTTAAGAAAATAGCTAAAAGAGGCTCCCTTGAAGAAGTTGCCAGAAACGAGCGCTTAGCATTTTTGCTTAAAGTCGCCGATAAAATTAAAGCAAAAAGAATTGCCCTGGCTCATCATTTTGACGATCAAGTAGAGACAGTGCTTATGCGCATCTTAAGAGGGACAGGTTTGTCCGGTTTATCGGGAATTTTGCCTAAAAGAAAAATGGGGAAGGTTGATATTGTCCGTCCGCTTTTAGAAGTACGGCGCAAGGATATAGAAAATTTCTTAAAGAGAAAGCGGCTCAGTTTTTGCATAGATAAATCCAATACAGACGAAGCTTACCTTCGCAATAGAATACGCCATAATCTCCTGCCTTTATTAGAGAAAGAGTATAATAAAAATATAAGAGAGGTGCTTTTTAACCTTGCTCAAAACGCCGGTTGTGATTATGATTACCTTAGGGTTTGCGCAGGGCGCTTTTTCAAAACGAACAAAACAAAACTCAATCTAAGTAAATTAACCAAGCTCCATCCGTCAATCCTGCGCTTAAAGTTAAGAGATGCCATATCTAACCTTCAAGGGGATACGCATAGGATTACCTTCAAACATATCCGGGAATTAGAGGACCTTATTTTTAACCGTCCGCGAGGTTCCATAGTTGACCTGCCTAAAGGTATTTCTGCCTTAAAGAAGGGGAAGGTTATCGCCTTCTACCTGAGATAACTCCATAAAATACTTGCCCTTGCTCGCTTACGCTCGCAAGGACTGCGCTAGATAAAAGATTAAAGCATAACTTCTATAAAATGCTTGATTTTATAACTATTTGAATATATAATAAAAAATCTACTCATATCATCTAAAGAAAAGAAAGGTAAAAATGGCCAAGAAAAATAATATTTTCAAACGTTCTCCATTGGGTTGGATAATGACAATAATTATAGTCTTCCTTATTATAAATTCCCTTAACATTCCCATAAAGGGTATTCCCAAAGAGATAACTTACGGCGAGTTCTATTCCATATTAAAAAAGAACCCTGATAACATTAAATCCGTAATTAAGAGAGATGCCATCCTTCAGGGTGAATTTCAGGGCGGATTTAAGGATAATTCCTCATTCTTGGTAAATATACCCGATAACGATATGGAACTGCTTAGTCTTATGCGCCAGAATCTTAAGAGTTTTGATGTTAAGCCTCCGCGCACATTCTGGGTGACCCTGCTCTTTAATTTAGGTCCGATTGTTTTGTTGATATTTTTCTGGTGGATGATGGCTGCGCGGGGAGAGCAGCTAGGCAGCAAGATCATGGGTTTTGGCAAGATGAATCCCAAGATTCATAGCGAATCAGAAAAAGTTAATTTTAATGACGTTGCCGGCGTAGACGAAGCTAAGGAAGAATTAAAAGAAGTAATAGAGTTTTTAAAGGATCCTAAGAGGTTCCAGAAGTTAGGCGGTAAAATTCCTAAAGGAGTTTTATTGGTTGGGCCTCCGGGCTGCGGGAAAACGCTTATTGCCAAAGCTGTCGCGGGAGAAGCAGTAGTGCCTTTTTTCTCGATAAGCGGGTCTGATTTTGTAGAGATGTTTGTAGGCGTGGGCGCTTCACGTGTAAGAGATTTATTTGAGCAGGGGAGAAAAGCCGGAAAAATATCAGGAAAAGGGGCGATTATTTTTATTGATGAGATAGATGCGGTTGGCCGTTTGCGTTTTTCAGGAATTGGCGGGGGGCACGATGAACGCGAGCAAACCTTAAACGCATTATTAGTTGAGATGGACGGATTTGACACGCAGCAGGGTTTAATTCTTATAGCCGCGACCAATCGTCCGGATACCCTTGACCCCGCGTTACTTAGGCCGGGAAGGTTTGATCGCACCATTATTGTCAATCTTCCGGATATAAAAGGGAGAGAGGAGATATTGAAGGTGCATACGCGCAAAATTAAGCTTGCTCCTTCTGTGGACTTAAAATCGGTTGCTTCCCAGACTCCCGGATTTTCCGGAGCAGACTTGGCTAATCTTTGTAATGAGGCGGCGCTTCTGGCAGCAAGAAATAACAAAGAAGAAGTTGAGGAGATTGATTTTGATAAATCCGTTGAGAGAGTGCTTATGGGCCCGGAAAAAAAGAGCCATATCATTTCCAAAAAAGAAAAAGAGATTACCGCATTGCATGAGTCAGGGCATGCCCTTTTATCTTTGCTTCTTCCGGAGGTAAACCCTTTAAAGAAAGTTTCTATAATACCCAGAGGATTAGCTGGAGGTTATACTTTTACTCCTCCATTGGAGGATAGGCATTACTGGACCAAGAAAGAACTCTCTGCTGAAATCTCTATGATGTTAGGCGGAAGGGCGTCTGAAGAAATCAATTTGAAAGAAGTAACCACCGGAGCGCAGAATGACCTTGAGTTAGCTACGGGCATGGCCCGGCGCATGGTTACTCAATTTGGTATGTCCGAGCGGTTAGGGAATATCACCTTAGGCCGCAGGGAAGGACTGGTATTTTTAGGCCGGGATATAATGGAAGAGAGAAATTATAGCGATGAAACAGCCCGCCTCATTGATGAAGAGGTAAAAAAGATAGTGGACGATGCTTACCTGAAGGCAAAGAGCCTGCTGGAAGAACATTTGGATAAACTGAAGATTTTATTTAGCGCGCTTCTTGAAAAAGAAGTTTTAGACGGAGAAGAAGTTAAGGCGATGCTAGGTATAGAAAAGAAGGATATTGCCTGAAAAATAATGCGCATTTTAAGCGTATCTAACCGGGGAGCTTTAAAAAAATTAATGCAGGATATTAATGTTGACCCGTATGGAGTCAAGATTATGCTGCCTAAAGCGCAATCCTACCTGTTAAAGATAAATTCCTTAAGCAATATATCAGCCAATATTTTAAAACAGGAGATGCTTTCTTTGGGGGGAGATGCAGCCTTGTCAGCCGATGCCTTAACCGGGAGGGTTAAGAAAACAGGTTGTCTGGTTATGGGTAATCTTTCTCAATTTACCCGCTTAAGATATAAACTAAACAAACAGCCATTTGGTTTAAGCAAGTTAGCTCAGGATTTAAACTTAACCCTGAAGAATTATCAAAAAGCCAGTTTTCAACTTAAGGCTGGTAGGTATAGGCTTAATTTGGGAAACCGTTCTTATATTATGGGTATTGTCAATGTTACCCCGGATTCCTTTAGCGGTGATGGATTGTATAAACTTACGAACTTGCGAACATGTGAACTCACGAACTATATAGTTGATTATGCAGAAGGAATGGTAAGGGACGGAGCTGATATTATTGATGTCGGAGGAGAATCTTCCCGTCCGGGCGCTAAGCCAGTATCTTTAAAAGATGAAATTTCCAGGGTTATCCCGGTAATAAAATCTTTGGCCAAGAAAATAAATATCCCGATATCAGTAGATACTTGTAAACCTGAGGTTGCCAGGGCCTCTTTGGATAATGGCGCAAGCCTCGTTAATGACATTTCAGGCCTAAGGGATATTAAAATGGCTAAAATTGTCAGCCGCTATAAAGCCGGGGTTGTAATAATGCATATGCTTGGATGCCCGCGCTCTATGCAAAAAACCCCTAAGTATAATTCTCTGGTGGATGATATTATCGCGTATTTAGAATCAGCTGTAAGAAAAGCCGAGGAATTGGGAGTAAGCAGGGAAAGCATTATTATTGACCCAGGAATTGGCTTTGGAAAAACATTAGAGCATAACTTAGAGATATTAAAAAGGCTCGAAGAATTTAAATCTTTAGGCAAGCCTATTTTAATAGGGGCATCTAGGAAATCTTTTATCGGTAAGATATTACATGCCGAACCTGATAATAGATTGTTTGGCACAGTTGCTTCTTGCGTAACTGCCTGCGCAAACGGAGCAAATATTGTCAGAGTCCATGATGTTAAGGCGGTAAAAGAGGCGCTTAAGGTAGCTGATAGTATAAAAAGATGAACTTATCGCTTATATTAATATACTGGAAGGTTATTCTTGAAATAGCAATACTCTGGTTTGTAATTTATCAGGTAATACTCTTTTTTGAGGGTACGCGCGCTATACAAGTTATGCGTGGCATAGTGATTATCATAGTTGCTTTTTTTGTATTTCAGAGGATTGGACTTGATAGATTAGATTGGTTGTTCAAAAACTTCTTTGCCATATCTGTAATCGCAGCCTTGATTATATTTCATCCTGAGATAAGGGCCGGGCTTGCCAGGTTAGGGCAAAAGCATATCTTTACAGTGCAACTGCGCGAGGAAGAACTCGATCTTATGTTAAAAGAGATAAGTAAGGCAGCAGAAGACCTTTCACGCGATAAAATAGGGGCATTAATTGTGATAGAAAAGAATGATCCTCTTAATGCCTTTGCTAAAAACGGAGTGGCCATTGATTCCATGATTTCTTCAGAGTTAATTCAAGCGGTATTTACCCCGAATAATCCTTTGCACGATGGAGGGATGATTATCCAAGGCGGCAGGATTTCTAGCACTGGTTGTTTTTTCCCTTTAGCGCAAAATCAAGATTTAAGCCGTATATTCGGCACAAGGCATCGGGCGGCAATAGGGCTAAGCGAAGAAACAGATGCCATAATTATTGTTGTTTCTGAGGAGAGGAGCGATATTTCCCTGGTCTACCGCGGCAAGTTATATAAAGATTTAAGCCAGGAGGCATTGTTTCTAAAGGCCAAGGAAATTTTTAAACTTAAAGTATAAAAATGGGTAAAGAGAAAATAAATATTCTGGGTAGAACTAAGCACTTATTTTTATACCATCCGTGGCTAAAGGCCATATCTCTTGCCTTAGCTATAATTGTCTGGTTTTATATAAAATACGAAATGGCAGTAAGATAATATTATGCGCTTAGGAGTAAATATAGACCATATTGCTACCTTAAGAGAAGCGCGGCAGGGCATGGAGCCTGAACCGGCCTTTGCGGCTTTGATTGCCGAGAATAACGGGGCAGACAGCATTGTCGCGCATTTACGTGAGGATCGCAGGCACATAAAAGAGAATGATTTGTATATTTTAAAGGCAATAGTGCGTTCAAGATTAAATTTAGAGATGTCTATTTCGCCTGAGATAGTCAAAATTGCCTGCAAAGTTAAGCCTGATCAGGCAACCTTAGTTCCGGAGAGAAGGCAGGAATTGACTACGGAAGGCGGGTTGGACGTTGCGGATAATTTTATCGGGGTTAAAAAGGCAGTAGATAAATTAGAGACAGCCGGAATAGAAGTAAGTTTATTTATTGATCCAATTAAACTTCAGATAAAGTCGGCAAAACGAACAGGCGCTAAGATGGTTGAGTTGCACACCGGTTCTTATGCCAATGCCGTAAATAAAAAACAGGAAAATAAATATTTGGTAGGATTAAAATCGGCAGTTGCTTTTGCCAAATCAATCGGATTAACCGTATTTGCCGGTCACGGCTTAAATTATAATAACGTTTCTAAGATTGCTAAGATAGGGGGTATAGAAGAATTAAATATCGGACATTCTATTATTTCCCGAGCAGTATTCGTAGGCCTGGGCAAAGCAGTAAAAGAAATGAAGACGTTAATTAATGGTTAAATTGCTTCAACAGTTCAACAGTTTAACAGTTTAACAATGAAAATAATCGGCACTGGGGTAGACATAACTGAGGTAACCCGCCTTAAGAAAGCAATAGAGAAATGGGGAGAAGCTTTCTTAAATAGAGTTTTTACTGATGAAGAATTAGTTAATGCCAAAACAAGAGGGAGCCTTTATCAGCATCTCGCGGGAAGGTTTGCCGCTAAAGAAGCAGTTTTTAAGGCTCTGGGGGATGCCAACTTAAACTGGAAGGATGTTGTCATACTAAATGACAAAGAAGGCAAGCCTTTTTGCAGGATCTTAAACTCAAGAAGCAAGGGTACTGAGGTAATTGTTTCCATATCTCATGTAAAAAATTATGCGGTTGCCAACGCAATTGTTACGAAGAAGCCTTAAGAGCAATAAAGGCGACTTCGGCCATGTTCTTATTTTAGCGGGTTCTCGCCGTTTTTCAGGGGCAGCTGTTCTTTGCAGTTTAGGCGCAATACGTAGCGGCGCGGGATTAGTAACATTAGGAATACCGGAAAGCATAAATTCTAGCCTGATAAAGGTTAAGCCTCTTGAGGTAATGACTTTGCCATTACCCGAAACTTCCGGCGGGTCATTAAGCCTTAAGGCGCATAAAGAGATTAATAGCCTGCTTAAAAAGATCACAGTGGTAGTTATCGGGCCCGGATTAACTCAGGATAGGTCAACAGGAGGCCTGGTGCGTAAATTAGCGGCGGAAATAAATAAGCCGATGGTAATTGACGCGGATGGGCTTAATGCATTAGCAGGGCGGCTGGATTTATTGCGCGCTAATAATATATTAACTCCCCATCCGGGAGAAATGGCCAGGCTTTTAGGTATAAGTGTAAAAAAAGTTCAGGAGAAAAGGATTGAAATCGCCAGAAAATTTGCTAAGGATTATGGAATAGTTTTAGTTTTAAAAGGCTATGAAACAATAGTTAGCGATTATTTAGGAAATTTATATATTAATAAAACCGGCAATCCCGGCATGGCTACCGCAGGCAGCGGCGACGTTTTAACCGGGAT
>PEYI01000031.1 GCA_002774445.1 Candidatus Omnitrophica bacterium CG08_land_8_20_14_0_20_41_16 | reverse complement strand
GTGAAGTGTTGCGTTAGCAATTTGAATCTACCCTCCCAATTCCGCTATAAGAAAAGCCATCGTTTCTTTACCCATTATATTAAGTTTATCGCCAGATAGCCCCCCAAAGATCGCGGCTATATATGATTGCGTTCCATAACGCTGATTTAGCCGCTCCACCAGATCAGGGAACTTGTCTTTTAATCCCTGAATGATTGCTTGAAGTTGCCCTTCATTCATCTTCTGATCCTGAACAAAGTGCACAAATTCATGAGTCATCTGCCTTATTATAGTCGTTCTCAAATATTCCGCGGCTACCTCATAAAGATCGCCCTGCTTCTTAGCCTTACGAAAACTTTCAATCACCTTTATGTTTCTTTCAGAGTTAACCAATCGAAGGGCGAAATTTAACATCTGGCGCTGGCTGGAAAATAACGGATAATAAAACCCTCCTCCTTGCATATAAAATAAGAAGGTATTGCTTTCCTTGGTCTTCTGAAACGAGCGGTCAAGGTTAGTAAAAGGCTTGCCTTTAAATGAAAGCGGGATCCCGTCCTTATCCTTATTATCCAAATCCATTCCTGCCGCGCTCTTTAAGAGATAGCCAAATACCTGGTTAGTTAAAGAAAACTCGTATAGCTGTTGTAAGTACTGCTTATGGCTGCCGAATAAATTGGTATATTTCTTATATGCTTTAGACATTTCGCTCTCTTCGGGTGCACAAGCTGCAAAAACTGTTCCTTCCGAGATATTAGCGGGATACGACTTGGATAATTTTTCTTCCTGTAAAGACAGGACTGCCTTCTGAAGGGCGGCATCCGGAAAAACTTCTTTTATTACTTTGGGGATGTCTAAATATTCGTATCTATTATTAAGATTATTAACCATTTTATAACCTTTAACGTCTCCTGTCCCTAATCTTCCTCCGTTCAACTTGAACGGCCCTTGGGCGTTATAACTTTCAGGCCAGCCATCAATAACCCTGCCAAGAATCAATACCCCAGGTCCATTTTCCTTTTGCGCATTAACGAATTCTCTTAGAGAATCATACATATCAATGCGGCTATTCTTATAGACCGCTATTTCTTTATTAAGCTTGTCTACTTTATTCGTTAAAAAATCTATGTAGCTTTGTAGATCATCTCTTTCAACCCAAACCTCGTTATATCCGGACTGTTTATAAGAGAATCCTATCCATAATTGCTCGTCACTCAAATTATATCTGGAGGGCTGTTTATCTTCCGGAATACCAATTAAAGATTTCTTGAATTCCTGGGCTTTCCGCAGAGATTCCTCGGCTGGCCCCAAAGTTTTGTTTCTTAACTTTAAGCTGTCTTCTAATTCTTGGGTACTCATCGCCGGAGCTACTAAGCTGGGGTTAAAGATAACGGTTAATTTCTTGCCATCTAAAGTTTCAGCCTTAAAATCGGTATAATAAATGCCGGAGTTTTCGCCGGATAAAATTATTTTCTTCAACCTTAAATAGTGGCCAAATCCTTCTTTAGAATATTCCTCGGCAGTTACTTCGAAATTGCCCTTAATCTCAAGGCCGGTAAAATCAATAATCTCGTTTACAATCATTTTCGCCTTGCTTCCAACTATCTTTATTTCGCCTCTCGGCAGTATTTCATTCTTGACAGATCCCCCGGGGAGAATTTCATATTGATTAAAATATTCGTCCCAGGATGTGGTTGTATTAAGGGCCTTCCCTTCGGCAGGGCCTAAAGTATTTAGTGCTGCTTTTACGCTATTAGGAGTAGCCGCTACTATAGCGGCAGCTCCTAACAATCCTAAGAAACCTCTGCGGGTCATGCCTTGTGCAGAAACCGGCGAAGAGCCGGATCCTTCAGTCTCTTGTGTTTTATTAACAGCAGGATTACTATCCAATAAATTTTGTAAAACTTGCGCATTGATTTCTGCATGCGGATAATTTACCCTTGTTGGCCTTGCTTTCCATTGTGATTTTAATCTAACTATCCTATCCGCTGTCTCCGGGTGAGTATTTTCAATTTGCAAGCCTCTCTTCTGTATTCCACTATCTTGACGTTGTTTCTCAAATAATTGCGGAGATGCTTTTTCAATTTTTTCTTGCCAAATTCTATCCACGCCATTTGCTTTTTGATGTTCAAGCTCTAAACTAGCTAAAAATGGCAATGCTTCTTCGGCTGCCTTAACATCTTTATCAAAACCCGCTTGCACAAAATAATCTAACGCAAGAGAATCAGCTTCATATTCTTGCTCCTGTAACTTAAACTCAATGTATTCTTTGTCTTCTGCGTTTAATACACCGTTAGTGCCGTAGACCGCATATAATCGCAACCTCTTCTCGGCATGCCTTTTTTCCAAATGAGCTAATTCATGCCCTAATACTAGAGCTAAGGCTTCGTCGCTTAAAAGGTCCAATGTCTTTTCATCTATACTAATCAAAATTTCGGCTTTTGCCAAAGCATTGGGCCGGACTAAAACTGGGACATCGGCTCTTTCAACAATCAAGATATAATTTGCCGTGAATCCATTAGCCATTTTAAGTTTGTCCAAGATATTTTGTGCGCGTTTATATTTAACAGAATCAAAAGGCAGTATTTGGTTAAGCGCTACTTCAAGGATAGCCAATTTATTGCGTATTTCTTGATACTCTTTAGCATGTTTTTGATAGGCTTCTTCGCCTTGGCCAAACAACAATTTTCCTAGCTCTTTCAGTCTTTCAATGAGTTCAGGGTATTTTTCTAACAGATATTTTTTCTCCTCCTCCGTCAAGACAGGTATTTTCCCTTTGGAAATTTCTTCGATAACGCGCTCGAGTAAGCCATCGAAGTTTTCCAAAGAAGCATTAACAATTTGCGAAAAATTAATATCCTTTTCTTTGAAATCAATTGTAAAAGGCATTGCCGCTGCTGGACTTCCTGCCACTTCCAAGCCTATGTTATTTTTTGTAGCTGGTATAGCTCTAACGGGGCTGGCGCTAACAATATTTCCTTTCCAAGCGCTGGCCATATCTGTAACAGCAATCCCTCCACTCATATAGTTTCTAATGGTTTGAGCGCCTAAAGAATAGGCTTGCTCTTTTATATTGTACTCGCCTTCTTTGAAGGATTTTTGGTAAGCCTGAAAATAAGTGTCTTTGGACCAAGCCGCTTTGGAAGCAAGACCGGTTAAATTGTTTTTGTTGATAAGGTGACTGTAAAGACCTGGCTTTCCATAGAATTTCTGCTTGAACCACTGGCTAAGAATTAAGGAATAATAGACTTGTCTTAAAGGAGCGTATCTTTTGGCGGTGTTTATATCTTTGGTTAGTTTAGGTATTATAGTCTCTCTGATTAATTGGGAAGAATATTCATTCAGTTGCTTTAACCTTTCATCGGTAAAGTTGTAGGTTGTTGAATCTTTCAAATAATCCTGCTCCAGCATTACTTTTAAAGTTGCTTTGTAGATATAGGCATTATCGGTCGATTCTCTGATGATTATTTCATTCGGCACTATCCAAGGACGAGTTAGGGTAGGAATAGTAATGTTTTCAGAACCAAAGAGCTCCCCGGCTTTTTGGTAAAGCTTGTTCCAATAATCTTTTCCTTCGGGAGTTTGCGGCGAAGTAAAATTAGCGGTATCTTTCTTAAGTTGCAAGTCAGCTTCAAGAAGAATCTTCCCTAAGTCTGTTTGGGCCAGATACGGATCAATTATATTGTCTGGCGAATCCGGCCTCAAGTTTACCCAGAAGCTGTCATTGGGTAAAGAGATACCAATGAAGAAATAATTTAAAAGTTCCCTGATCTGTGCGTTGATTTCGCTGGGTTCGTTGAGTTGCTTAAGCTGATCTCCCTTATCCAAAAGAAGCTTAAAATTATTATTTAAATTATCATAGGAGAGATAACGCAAATGCAGCGGCCTAAACTTATCCGCAGTAAATAAACTTGATAAACGACTAAAATGGCTGGATAGATCTAGTTCTCCAGCCACTTGAGCAAACCCGGACTGCTCAAAGATAAGCAGAAAACAAACTAGAAAATAAATTATTTTAGGAAATCTGCGCTTCATATTTTTTAAGCTTATTTTGATAGTTTTACAGGCTCATCGGCCTTATTAACTAAAGTATGCAATATAGGTAAGCGATTACAAGGCTAAAATAGGAGTTTTAGGAAAGCGCTTTCAAATAAGCCATGCCTCTGGCGTTTATGGCTTATTTGATTCCGTGCTATACGCACAACCTTAGGCAGGATTACTTATTTTCTGTTTCTTTTTGCTTTTGTTTTTCTTCAATAAGCTTCTGGGTGATTTCCTGGGGGACCTGCAGGTATTTGGAGAACTCCATCGTGGCGTTAGCGCGGCCTGATGAGAGGGAACGGAAGGCGGTGGCATAGCCAAACATTTCCGCTAAGGGCGCTTCGGCAGAGATAATCTTTTGCTTACCTTTGGCATCCATATTTAATACTTTACCTCGGCGCGAACATATATAACCCACACAGGCATTAAGATATTCTTCGGGTGTGGCTACCTCAAGAGACATATAGGGCTCCAAGAGAATGGGCTTGGCCTTCATAAATGCTTCCTTAAAACCAAAGATACCGGCCATTTTAAAGGCAAGCTCCGAAGAATCCACCTCGTGAAACGAGCCATCATACAGTTCTACTTTTACATCTACGACCGGATAGCCAAGATATACGCCTTTCTGTATCGTATCAATCACACCCTTTTCTACTGCCGGGATAAATGAACGCGGGATTGCCCCTCCTTTTATAGCATCAATAAACTCAAATCCCTCGCCTGGCTTAGCAGGGATTAACCTTAGCAAGGCATGGCCATATTGGCCGCGGCCGCCGGATTGTTTAATATACTTGCCCTCGCCCTGCGCCTCTTCCGTGATTGTCTCCCGATACGCAACCTTGGGCTGGCCCACAATTGCCTCAACGCCAAATTCTTCTTTTAATCTATCCACAATTATCTCAAGATGCAACTCCCCCATCCCGGTAAGCACAACTTCTTTGGTCTCCTCGTCCGTATGCACTAAAAAAGTCGGGTCTTCTTCAGTAAGTTTAGCCAAACCCTTCCCGAGCTTATCCTGATCTCCTTGACTCTTAGGCGCAATCCTTAAAGAAACAACAGGCGCGGGGAATTTGATTGTTTCTAATAAAATCGGGTTACCCGGATCGCAAAGCGTATCCCCGGTTGTGGTATTTCCCAACCCCACTATCGCCACAATGTCTCCGGCAAAGGCACATTCAATATTTTCGCGCTGATTAGCATGCATCTCAACAATGCGGGCAACCCTCTCTTTTTTATTCTTGGTGGAATTTAAAACATACGTTCCGGTCTCTAAACACCCTGAATAAACACGCAGATAAACCAATTTACCCATATGCGGGTCAGCCTGCACTTTAAAGGCGAGCCCGGAAAACGGCTCATTAATATCAGGATGACGAGAGGCGATATTTTCTTTATCATCTAACCCCCGGCCTTGAACTGCCGGTAAGTCCGGAGGCGAAGGCAGATACATCGTTATGGCATCAAGCAGTTTCTGGACGCCTTTATTCTTAAAGGCTGCCCCGCACAAGAGCGGCACAGCCTTGTTAGCTACGGTCCCCTTGCGGATAGCGCTAACTAAATCTTGCGGAGTAATTGCTCCTTCGCCTGACTCAAGATATTTTTTCATTAAAGGCTCATCTAAGGCAGCAGCTTTTTCAACCATAATATGCCGGCATTCCTTGGCCTTTTCTAAATAATCCAGAGGGATTTCTTCAATGCGGAACTCTTTGCCTTGGGACTCTTCCTCATAAAAATAAACCTTCATCTCCAATAAATCAATTATCCCTTTAAAGTTCTCCTCAGTGCCCAAGGGTATTTCTATGGGGATGGGGTTCCCGCCTAAATCTACCTCAATTCCTTTTAGGACCGCGTAAAAATCAGCTCCCGGCCGGTCCATCTTATTTACAAAACCAATCTTAGGCACATTATATTTATTAGACTGATGCCAGACGGTCTCTGACTGCGGCTCAATGCCTCCCACAGCGCAAAAGATCACTACTGCACCGTCTAAGACGCGCAAAGAACGCTCTACCTCAGCCGTAAAATCCACATGGCCGGGAGTATCAATAATATTTATGCGAAAACCCTTCCAAAAACAAGTAGTTGCCGCAGAGGTAATAGTAATCCCGCGCTCCTGCTCCTGTTTCATCCAGTCCATTATCGCTGTTCCTTCGTGCACCTCGCCTATCTTATACGAGCGGCCGGTATAAAAAAGAATCCTTTCGGTGGTCGTAGTTTTGCCGGCGTCAATATGCGCGATAATCCCGATATTGCGTATCTTCTCTAAGGAATACTTAGGCTTGGGCTGCGGACGCTCTTGGGATTTAACCTCAGCCGCAGCTTCTTCTGCCTTCTGCCCCTCCTTAACCAATGGCTGAGCTTCTTCTTTTGCGGGCAGAGCTTCTTTTAGTCTGGGCTCCTCTTTAATTTCAAGGGCTGGCTGCTCTTTAAGAATTTCTTTGGGCGGCTCTGGGACAACTCCTTCCTTTGGTTTTTCTTCTTGAGGAGCGCTTAGCGGATTAGCCGTTTCTTTAGAGTGCTTCTTTAAACGGACAATCTCTTCGGCAAAGTTCTTCAGCCTCTCTTCTTTGTGCTCCAATTCCTTTTCTAATTCCGTGTACTCCTCATTTAATTTATTGAATTCGGCCTTAGGGATCCATTCGCTGATTTTTTCTTTCTTCTTAAACTCAAGGATTATCTTTAGATAATCCTTGATATCCTGCTCATTTTTTTCTATCCTGTGTTTTTGTATCTCAATCTGTTCGGATTTTTCCTTAATGCTCTTATCTAATTCCTGTATTCTATTCTGAAGCTCTCTTATCTCTTTTTGCAAATTTACATTTTTAGTGAATTCTTCCTGCGACCCTTTTTCTTTTTCCAGAAACTTATTTCTTAAATCTAAATTCTCGCCCTTGGCGTTATTCAACATCTTCTCGGATGCAGCTACCCAATCCTCCCTGCGGCTCAATTCCTGCTTTAGCCCCTCATGCTTGCTTATTGCTTCCTCAAATTGCGCCTTATCCTTAGCATAACCAGACTTTGTTTTCTCAAGTTCTGCCTCTAGAGATTTAACTTCTCCCTCAAGTTTCAATATCCTCTGGTTATGGAGATCTGAAAGCGGCTCTAACGAAGCAAGGCCTTCTTTTTTCCTATGCCTCTTTAGCTCTTGAGGCCCGCCGGGAAAAAACAGGCCGAATAACGCGTATATAATCATACCTGCCGCGGGAACCATAACTATTAATATTAAAATATCCATATCTTACTTTACGCTTTTACGCAACTTTTCCATACGCTCTTTGATTTTGGCTTCATAGCCTATATCCGTAGGCTCATAGTAGCGCACTTTTTTAGGGGTATATTTTTGTTTTACATAATGCCCTTTATAATCATGGGGATATTTGTAATCTTTACCATGGCTTAAGGCCATGCCATCCGCCGTAGCATCCTTTAAATGATCCGGCACTTCCTCAACCTTGTTATTCTCTATATCTTGCATGGCCTTATCAATGGCTAAATAGCTGGCATTGGATTTAGGGGCACAAGAGACATAAATTACCGCCTGAGCCAAAGGTATGCGCGCCTCAGGCATACCTACGAATTCTGAAATCTGTAACGCGGCGTTAGCCAATACTAAAGCCAGGGGGTCAGCATTGCCTACATCTTCAGCTGCCAAAATACAGACCCTGCGCGCGATAAACCGAGGGTCTTCCCCGGCATAAAGCATCTTGGCCATCCAATAAAGCGCGGCATCAGGATCGCTTCCGCGCATTGATTTGATAAATGCCGAGGCAGTATCGAAATGGCCGTCTTCATCTTTATCATAAACTACCGGTTTTTTCTGGATTGACTCTGCGGCAACTTCTAAATTAAAATTAATAAACCCGTCTTTTGACTTAGGGGTAGTCAAGGTGCCTATCTCCAAAGCATTCAACGCCCTGCGGGCATCGCCTTCACAGGTATGCGCTAAGAACTCTAACGCTCTCTCTTGCGCCTTAACCTTTGAATTCCCCAATCCGCGCTCAGCATCTTTTAAGGCAGAATTAAGAATAGTAATAATTTCATTTTCCTTTAAGGCCTTTAGTTCGCAGACTAATGAACGAGATAATAAGGGGGCGATGAGAGAGAAAAACGGGTTATGAACTGTGGCGCCGATAAGAATAGGATTGCCGCTTTCTACGTCAGGGAGCAAAACATCCTGCTGGGCTTTATTAAAACGATGTATCTCGTCTATAAAAATGATGGTTTTCTTGCCGGTGTTCGCCTGCTTCTGTTTGGCAGCGGATATTGCCTTGCGCAGTTCATCAACATTGGAAGTCGTGGCATTAATTGCCGCGTAATAAGCTTTAGTAATGTTGGCGACGCACCAAGCCAAAGAAGTTTTGCCTACTCCCGGCGGCCCAAATAAAATCAGGGAGCTTAAACGGTCTGCTTCAATTGCCCGGCGCAAGAGTTTTCCCTTGCCTAATATATGGCTTTGCCCGACAAACTCATCAAGGGATGCCGGCCGCATGCGCACAGCCAAGGGGAGATTTTTGGTATTCGGTTGTTTTTCTTCGAAGAGATCCATATGGATTAAAAAAAATCCCCGCATTGTGCCGTTGGACTGAATAGCTTGAACCAGTTTAGTTTTAAGTGGGTGCCTTCTCTCAGATACCTAAGTATCCGGGAATACGGGCTCCCTTGATATTTTTGTTGGTTCAAAAATTATCAAATTTCCAACGTGCACAGCAGGGATATTTTAAAGAGCTTTTTATTTCTAAAAGAAGTATAGCACAAATTCTAAAAAAGTCAACCCCTATCTCATTTTGGCGTGGGAATGATACCATAGATCGTTACCCCCTCCCCTATGAAGGAAAGTTAACGAAGCTTCTTTGTATAAGTAAAGAGGTTTTTAAGAAT
>PEYI01000074.1 GCA_002774445.1 Candidatus Omnitrophica bacterium CG08_land_8_20_14_0_20_41_16 | reverse complement strand
TCCAACGCCTCGAAAATTAACAAAGTCCTGCATTAGTTTATCAAATTGTTGTATACTCTATTCCCGACGCTCGCTTTCAGCTCGGTCGGGACTCCGACCCCCGATGCTTATTGTCTCGGGGCGTCGGAGCAGGCTGAGTTACGCCGCCAAAATTAATTACTTAATATTCTAATTTGCCAGAACAGGTCCTCGATGCCTTCGGCACCGAGGATTAAATTCGCACAATAAGTTATGTCGGATAACATCTGATAGCCGGCTCCATAACTTATGTGTTCATTTAAGTATGAGCCGCTTGCTCTACCGAACTGAGCTGCACCGTCAGATCATTTAAATATCCTCCTGATAAAAAGGATATATCCTACAGCCGCTGCATTTAAACAAGTCAGCACTACTACCCCTGCCGCAATATCTTTGATTAGCCTTACTTTGGTGTGGTATTTTTCTCCTGAATATATATCCATCATTAGCTCAATGGCACTATTAAATATCTCAGCCATAAAAACGAGGGTAATGGTAATACATAAAGCCGCCAGTTCAATACCTTTTACCTGAAAATATAAACCCAAAAGAAAGGCAACAATACCCAATAGAAAAATAAGGCGCATATTACGGTGGTATAAGAATAAATAAACAATGCCTTTTCTTGCAAGCTTTAAACTGTCTATAAAATGCCGGCCTTTAAAAATCTCTCTAAAAATATTATTTTTTGCCATAACTTATTTTTTTCTATAGGCCTCTAAATAGGAATCACAGTAAATCTGTTTATTCAAAATTAACTCCGCAGTAATTGCGGCATCCATTAAATCTTTATCTAATGGGTCAAGGATTGCGGCATCCAGGCCGTATGCTGTTGCCATAGTTAAAAATGTGCGGTTAATCAGGCTGCGCGCAAATGTTCCCTGTGAGACATTGGTTAAACCGATTATAGTTTTAGGGGCGGGTTCAGAAATAATCTTAAATTCATGTATTGACTCTATGATATCGCGCATTTGTGCCTGAGCAACATTTATTGGCATGACTATCGGATCAAGATATAAATCCTCAATGGGAAATTCTTTTTCTATGCAAGAGGCTGCAATCTGAGAAGCTAATTCCAATCGCTGGCCTTTATCCCGGGGAATGCCCTTTGCGCTTATGGCTAAGCCTATAAGCTTAGCTTTATGCTGCTTAGCTAAAGGTACTAGTATATCCAATTTATCCGGGTCAGCAGTAGTAGAGTTTATGATAACCGAGTTTTTAGCCGCCTTAAGGCCGGATTCTATAACCTGAGGCTTACTGGAATCAATACAAATGGCTTTATCGGTTACTTCCTGAATTGCTTCAATTAACCATTGAATATCTGAAACCGGTTGCTTAGAAGCTGGTCCGCAGTTTACATCCAAAGCATCTGCACCTGCCTTAACTTGACCAAGGGCAACTCTCTGAATAACAGCCTTATCTTTTTGAGCTATGGCCTTGCCTATATTACTGTACATCCCATTAATCAGTTCGCCGATTATGAACATAACTTATCTATATATTTATTCACCTTTTCTATAGCAAGGGGGTGGCGCATAACTAATAAATCCGCTCCGGCTTGAATTAATGCTGTGGCAGTAAGCACCTCCCACATTACCCCCTGCCTTGAATCTTCCACCTTAGCCTCTTTCGCCCTCCATGCCTCCTGCCCTACAAAGCACACAAAAGGACTGGCGACTGTCTTATCTCCTGATAAAGCCGCTAAACGGGCGCGCTCCATAATTGAATAAGCATATTCCAAGCCATAGCCTAAAGCCCCTATGGTCGGATTAATAACAATGCGCTCTAAGGGTAACCCCATATCCGAAATAAGGATATTCAGCTGTTTAGCAATATTAATATCAATTGGTGACTCGGCAATAATATTATGCCCATCAGCTAAGAGGCTTACGGCGATAGTTTTATAATTATCCTGTACTGCGCTGCCGATTAAACAACGCTCACCCTTAGCTGCCTCGGAACAAGCCGGAAGTAACAAATTATCTTTGGTATCATCACCGGTCCCTAAAATAATTAATGGGACATTAACTTTATCCAACAACTGCCTAATAAAAGCAGCTTCTTCCCCCGGGCCCTTATCTCCAGAATCCGGATGCGCGCCTTGCAACCTTACGCAGAGGCTGCGAGCTTTATATTCCTTAACACATTTCTCTGCCCAGAGAAACGGATCATTAAGGGCATGGCCATATTCTTTAGATAACTCACTAGGCCAATCGTTTGGCGCAATATCCCAGATTTCAAAAGCTATCTCTGGTTTATTGGGTATAGCTCCTTCTTTAAACAAACAAGGTAAAGACTGCTCACCGCCGATTTTAATACTGTAAGCCCGGCTGCCACCCTCTTCTTTTACAGCGCCTATAGTGACCGTAGAAATCTCTCCCTGCCACATCTCTTGCATTAATTGCACTGCCATATTTCTTCTCCTAACTTATTTAAAGTCCGTAAGCTTGCGTTATCTTCTTTTAATTCTAATAATGAACCTGTGCTCAAACTTATTTTTTCTATCTTAGAGTCAAAAGGAATAACGCCTAAATATTTAAGCCCTAGCTCCTTTACCTTCTCTTCCGGTATTTTCCCATTAAAACGATTAATGATTAAAAACCCCTGCTTGATTTTTATCTTTAGCTCTCGGGCTAATTCTACTATTCTACCTGCCGCCTTTAAACCCACAACCGAGGCATCTGAAACTACGACTAAGCTGTCTGCCTGGCGGGTAGTGCGACGAGATAAATGTTCCAAGCCCGCCGCGTTATCAATAATCACGAAGTCGTAATCATTGATTAATTTTGACATTACATTACGTAGGGCATTATTTACATAACAGTAGCATCCCGGACCTTCGGGCCTGCCCATAGTTAAAACATCATAACCTTCAGACTCTGCGATCGCGCTTTGCGCCCGGTATTCAATGAAAGCGTCTTTACCCATGCTCACCGGAACTTTTTCCGGATGGGCACCGATATCATCTAAAATTGAACCGATACTTTCTTTTGTCTCTACCCCTAAAAGCTCACCAAGATTACTATTTGGATCAGCGTCTATGGCTAAAATTGACCCCAGCTTCTTATCTCTAATGATACGCACGATAAGGCTGGCAATGGTAGTTTTTCCTGTCCCGCCTTTACCCGCCATCGCAATCACGCAGCTCATATCTTTAAACTCGGAAATCGCAATAAATCCGTATGCGGAAAGAACAAAGCTGCCATATACTCATCCATATATCCTGAGTCCGTAGAGAGCTCAAAGTAAGTAATTTTGCGCGCAATATTCTCAGCTTCCTTTACTGCCTGAGAAGACAAAAGTATTTCTCTTGCTCCTGCCAAAGCGCTGTTCCCGATAAAAGAAAATCTTTTCCTCTCTAAGTCAGGCAAGAGGCCTATTTTAATTGCGCTCTCTATATCCAGCGATGTGCCAAAGCCACCGGCAATAAAAATCTTCTTCACATCAGAAATTTTAAAATCTATATGTTTTATAAGAATGGCTGTGGCAGAATAAATCGCAGCCTTGGCGCGCTTTAAATTTTCTATATCTGCTTCGGTAATAACTACATCTCTAGTTGAATCTGATTCTTCTTTAAAGGCCGCGATAAATTCACGCCCGGTATCAGTAGTTCTTAACCGTTTATTATTCTCAAGTTTTATTTTACCGCTTTTATCAATTACGCCTGCGGACAACATCTCAGAGATAAGGCTGATATAACCTGAGCCGCATATACCGCGTGGCTTGACATTGCCGATAGTATCATAGCTAACCGATAAGTCTTTATGATTTATCTTTACCTTTTGTATCGCTCCGCTTGAGGCGCGCATTCCACAAACAACTCCGCTTCCTTCAAATGCCGGCCCGGCAGATGCGGCAGAAGCTACTATAAAATCCTGATTTCCCAGAGCGATTTCGCCGTTAGTTCCGATATCAATCAGGATACTTAAATCTTTCTCTTTGTAAAGAGCGCTGGATAAAACTCCGGAAGTGGTATCTCCGCCGACATAGCTGGATACGCCCGGCACACAATAAAGAAGCCCGCGCGGATTTATGTTTATCTCAGCCTCGGTTGCCCTTAATACCGGAATAAAATTTGCCGTGGGAACATAGGGCTCACGCCGTATATAAGTAGGGTCAATCCGAAGCAATAAATGGATCATCGTGGTATTGCCTGTGCAAACTATACAGGTAACATCGTTTAAATCAACATTATACTCTGAGGCCAGCTCCTTAATCATATGGTTTATAGTTTCGGAAACCGCATTATGCAATTTCTCTAAGCCCTCTTCTTCTTTAGCATATATGATACGCGTAATCACATCCGAACCAAATGATGCTTGCTTATTGTAAGCAGCCTTAGTGCCTAATACTTGATTATTATTTAGGTTTACCAATTGTCCCGATATAGTAGTTGTCCCGATATCAAAAGAAAAACCAAAGTTTTTAGCTGAAGTATCCCCTGGCTCAACTAAAATTATCTCAATGCTATTATTTCTTTTTCCCAATGTGGCCGTTACTTTCCAGTCAGAATCTCGTAAGAGTTCTCCTAACTGC
The DNA here is from genome assembly GCA_002774445.1 of Candidatus Omnitrophica bacterium CG08_land_8_20_14_0_20_41_16. Taxonomy (GTDB): domain Bacteria; phylum Omnitrophota; class Gorgyraeia; order Gygaellales; family Profunditerraquicolaceae; genus Sherwoodlollariibacterium; species Sherwoodlollariibacterium unditelluris. Next base: position 4,597 of record PEYI01000074.1, on the reverse strand, counting down.
CTGATATTGGCCATGCTGGTCTGGATGGGCGGTAAACCCCGCACCACGGGTTTAGCGCCGTGGCTTTCTGTGGTACGGGGTAAACCTTGAGCCTTATTAATTGCCCGGTAAAGACGGTCCAAATCGCTCAAGCTATCATTTAAGTCCGGCTTAGGCAGCTCTAAATATAACTTTGTAGATAACGGAGAGTGCTTAAATATTTTATCCGATGAAACTACCTCTTCAGATTCTACTTCTTCGCTATTCGCGTAAATATCTTTTAATCCGGCATCTATCTCCATCTTGGATTCTGGCGGTATATCTACTTCCAAATCGCTGTGTATCGTTGTAAGGCAGGCTAAATATACATGCTTTTTCTTTTCCTCTGGGGTTAAGGCTCCGGTGGGCACAGTTACAACCGAACCTTTTTTAACGATTACTTTGCATTTACCACAGACTCCGTCACCGCCGCAAGCAGAATTTATAAAAACTTGGCAGGAAATAGCAGCCGAAAGAATAGTGGTATCCTTTATCACTTCCACACTCTTATTATCAGGATAAAATGTGACTTTGAATTTATTCATGCTTTATTTATCAGGGACAGTCCCCTTCGGGGACCCCTTCGGGGACAGTCCCTTAATTATCAGGTATTTATAGGGAGGTTCTTTAAGAACGATGGTATCCCTGCTGCCTCTTTTGGCCCGACAATAATCTCAAACCCAGATTCATCTTCAAGTTCGCCGCTTATTACCGCGACATATCCGGGAATAATCAAACGTTTATGTTTTACCGCGTCTTTTACACCGAGCTTATTTATAGACTCCGTAATCTTATGAGGAGTGAATTTTTCCGCAGCCCAAGCAGTTAACACCGACATACCTTCAGTATCAACGCTAACGATATAAGAAGGAATCTTACTCGCCTCTACTTCTCCTAAAACAGTATAATAGGTTAGCGAGAAATTGGTCGTAACTAATACCGGAGATTTATCATTAACCTGCCCTATCGGATAAAGCTTAGGTTCAATCTGCAATGGCTTCTGGGGATCGCTATAGATATTTTGCCTGAGGGTAACTAGCGGAAGAATTTCAAAAGGCTCCACCCCCTTAATCAAAACTATCCCCGCATACTTAGCGATATAGCTTGCCGCCTCCTGCGCCTCTTCAAAAGGATCTGCCTGATTAATCACTACTAAGCTAGGATAACCCAAGCTGCGGTTGTTTTTCTTAAGCGCCAGCCTGCGCATTTGAGTTAAATCCCAGATTTTCTCGGCAATTGGCTTATCTCCTGTCTCTAAAATTAACTCAGAGATACCCAAATTATTTAATTCTACGGTTAATCCTGAAACTGCGTCTAAATCTTCACCCGTTGCTACCAAGGCAGCGTTGTAATCTTTGGCTAATTCAGCTATCTGAGGCAGGTTTTCTTTTGTAGCATGATAAATAAGCGGTTTTCTGTTCGCTGTAATATCCAGCGCCTGTTTTAAACCTGTTAAATCATCGCTCATCAAAACTAAGGCAAGCGATGTATTATCAGCAACTAGTTTTACAACTTCAGTAAATCTTTTGGCGGATTCTTTCTGTTTTATAGCCACAAGGTTTACTTCTAACTTCTGGCCTATGCGCTCAAATTTAAGTTTGTTAATCTTAATAATTTTATCCTTTATTAGAACGTTGGATAAACTATCTTCAATAATAAAACCTATGCCGCAAGGCCGATGAAATTTTTCTTCATGACGAAACATAACACTTTCATTACCTGCCTCAAATTTAGCCTCACCTATCCCTAAAGTAACTAATTTTATTGGAGGTTGGGCAGAAGCCTCTAAAGCTGCCCTTGACTCTTTGCTTAAAGAAGGGCATTTATCAATACTTACCGCTTTTTTAGCCAGCTGCATGGCAAAGACAAGACAAGTAGCAAACCCGCATTCGCGGCAATTGGTTTTGGGTAATAATCTGTAGATATCGAGCCCCGATAAAGCCATTGTATATTACTCTTTCATTTTAAGTCACTACGGATTTAGTCTTAACTTGAAATAAGTCTTTAGTATTTATACGCAATAATTTCTGGGCAAAAGCTTCTGAATCCCTATGATTTTTTAAACTACTTAAATCTTTTATTAAAGAAGGCCTAAAAGATATTGTTACTTCTTTATTATTCTTTAAGTTGCGCGCTATTATTTTTATATTCTTGGCCTTAATTTTACAAATGTTCCCCTTGCCAAAAGTTGCTCCGGTGGATAATTGCAGCCCATCAATAAGGCAAGACTTTGGTTTTTCCTCTACCCCATAAATCTCAACTTCCAGCCCAAAATATTTTTTACATTTTAACTTTTTAAGTGCTAATTCGCCGGCGCGTATCCCCAAAACCAAATAGGGCCCCAAATGTCCATGGAACTTTATTGCTTCTTTTAATGATATCCTATCTCTCATAACCTATAACCTAACACCTAAGACCCCTGCCGGTAGGCAGGTATCACCTATTAATCAGACTCGCAAAATAACCCGCCCCAAAACCGTTATCTATATTTACAGTTGCTACTCCCGGCGAACAACTATTAAGCATAGTTAAAAGCGCCGATAGCCCTCCAAAGCTTGCGCCATAACCGCAGCTTGTCGGAACAGCAATTACCGGAGCGCTCGTCAGGCCGCTCACTAAACCGGCCAATGCCCCTTCCATCCCGGCAACTACAATAATTACCTTGGCCTTTCTTAAGAGCTCAATGTGCCGCATGACGCGATGGACCCCGGCAACACCCACATCATAGAGCTTAACCACGCGGTTACCCATAACATCCAAGGTAACCCCTGCTTCTTCTGCCACCGGGATATCGGATGTCCCGGCAGAAATAACTACAACCAAGCCTTTCTTAACAACTTTAGTTTTTTTTAAAAGATAGCCTATTCTGGCTAATGGATTATATTTTAAACCCGGAATCTTCCGCTTAAGATAGTCAAATATATTTTTATCTAATTTAGTAAGCAGTAGATTCTGTTTATTTTTCAAAAACTGGAGGGATATTTTTTCTATCTGCCCCTTCTGTTTGCCCGGACAGTATATTACTTCGGCAAAACCCCGTCGTTTTTCCCTATCTATATCTACCTTGGCAAAACCCAGGTCGCAGAAACCTTTTTTTTTAAGCATTATTTATTGATGGCTCAGTAAGGCCGACTATCCCCTAAAAATCACTACCAGCAATAAAAAAATAAACAAACCGGACAATATATAAAAATCATTAAAATAGAAAAAATCGCTTATTTTTTCTCGCAGGGGGGTTGATTTACGAAGGCTAACCTTAGACAAAGACGAACGCGTTGAATTCCGATACTCCTGAATCTGGTCTTTCTTAAATCTTAAGAAAACTCCGCCTACCTTATAAGCAGGTATTGTCCCGGTTTGAGCTAAATCCACAACCTCTTTTTCAGAGATATTTAAAATGATGGCTACTTCTCTTACAGTTAAAAGTTTTTCCTGACTCATTTTAAATGAGCGCTTGACTTATGGAGTTCGAAGAACGACATAAGTCAATGCGCGAATTAACCCCGAAGCGTGCGTAGCAGATTTCGCAAGAAATCTGCAAGCGCTTACGCGAGGGGACAATATCATCATTTGCCGATCTTGCCCGATGCAACCCATGAATCAATGGCCTTTCTCTCAAACTTCCAGCCATCTCCTTCTTTATGCCCAGGAACCTTACCGGCATTCGCCCATTCCATAATTGAATTTAAATCCACTTCTAAATACTTAGCTAATTCATCGGCATTTAAAAAATCGCGCAGCATAGAGCATTTTCCTTCAAACACAGCTCCTTCCGCAACGTTTAACTTAGCCGGATAAATATCTCCCTCTACAATTGCCGAAGGCAAAAGCGTCAACCTCTCCTTGGCGGTAATCCTTCCCTTAATCCTTCCGCCAATAATAATATTATCCCCGGTAATCTCCGCGGATACCTGCGCGGTAGAACTAACGGTTAAATTCCCTCTCGTCTCTAAGATTCCTTCAAACTTACCGTTAATACGCAAATTAACCGGATCCTTAAAACTTAAAGTCCCCTGCATAGAGGCATCAACATCAAATGTCTTTTCTTCTATTTTCTTTTTAAAGGCCATCTGCTACCTCCTTATTTTTTATCTACATTACACTTATCTTCATTAAATATAAAATCCTCCGCGAACCTTAAGAAGAAAAGAACAATTAAAGCAATAATAGCAGTATAAATCGCTGCGTTTTTGAAACCACATCCTACAGCTAAACCTATCCCTGCCACAACCCAAAGGCTGGCAGCGGTAGTTAAACCCCTGACCCCTTCTTTCTCGCGAATAATTGTCCCTGCGCCTAAAAATCCGATACCGGTAATTACGCCAGCGGCGATACGCGCCGGATCAAGCTTAGCTATATCTTTATATATATCAAAAACATAAAGAGATGTCAACATTATAAGGCAAGAGCCCAAAGAAACCAAGATATGCGTGCGTAACCCCGCGGTTCTCTTATGCAGCTGGCGCTCAAGCCCAATAAGGCCGCTTAAAATCACGGTTAAAATAAGGCGTAAAACAATTTGCGCATCGTTAAGCATATTCCCCTCCTGGTATAATCTTCAGGTATAATTATGGATTAT
>PEYI01000091.1 GCA_002774445.1 Candidatus Omnitrophica bacterium CG08_land_8_20_14_0_20_41_16 | reverse complement strand
GAAGAACAGAAGGAATTATTGAGGCAAATTGAGAAACATCAGAACTCAAACGCTAATTACTTCGCTCAAGGCGTTCATATTCTAGAACTTTGTAACAAAGCGCACCGCTTATACTTACAGCAAACACCTCTTAAAAGGGCTAAACTACTGCATTATATACTATCGAACTGCGCCCTTGATGGCGTAAACCTCTCTCCTACATATAGAAAACCCTTTGACATTATCGCCAAAGGGCTCTCCCGTCAAAATTGGCTCCCCCTCGAGGACTCGAACCTCGGACAAAGAGATTAACAGTCTCCTGCTCTACCAACTGAGCTAAGGGGGAATGGAATTTATTTTACACTAAATAATCTGGCTTTCAAGTTTTTTTATCTGCATGTCGATGTCGGTGAATTCCCTCTCAATTTCCTTAAGCCGGCGGCCGTATTCGCGAGCCTTGTTTTCGTCCTGATAAAATTTAGGATCAGAAAGCGCGCGCGCCTTGGCATAACTTTCAATCCGGAGTTTCTCCTTTTTAATATCTAATTTAGTTATCTCAATCCGCAAAGCCGCGTTGTGGGCCTTACGCTTTTTATCCTCGGCCTTGCGTATCTTCTCTTCTTCTTTTACCCTTTCTCTCTCCTCTTCTATTTTCTGCTTAAAAGAATCAAACTTTGGTTTCTTATGCTCAACAATTAACTCGGTCGAATCCTTTTTCTCAAGGTAATAATCAAATGCGCCCGGAAACTTTCTAATTCTGCCGGCTTTAACTTCATAAACCATATTAGCCACTGAACGCACAAAATAAATATCGTGGCTGATAAACACAAGCGTACCCTGATAATCCGTTAGCGCGCGCACCAGGGCCTCTACCGCGTCAACATCCAGATGCGTAGTCGGTTCATCTAAGAGTAAAAAATTCGGCGGATTAATTAAAAGTTTAGCCAAGATAAGCCTGCTCTTCTCGCCTCCGGATAAGACTTTAACTTTTTTATCCACGTCATCTCCGGTAAATAAAAAAGCTCCAAGGATTGTCCTTATGGTTTCCTCAGGCATATATCCGGACGCGGCAGAATAAACTTCCCGCAAAACCGTATTTTCCACATTTAATATGTCTGTTCGTGTCTGAGAAAAATAACCTATATCTACATTATGCCCGACGGTGCGCAAACCTCCGTTAATATCAACTACCCCGGCTAAGATCTTTAAAAGGGTTGATTTTCCCGCGCCGTTCTCTCCTACCAATACTGCTTTCTCACCCTGCGCAATCTCGAAATCCAATTCATTATAAACTTGAGTATCAGCGTAGCTTTTAGAAACTTTATCTAACTGTATAATCTTATGCCCGCTTCGCCTTGCTTGAGGAAAACTAAAACTATCTATACTCTTCCGGGAGTTAGGAGGCAAAACTATCGCTTCCTTCTCTATCCTTTCTAAGGCAGTGCGCTTAGACCTGACTGCCGCGGCTTTATTCGGCTGGGCGTGAAAACGCGATATAAATTTCTCTAACTGTTCCCGCTTCTTTTCCTGCTCTTTAAACTGCTTTTCTAAATGAGTGCGCCTTTCTGTCTTTATCTGCTCGTAATGCTCATAATTACCACGCACTTTGGTGATTACGCCGTTTTCAAGGATTAAGGTATAATTAGTAACGTCGGTTAAGAAAGCCCGGTCATGGGAGATCATGATAAATGTACCGCGGAAACTAGCCAAATAATCCTTTAACCATAAAGCAGCGTTTAAATCAAGGTAGTTAGTCGGTTCATCCAGAAGCAGTAAATCGTAATGATATACAAGGAGTTTAGCCAAAAGCGTGCGCATCTGCCAGCCGCCGCTCATATCTTTTATCCGGCGGTTAAAATCGCGCTCCTTAAAGCCCAAGCCCATTAAAATCTTCTCTGCCTTATGTTCAAGTTCAAAAAAACCCAAAGTTTCCAAATCATGCAAGACCTCTCCGTAACGCCTTGAATCGGCTTCATTCTTATCCTCAAGTTTACCCTTCTCTTTTTTTAAACGCAAGATACGCTCATCGCCTTCAGTCAGCTCAGAAAGAACAGTATGCTCTGAATTTCCCGCCTCCGGCGGGATCCCGCCTGATACTTTAATATCCGGGCGGGAAAAACTCAACTCCTGGGCAAGATAGCCGATATGCGTATTTTTATTAACCCTGACCTCCCCCGAAGATGATTCAATCTCTCCTAAGATAAGCGAAAAGAGAGTAGATTTGCCTGAGCCATTTGGCCCGATAAGCCCGATCTTCTCTCCTTGATTTATATTCAGAGAAATATTCTCAAAGAGAACTTTCTTCCCATAGTTTTTGGATAGGTTATTTATAGTAATCATCGGATCAAATAATGCGGCGTGATTCTAAGGATTTGGAGACTGTGGTAGAATCCGCATACTCAAGATTTGAGCCTACCGGCAGGCCTAATCCAATGCGGCTTAATTTTACCCCCAATGGCTTAATCAGTTTAGCAAGATAAAGCGAGGTAGTTTCGCCTTCGGTATCGGCGTCAGTAGCGATAATGATTTCTTTTATGTTATTTTGTTTTATGCGGTTTAATAAAGTGTCTATTTTTAAATCAGTCGGGCCTTTTCCTTCCAGGGGCGATATTGCGCCTAACAATACGTGATAGACTCCGTTAAAACTGCCCGACTTCTCAATTGCCATAACATCGCCGGGCTTTTCCACTATACAGATAACATCCTTCTGCCGCCGGGAATCCTGGCAAATCTTACAAAGATCCTCTTCGCTTAAGTTATGGCAAAGGCTGCAGAAACGCACATTCTCCTTAACCTTAACCATCGCTTCAGCTAAAGTTTTTGTTTCTTCCTTGGGCGCTCCGAGTATATAACTGACCACACGCTCAGCGCTGCGCCTGCCAATGCCGGGCAATTTAATCAAACTTTGAATAAGTTTTTCTATTGATTCAGTATAATTTGCCACATTCGGCTCCGCCTAATCTTTCTTAACAACCCTGCCGCCAAAAACATCCATTACTGACCTGATAAAAGTATTTCCCGAATCATCCGCCTTAGGTTTAGTTTCGGCAGAAAGGATGAAATTTATTCTTAAAGGAGTATTTAACGCCTGGGTTAAATTCTTCTCAATGATCTCCCTATTCTCTCTTTTCTCTAAAGACTCTTTATACAAAGAATGGCTCTTTGGGAATGAAACCGTGAGCAAATTACCCTGAAGTTTAACCGGCTCACCCTCGCTAAGATATGTAGCCGCAGATATTTTAACCCGTCCTAAACTATCAAGGATATTCTGCCAAACAGCTTTAACATTATCCAAATTTATATTCATTGCTGCTTCCGGAGATTCCTTAGGCCTTTCTTCTCCGCGTGTTTTTTGCTCTTTGGATAGATCTTTATCTTCCGAAGGAGGCACTTGCTCAAGAGAAGTTTTTTTTATCTCTACCGCGGCTTCCGGGATTTTCTTACCATGGCTTAAACGAATAATGCTTACTTCCAAGGGAATACGCAGCGAATCCAGCCTTTTGGCTACCTCCAGAGTATTAGCTAAAATATTAAAAGCACTAAATATTTCTTCCAGGCTTAAAGACTGGGCCTGCCTTAAGAGCCGCTCGCATATATCTTGTGGCAGATCAATTAATTTCGCATCGCCCTTAGTAACTTTAGCAACCATAAGATTGCGGAAATGTTCAATTAAATTATTCAAGAATACATTGACATCCTTGCCGTCATCAATAATTCTGTTTAAAAGGTATAAGGCTTTCTTAGGGTCATTTTGGATTATTTTATCGGTTATCTCAAATAACGCCTCTTGCTCTACAAAACCCAATACCGAGATAACATCTTTTAAAGAAATCTTATCTTTAGAAAAAGATACTAACTGATCCAAGATTGATTCGGCATCGCGCAGCGCGCCGTCGCTGGTCTTGGCAATAGCAAACAATACCTCTTTATCTACGCTTATTTTCTCTGATTTAGCAATTTTATCTAATTGAGAAATAATCTCCAGCGTTGAAATCCTGCGAAAATCCAGGCGCTGGCAGCGAGATAAGACTGTTGAGGGTATTTTATCCGGGCGAGTAGTGGCAAAAAGAAATTTAACAAACTCCGGAGGCTCCTCAAGGGTCTTAAGCAGGGCGTTAAAGGCAGGAGTTGAGAGCATATGCACTTCATCAATGATATAGATCTTAAATTTACCGGAGGTAGGGGAAAATTTAACATTCTCACGCAATAAACGCACATCTTCAACCCCGGTATTAGAGGCGCCGTCTATCTCAATTACGTCAAGCGAACGGCTCTGGGATATTTCAAGACAGGAGCTGCATTTTCCGCAAGGGTTAACCGTCGGCCCTTCTTTACAGTTTAAGGCCTTGGCTAAAATACGAGCAGTGGAAGTTTTGCCTACTCCGCGCGGACCGGCAAAAAGATACGCATGCGCAAGGCGGTTTTTCTCTATGGCGCTTGTTAAGGTGCTGACAATATTCGGCTGGCCGACAATCTCATCAAAATTATTCGGCCGCCATTTTAAGGCGAAGACTGTATAGGGCATTATTTTTATGTATCGGAGCAGGCACTACGCTCGCTGCCGGTCCCTAAAGGGATTCCCTGCGGTCACTTGTCGCCTCGCCACGCTCGCTTTAGTGCCGTAGAAATTTTCTTTATCAGAAAATTTCTACGGACGCGTCTGCAACCAATTCGCACCGCATCCGAAGTCTCGGTAAAGATTATAATTCAACCTCTTCAACGAACCCCATTATACCAAAAAGTAGCTAAAAAAGTAGAAGAATTATCTTTACTTGGTATGTCAAACCGAGAAATAGCTAAAAGTCTAAATATCGGAAGGAATACAGTTCGAAATGCCTATAAATTATTATCTGGTCCATTGCGAGCGGAGCGAAGCAATCCCAAAGAGAAGGACAAAAATGACTTGGCCATTTAGTATAGGATAATTATTCAAGGCTTACTTTAATTTTTCTACATCCTTGGCAATCTTTTTACCTTCAGACTTGAGCCGACGCTGTAACTTCTTAATATCTTCCTCCGGAGGTAACGCTTCAGGCCTTATACCACTTTTTCCAAGCAAGTCACGAACATCTCTATTGTTCTTTATGTGCTCACCTGTAATGGCTAGTTCACCGCTTAAATTGTTCTTCTTTGTATTGAAACTCGTTATTTCCGCAGCAAGATCTTTAGCCTTAATGGTTATAGTAGGCAAAAAATCAGCCAACGGCCTCTTCTCAGGCATACCTAATTTCTTTTTCATATCCAACGTTGTGTATCCACCAAAAAGCGCGTGGTCGCCCTTGCTGCGTAACCGCGCGAAGCCTTCTCCATCAACGCCACGCTCATAAACAACTCCTGAGAGTTCTGATTCAGTATCAGCGAGTTTTTCGCGCGCGCGTACCCTCTCCGCCAACGCAATACGTTCTTCCAGCAACTCCTGCCTACGGGTTTGAATAGCAAAGTAACTTTGAGCGAAAGCGATTTGCTCCTTCCGAGGATCACCATTTTGGGCAATAAGATAGCAGGCATAGCGAGTAAGCATAATATCCTGTATATCCTTTTCAGCCCCCTTAGGCATAGGTATCGTTTTGTTGACGTCAACAAAATGATCGCCTATTTTCTGCCTGGAATTCATGCAGGCGATTTTGGCCTTATCGATAACTAATAAAAAATTACGCCATTCGGTATAATCCAATAACTTCTGTATATCCCGCGCCATCCAGTATTCAACACCGTTTTGGGTATAAGCCGACTCTTCGAATGTTTTGTTCAACTGCACAATTATTTCCTTTTTCATATGTGGCTCCTCATCATCCCTTTATCTAAAATTATTCTGCCCCTCCATTAACAAAATGGCCCTTTTAAAAAATAGAAACGTCCCCGTTATTTCCTATCCGCCAAGGCTACCGGCAACATGGGTCCATTTGGCGCTTTCGCCGTAACCAGCTTTCTGCTGGAGTGTTCGAATAGCGGGCTTGGGAGTAGCGACTAAAATGATGTAGCCGATTTTGAGGAAGTTAGGGTTGAGGGTGAACATAAATAGAAACGTGGGGCTGTCCGATAATTGTCTTTTTAAGATCATTTGGCAATTTCCTAAAATTTTCCTCGTCGAGAAAAATCTAATATTTCTGAGGAGTGTCCATTTTGGGAAATTATCGGACAGCCCCACGTCCCCTATTTTCTTTGTTTATTCATCCTCGTTTTAATAAACTTCTCCAAAAAACCTCTGACTCAAAGTATTGCGACACTATTTATTTCCGTTTTCAGTTTTAATCCTCTAAAAGCGTTTTTCTCAAAATGGAAATAATACAAATTTTAGCCCGCCAGGTTCCGCTCAATTTCTACCACCAGCGTCTTAGGGAAGCCTTTAATAATCATGTGCTGGTTAACAGGAAGAAATGCCTTAAGTTCGCGTTTAAAATCAAGTTTTCCGGATTTGACAACCTTCAAAATCTTTGCCTTCAATTGCTTATCATGGATAAATGCCTCCTTAAAGGCCATGCGGCTGCGAAGGATAAAATAAAGGTCATAAAAATCCCGTGCCTTGCCACGCGTAAGGCAAGCCCGGATTTTTTCAGCGACAAGAGTCTCTTCCTTAAGATGAATAAGAGTATAGGGCACAACAAGGTCAGACTGAATGAGCACCGCTGTCCCGACCCCTTTTTTGCCATTACGCAGGGAAACTTCCACCTGGATACTGCTTTTGTATTCGGTAGTTTCAAACTTAAATATAGCAAGGTATCCTCCGGATGTACTTTTTGACTCAATAATCTCAGTTTGGATACCTTCCATTTCTATCTTAGCAAGAGCTTCTTCCATTAAGGTTTCGATACCTTTAACCGTGATATTTACTCCGGTAAAATCCAAATCTTCCGAGAACCGCGGGCTCTGCCAAATAATCCGCAATGCAGTACCTCCCTTAAAAAGCAGGCCATCGGAACCCTTTTCCTCATAAAGCCGCGAAAGAAACAGCTGTTGAAAATATTCCCGCACAACATTATCTATTGTCGTCTGCCAGTTTCCAGCTAACTTTTGAACTTGTCTTTTTTCAATCATAGGATTTCCTTACCAGTTTTATTAAGCTCTCTTTGTTAAAAAGCTTTGCATATTCCACTACGGCTTTTTTCTTTACGTTGCGGACATTGAGGCGTTCATTAAGAGTTTTTCGCTTAAGACTAACAAAATAAAGGTAATCTACGAGGGCTTTTTCCGGCTCGGCCATAAGAACAGTCATGCCACCTATCTTCTCTGTTTTATAGCCGCGATAAGCCTGTTTTTTAATATGGGAGTAAGTAAAAGACTTATCATTGACAACAAACTCGCGGGTAGTCCGGGTTGTCGCTGATGTTATTGCATAAACGGATTCAGGAATGATGCCGTAATGGGAGAGCGCGTATTCAAAAGAGATGTAACTAGGGGCATAAAGCCTGTTAGCAACAACTTCATCTCTTGGCTGGTCAATTTGTAACGCATAAAGCCCATTTCTTATTTTAAGAAAAATGTCATCACAGTGATCCTTAATGAACTCCTGCGTTGCACGCAATGAGACGCCAAAGACTCTCTGGAAGTCCGATGGAGAAAATAATCGAACTCCTTTTGCCTGAAGATGCTGCTGAACATATATTGGTTTAAGTTTTCGCTCCATATGACGCTAAATGTTAAATGGGTATCTGGAGCGATTATACCTTATTCCCGAGATTATGCAAGTTTTATTTTGTAACAGACCAAATTAAAGCAGCTATCCAGCCAAAGAATGTCCAGCTCAAGGCAAGATTTAATAAGAATATGGCAAGGATATTCTTGTGCTGGCGTAATGAGGCAATCAAAAAGGGCAAAAAGTAGAGGCTGAAAATTAAGACAATCAACACTATCTCGAGTAAACTCAAATTATACATGCTCATTTTATTTTACCTCATTGGCCGGCATTATCAAAAGGAAGAGATATAATTCTATCCCGCTCTCTCTTATCAAATAAAAACTCATGATTAGCTATTACCGTAAGCTTTCCACGTGAGAAGATAATGGATTTAGCAAAGGGCAGCCTTAAAAACACATTCTCTGAAATGTAGTTTTTAGTGGCAGTGCGGATATTGCCTTGAGGATAAGGAAGAGATGTACGAAGGCACACACGAACCAATTATCACAAAGAAACTTTTTGATAGATGTCAGGAGGTAATGCGTCAGCGCGGCAAGCACAAAGAAAAACAAACCAAGAAATTTGTTCTTAGAACTTAACAGTCCCGATTATTGCGCAACCTGTAAACAACACGCGTAATACCTCGCCAAGACATTAAGAGCCATATAACCCCGAGAATTCCAACCACAACCTTAAGTACCAACCATAATTTTGTGTAAAAGATTATGGCCGCCGATCCCATTGACAAAACCAAGAAAATTATACTCACAAGACAGAGTGCTTGTGTAGGTGGAGAATATTTAGCCCCTGGGATCCTTGCTTCGGCTTCGTCTTTTTTCATTCCAATCCGCATCTGAATTTCAGCACGTTCAATCGCATTCATAGATGCCATACGACGTTTGACTTCAGCCTTGAGCGCGTCAGGATCGTCCATCCCTTGAAGGCCAAATACCTCTTTCATAATATCATCGACTTCGCTTGGTTTTAAACTCATCTTTATGCGCCTTTTCTTGAGCCAATTTAACTCAGCGATCCCCACCCGATACTGCGGCCAGGGTTCACCTGAACGTCAACATTTTTATTTCAACAATTTTATTTTCTGTGCTAATTTCTTATAATTTTCTTTGCTGATCACTTTCTTGCCGCTTTTTAGCTCAAGTTCTTTCCTTGCATTCCCCGCAACAGAGCCGCCCGCAAAAGCAGCCTGTTTATTTTCCACAAACCCTTGAGCATCTTCCCGTTTTTTCAGCGACAGTGACCTCAAACAGCAAGGTTAATTAACTTTAGGCTGTAATATGCCTAAAAAATAGTATAATAC
>PEYI01000040.1 GCA_002774445.1 Candidatus Omnitrophica bacterium CG08_land_8_20_14_0_20_41_16 | reverse complement strand
ACTATCTTTATTCCGGAAATGCCCAGGGAGGTATTCTTTAAGGCGCGGCTAAAAAATAATGCCAGGGTTAGATACGCAAAAAAGTGGAATACGATATCCTCGTGCAGAAATAGATTAGGAATTCTAGTCCCGGGTAATGACGAGAAATAAAATATGCCGCTTGCGCAAATAAAGACCGGAAGCCAGAATTTAAAAATCCTAAGGTGTTTTTTATTTGGCATTGGGGCAGCTTGAACAACCTTCCTTAGCTGAAGCGCAAAAAGCAGACTTTTTCTTCCCCTTTACTGACTTACGATAATCCGTAGCGTAAAAACCAGGGCCTTTAAATATTATACCGGAACCTTTCCCAATCAGCCTTTTTATTTTCCCGCCGCACTTAGGGCACTTTTCAAACGGTTTATCGGTTATATACTGGAAAATATCAAAAATCTTATTGCAGTTTACGCATTCGTATTCGTAAGTTGGCATATCATTCCTCCTAGTATAATAAGTTGCGTTTACCGTTTACCCGCCCTCACTAACGTTCGGGCTGTTTACCGTTCACCGTAACGGTAAACGGTACACGGTTAACGGTACGCGTAACTATATTTTTAAAACTTTTAATGAAATGCTTTCTTTATCTTATCAGTAAAACTCTCTTTATCAATTTCCTCATCCGAAAGCCGCGCGAACTCCTCAATTGCCTTACGCTGACCTAAAGTTAATTGCTGGGGTATCTGGACATTAACTTTAACTAACTCATCACCTGTATCCCTAGAGTGTAAATCCACTATCCCCTTCCCTCTAAGCCTAAAAATACTCCCGCTCTGCGTCCCCGAAGGAATTTTCATATCTACCTTACCGTTTAAGGTCGGGACAACTATTCCCCCTCCCAAGATAGCCTTCGTTAAACTTACATTAGCCTCAATAAATATATCATCGCCCTGCCTTTGAAACAAAGAATGCGGCATTACTTCTATAATTACATAAAGATCGCCATGGATAGATTGGTCTGCTTCCCCTTCACCGCGAACCCTGAGATTAGAACCGTTATCTACTCCCGCCGGTATTTTAACTTTAATCTTACGGGTTACCTTTACCCTGCCTTCTCCATGGCACTCTAAGCAAGGCGAGTGTAAAAGCGTGCCTTCACCGCCGCAGCGCGGGCATGTCTGCTGTATGTAAAAGCCGCGCTGCCCGACAACTGACCGGCCTGAACCTTTGCATTGAGGACAGGCAACTCTCTTCGTTCCCGGCTTAGCGCCTGTCCCGGAACAAGTAGGACAGGTTTCATAGCGGGGAACGGCAATAGTTTTTTCTACTCCTCGGCTAGCCTCTTCCAATGTTATCGCCACGGAAATCTGCAAATCCCTGCCTCTTCGCCTTGAGCTGCGGCTATGGCCAGAGGAACCTGAACCAAAGAAATCATAACCGAGGTCGCTGAATATCTCCTCAAATAATCCTCCGCCGAGGCCAAACGTTCCCAAATCCTGAAATACGCTGCTAAAATCAGCTCCTTTAAATATATCTTCCTGAGCATATTGCTGATCTATACCCGCGTGGCCATACTGGTCATATAAGGCGCGCTTATTAGCGTCAGAAAGGACGGCATAGGCCTCGGAGATATTCTTAAACTTCTCTTCAGCCTTTTTTTTCTGCTCGTGGGGCACGCGGTCAGGATGAAATTTTAGCGCAAGCTCCCGATAAGCCTTCTTTATTTCATCAAGGCTTGAGCTTTTTGATACTCCTAATACTTCGTAATAGTCGCACTTAGTAGACATAGCTCATAGCTCATAGCTCATAGGTCATAGGTTTTGAATTTACTATGAACTAAGAGCTAAAAGCTAAACGTTGTTATTTCTTCTTGTCGTCCTCTTCCTTAAACTCTGCATCAATAACGTCTTCTTTTTTTCCGCCAGAGGCGGATCCGCCTTCGGCGGACTTTTCTTTACTTGGTTCTTCCGGCTTTTCTTCTTTAGTTTCTGTCTTTTGTTGCGATTGCTGTTGTTTCGCCGCTGCCTGCTTATAAATTTCTTCTGCCAGCTTATGCGATGCGCGGGCAAGTTCATCCATACCTTTTTTAATCCTATCTACATTCTTATCCTTAATCGCCGCTTTTAAATCATTAGACTTTGCTTCTATATCAGCGCGCTCAGCAGAACTAACCTTTTCGCCGTAATCTTTCAAGGACTTCTCAGTAGCATAAACCAGGTTATCAGCCTGATTTATAGTTTCTATCTCTTCCCTTTTTTTAACATCATCGGCAGCAAATCTTTCTGCGTCTTTTATCATCTTATCAATTTCTTCTTTTGAGAGTTTCTTAGGTGCGGTAATCCTGATTGACTGCTCTTTGCCTGTGCCTAAGTCTTTTGCCGAGACGTGCACGATGCCGTTGGCATCAATATCAAAAGCAACCTCAATCTGAGGCACGCCTCTAGGGGCAACGGGAATTCCCACCAAATCAAACCTGCCTAATTCCACGTTATCATCAGCCAAAGGCCGCTCGCCCTGCAACACGCGGATAGTAACCGCAGTTTGATTATCTGCCGCAGTTGAAAAAATCTGGCTCTTTCTGGTAGGAATAGTAGTATTCCTTTCAATCAACTTTGTGTCTACTCCGCCTAAGGTCTCAATGCCGAGTGATAAAGGAGTAACATCTAAAAGAAGCACGTCCTTCATATCTCCCTTGATAATTGCCGCCTGAACCGCCGCGCCTAAAGCAACGCATTCCATCGGGTCAATCCCACGCTCAATTTTCTTGCCCACATAATCCTCAACAAACTTCTGAACTATGGGCATACGCGTAGGGCCGCCAACCATGATAACGCGGTCGACGTCTTTAACGGTTAGCTTAGCGTCATTTATAGCCCGCTCAATAGGATGCCTGCATCTCTCAATAATCGGAGAAACCAAATCCTCAAGCTTGGCGCGGGTAATCGTCATCGTCAAATGCTTCGGGCCGGAGGCATCCGCAGTAATAAAGGGAAGGTTAATATCCGTACTTACGGTTGAGGATAGTTCAATCTTGGCTTTTTCCGCCGCTTCGCGCACTCTCTGCACTGCCATCTTATCATTCATCAGGTCAATCCCGGTCTCACGCTTAAACTGCCCGACAATATGTTCAAGCATAACTTTATCCATATCCGTGCCCCCTAATTGCGTATCACCGGAAGTGGACTTTACCTCAAATACGCCCTGAGCCATTTCCATAATCGTAACATCAAGCGTCCCGCCGCCTAAATCAAAAACCATGATTTTCTGCTCTTTGCCTGCCTTCTCCAAACCATAAGCAAGGCAAGCTGCAGTCGGCTCATTAATTATACGCAGGACCTTCAGGCCGGCAATTTCACCGGCATCTTTGGTTGCCTGACGCTGATTGTCATTGAAATAAGCGGGACAGGTAATAACCACTTCTTCTATCTTATCCCCCAGATAGGCTTCGGCATCAGCCTTTATCTTTTGCAGAATAAAGGCCGAAATCTGCTGCGGGGTATATTCTTTACCTAGGGCCTTGAACTTAAAGTCTGTCCCCATTTTTCGTTTAGCTGCTTGAATTGTGCCCTCGGCGTTTATTGCTGCCTGGCGCCTTGCCGGTTCACCTACCAAACACTCGCCGTCTTTAGTGAAAGCAACATAAGAAGGAAAGGCCTTGCCCGAAGCAACACCTGCCCCTTCTGCCGATGGTATTATCACCGGCCTTGAACCTTCCATAACTGCGGCCGCTGAATTTGATGTCCCTAAGTCAATCCCAATTACTTTAGCCATTTCACCTACCTCCTAGTTATAAACGCTGCGTTTACCGTTAATCGTTTACCGTTTACCGTTTACCGTATACCGTTGATTCGGTAAACGAAAAATATCATTCCATTTTCTTTTTGGAAACTTTTACCTTCGCGGTCCGAATTACCCGCTCATTTAACAAATACCCTTTTTGCAATTCCTCTATTACCGTATGCTCTGGCAAATCTTTATTCTCCTCCTGCATCAATACCTCTTGATAATGCGGGTCAAATAATTTACCCTCTGTCTCAATAGGCTTAACTCCATATTCCTTAAGCATCTCATAAAGGTGCGCTAAAATCATCTCAACGCCTTTTAAAAAAGCTTGCGGGTCTTGCTTTTGCGCCTCGGCTAAATTTACCGTGCGCTCTAAATCATCTAAAACATTCAATAATTCTAATATTATTCCTTCATTGGCGAACTTAACAAAATCCTGCTTTTCCCGCTCTATGCGCTTACGGGTATTTTCAAAATCCGCCTGAAGCCGCAATACCTTATCCGCAAACTCAGCCGACTTATCCGCGTCCTCTTTTAATTTCAGATATTCGGATTCTTTTAAAATTACATCCTTTTCTTCCTTCTTATTATTCTCTTTATCCTGATTCATCATTCAATATTCTCCAGAAAATCGCTTAAAACATCTGAGATATACGCCAGCACGGGAATAGCATGGCTGTATTCCATACGCACCGGCCCGAGGACCGCAATCCTGCCCTGAGGCTTATTTTTCTTATGGTAACCAGAGACAACTAAAGAACAATTTTCCATCTCCAGATACTCCAGTTCATGCCCGATATACACCTTAACCTTATCAATAATAAAATCCCGGTTGATAATTTCCAAAAGATGCTCCTTCTCTTCAAGTGCCCTGACTAAAAGGCGCACCTTTTCCGGATCATTAAACTCCTTCTGTTCCAATATCCGGCTTAAACCCTTATAGAATAATTTATCCTGCCACTCTAAAAAAGAAACAATACCGGCGTAACGCGTAGCCTGAGATATAATCCCGGAGGTCTCCTCCAGCGCATCTTCAAGCCCGCGCATCTGCCCCTTATATTCCCGCTTAATATTATTCTTCTCTTCATCCAAAATGCCTATCTGAGAGACCAAGAAATCCACATAATAACGATACCCTTTTTCAGTAGGAATTTTTCCCCCTGATGTATAAGGATGCGTCAGATATCCCTCTTCTTCCAACTCAGAAAAAATATTCCGGATAGTCGCCGGGCTTAAATCAAAATTTTCCGCGATATCTTCCGAGGCAACAGGTTCGGCATTATGAATATGTTTATTTATAGCCGCGCTTAAAACTGCCCTTCTGCGCGACTCGTAATCAACATTTTTTACCATAATTCATCTTTCCTCAACATCCTTCTGTAGGCGAAGTTTTCCCGCACCGCTATTTGATGTGGTGCGGGAAAACTTCGCCTACAGTGCAGGACAGAATTTTTTAATGCTAAAAAATAATTTTAACACACTTTACTTCTTTGTAAAGATTAAATTTAGCACTTTAATAGCGGGAGTGCTAATTAGATTACCCCTCTTCTCTTTCAATAATTATTTTTATACCGTGAATATTAACTCTTTTTTCTTCCATTAAATAATGAACGTATTCCAACCTTCTTATATCTTTAAGCGAATACAACCGGCTCTTCTTACCTATTCGTTTAGGCTTGACTATGCCTGTTTTATCCAACTGGCGTAAAGTCCAGGCCGGCAAATCTACCAATTTACTTACTACGCTAATTACATAAACCGGCTCATCCTGGCTAATCTGAATATCAAACAAAGGCATATCATCTCCCTGCCTGTCGGCAAACAGGCTTAATTATAGAAAGCATAGCATAAAATAAATATCTTGTCAAGCATATTTAATAAAATTTATTAGATATTCTAACAGTTATTTTCTATCTCCTTGTTCTGCAACAACTTATGATATAATATCTTAGAGATGTTGACCTTAATCTTTATACCTTTTTGAAGGTATTTTATTCTTACTACCTTACCTTGACGATAGAATAAATCCACTAAATCCATCCGCCGGTGAGGAATCAGTATATCTAATTCCATCATCTTCTCGGGAAAATTACCTTGTATTGCTTTAAGCAAAACATCTAAATTCTGACTTAACTTCGCGGATATAGGAACGGAATTAATAAAATCCTTAGATAAATTAGCTAACCACGCCTGATCATCTAAGAGGTCAATTTTATTTAACGCGGTAATTATCGGCTTCTCCTCTGCCCTGAGTTCTTTGAGCACCTTTAAGACTGCCTTATGCCGTTCATATACTTGCGCAGAGGATGCGTCTAAAACATGGATCAATAAATCCGCGCCGGTCACCTCTTCCAATGTAGCCTTAAATGCCTCTATCAAATTATGCGGCAAATTGCGCAAGAAACCTACGGTATCGGAGATTACAATCTGCTCTCCATTTGGAAGCTTAAGGTTTTGGGCTTTAGGGTCTAAAGTGATAAAGAGGCTGCCGGAAACTACCTGCCTGGCCTGGGCAAGCGCATTTAAAAGAGTAGATTTACCGGCGCTGGTATATCCGACAAGGACCACTAACGGGATATCGTCATCTCTCCTTTTTTTACGTATCAAGAAACGGTGCGCAGCCACTCCTTTTAAATCATCCTTAAACTTGTCTATCCTCTCCCTAACCCGCCTGCGGTCAATTTCAAGTTTCTTCTCGCCTGGCCCGCTTGTGCCTAACCCTCCTCCCTGGCGCGAAAGAATTATTCCCTTACCTACTAATCGCGGCAGAAGGTATTCTAACTGCGCCAATTCTACCTGCATCTTGCCTTCAGGGCTTTTTGCGCGGCGGGCGAATATACCAAGGATTAGCTGGGTGCGGTCAATTGTCTTCTTGCCCCATGCCTCCTCAAGATTTCTCTGCTGCGTTCCGGATAAATCGTGGCTTAAAATTATTGTATCAACCTCTAATTCCTGCGCCAATAGCCCTATTTCTTCAACCTTGCCTCTTCCGATTAGAAAATTAGGCGTTGGCCTGTCGCAAAAAACAATAATATTTTCTAAAGGTTGGACTCCGCAGGCAGAAACCAATTCTTGGAGCTCACTAACAGCATCTTCGACTTCCCATGAATCCTTTTCTGGCCTTAAATTTATGGTTACTAAGAGAGCTCTCTCCATAGCTTATGAATGCGTTTTGCAACCGATTGAGGAGTTTCTTTATCCTTAATATTAACCCATTTTATACGTTTATCTTTCCTAAACCAAGTCAACTGCCTCTTTGCGTAATGGCGGGTATTCAACTTAATCATACCTTTCGCCTCTTCTAATCCATAGCCCCCGCTAAGATAACCCTTAACTTCTCTTATCCCGATAGCGCAAGATGCGGTTTCACTCAAGCGCCTCTTAAGAAGCTTCTTTACTTCGTTTATTAACCCCTGTTTAAACATCCTCTCCACGCGCTCATCTATTCTTTTGTAAAGCTTAGCCCTCTCCGTATTCAAACAAAAAATCCTGACATCATACTCATCCCTTAGGCCGTGCCTTTCTTTCTGCAGCATAGAAATCGGTTTTCCCGCGGCCTCAAAGACCTCCAAGGCGCGGATAATACGCTTGGTATCATTGGGGTGAATTTTCCCGGATGCTTCAGGATCAACTTTTTTTAACCTCTTATACAGATAACCGCTGCTTTTAGCTTGAGCTATCTTATAAAATTTCTTACGAATATCCTCATCTTTAACTTTCCCCTTGAATATCCCATCAACCAAAATAGACATATAAAGCCCGGTCCCTCCCACAAAAATAGGAACTTTCCCTCTCGCGATAATTTCCTTAACTTTCTTAAGCGCATCATGGCGATAAGAAGAAACATCATAATTCCTGGCTATAGGGACTGTGTTGATTAAATAATGCTTTATCTTTTTTCTTAAGGCAGGCTTAGGCTTGGAGGTAATTATATTCATACCCTTATAAACTTGCATAGAATCAGAGGAGATAATCTGGGCGCCTATTCTTTTAGCGAGATAAACGGCAACTTCGGTCTTTCCTATTGCAGTAGGCCCCACCAAAAAAATAATTTGTTTTCTTAAAATACTGCGATATGCCATGGGCATTTTTTATACTTGAAATCTGCCTTTGTAAATCCAATACAGCTTTATGCCTTTTTTCTTTTTCTACCAACGCGACATCATCAGGCATTTTTATCGCTTCGGTTCCCGGCCTAACAGAATACTTAAATATATAGGCGGAATTAAAACCCACATCTTTTACTAATCTACAGGTATCCTCAAAATCAGATTCGCTTTCAGTAGGAAAACCTACGATTATATCGGTGGTAAGTGCGCCGCCTTTCACAATTTTACGATAATTATCTATTAAATCTAAATAGAATTTCCTTGTATAGCCGCGATTCATTAGTTTAAGGATCCTATCCGAACCTGACTGAACCGGAAGATGCAGGGATTTCTTAACCTTTTCCAAGGAAGCTATAGCCTTGAATAAATCAATTGAGGTATCCTTAGGATGAGAAGTAATAAAACTTAATTCTTCCAGCCCTTTAACGGAATTAACGGATTCAACAAGCCTAATGAAATTAACGCCTTCACAATTATACGCGTTGACATTCTGGCCCAAGAGGGTAAATGAGGCAATCCCCGCTTCTAAGCCCGCCTTTATTTCTTTTAAGATATCCTTATAATGCCGGTGGCGTAACGGCCCGCGCACATAAGGAACAACGCAATAAGAACAAAAGTTAGAACAGCCCTCCGAGATAACCACATAGGCGTGTTTTTTATCTTCGTAAAAACCGCTATGATAGATTTCTTCCGGCCTGGTTTCTCCGTCTGTCTCCCAAATTTTACGCGTAAACAGGGAGCTGAAAGAACGGGGACTGTCCCCCGCAGAAAGCGGGGCACCCGCCGATCCGATACGGCGGGGTGCCTGCTCTAGCGAGAACAATCCCCTTTTTCCAACTAATAATTTCCTTATAATCTCCGGAATTTTAGCTATATCACTGGGGCCGACTACAAAATCAACATTAGGCGCTTTCTCAAAAATCTTTTCTTTATAATTTTGCGCCATACAACCGACGAGCCCGACAATCTTTTTTGTCGGGCGAGGAGTCCCCCCTGTTTTGATTTGGCGCGCTTTTGGCGCCAAATCATAGGGGGACAACTTCGCAATCCTTCCAATCTCGCTCCAAACTTTATCTTCCGCGTGCTGCCGCACAGAACAGGTGTTAAATATGACTACGTCGGCTTGCCCTGGATTAGCTGTTAGCTTATAGTTGTTAGCTTTTAGTAAGCCGCAAATCACTTCCGAATCCCGAACATTCATTTGACATCCGAAGGTGCGGATGTAGACTTTTTTGGGCAAATCTTTGT
>PEYI01000064.1 GCA_002774445.1 Candidatus Omnitrophica bacterium CG08_land_8_20_14_0_20_41_16 | reverse complement strand
CTAACAGGGTTTACCCCGTTAGAGACTATTAAGAGACAGCAAAAAGATTTGATGTCTCTAACAGGGTTTATCTGGGTGATTCTGGCGGTAATTTTTATTGTTCTTGCCGTCAAAGGGGATGTTTCCGCCTTAGATAAAAAAGCTTCGCTGCCCCTAACCCATTATATAATGGCCTTGTTTTACTCTAATTCAGGAGAGTTGGACAAGGCGGTTAAGGAATATGAAGAGTCTTTAAGACTTGATGATGAAGCTGCTTTAGTCCATCTTGATTTCGCGCTGGCCCTGATAAAGAAGAATGAAATTAGCCGGGCCAAGGATGAGCTAAATTATTCTATTAAGTTTGATCCTGAGGCAATAGAGCCGCATGCGGTCTTAGCTCTTTTGAATTTGGCGCAGGGTAAGCCCAGCGCAGCCTTTAGAGAATATGTGGCAGCGCTTAAAAATGCTTCTAAGCTTAATCCTAATAACCCCGAAGTTCATTTTTATCTGGGCGCTCTCTATAGCGAGCTAAAAAACAACGTTATTTCAGAGGAAGAATTAAAAAAGGCCATTGTCTTAAAGCCGGATTATGCCGAGGCCTTGAATTTTTTAGGGTATACCTACGTAGAGAATAATAAGCGCCTTAAGGAAGCCGAAGATTTAATTAAGCGGGCGCTTAAGGTTGACCCAGCCAACGGAGCTTATATAGACAGCTTAGGTTGGCTTTATTATAAGCAGGGCAGGTTAAAGCAGGCAAAGGAGACTTTAAAAAAGGCAGTTTCTCTTATGCCGGATGCGGTTATCTTTGAGCATTTGGGCGATGTCAATTTTAAGATGAAAGATGTAGGGAATGCCCGATTTAACTGGCAGGAATCTTTAAAGCTAAATCCCAATCAGGATGACCTTAAGAAAAAGATAGAGGCGCTTAAAAATAAATGAAATATAACCAGAACAAAACCAATCCTTCAACTCCGCTCACGATTGAGGAATTAGAGGATAAGGCAAGAGAGATACGCCGCCTGATTATTAAAATGATTGCCAAGGCAGGCTCAGGGCATCCCGGGGGAAGCCTCTCTTCAACGGATTTAATCACCGCGTTATTCTTTTCAGTATTAAAACATGATCCTAAAAATCCTCACTGGCCTGAGCGCGACAGGTTCCATATGTCCAAAGGCCATTGCTGTCCGTTATGGTACGCGGAGTTGGCAGAGTCAGGGTATTTTCCGAAAGATAAACTTATGACGTTGCGGAAATTGGGTTCAATGCTCCAGGGGCATCCGGATAGGCGCACTCCCGGGGTAGAATCAGCCTCGGGTTCCCTGGGCCAGGGTTTGTCCGTAGCCTTAGGCATGAGCCTGGGGGCAAGAATAGATAAAAAGGATTGCCGTATATATGTGCTCATTGGCGACGGAGAGATACAGGAAGGCAGCATTTGGGAGGCAGCCATGGCGGCCAGCCACTATAAATGCGATAACCTCTGCGCGATAATGGACTGTAACGGTTTTCAGATTGACGGCGCGACTAAAGATATAATGAATTTAGAACCGGTAGCCAAAAAATGGCAGGCCTTTGGCTGGCATACGATTGAGATTGATGGCCATAATATGCGGCAGATTCTTTCTGCCTATGATGAGGCCAAGACAATTAAAGGAAAACCTTCAATAATAATTGCCCGCACCATAAAAGGCAAGGGCGTATCTTTTATGGAAAATGTAGTAGATTTTCACGGCCGCGCGCCCACGCAGGAAGAGGCAGAAAAAGCGCTAAGAGAATTAGAATAATAAGTTTAGCTCAAAGCTCATAGGTCATAGTAAAAACTTTATACTATGAGCTATGAGCCAAGAGCTACGAGCTAAAACATATGGCTGAATTTCTTTATCAACGCGACATATACGGTCAGACCTTGGTAGAATTAGGTAAGCAACGCAAAGATATTGTTGTACTAGATGCTGACCTTTCCAGTTCCACCCGCACTAGTTTATTTGCTAAAGAATTCCCGGAGAGATTTTTTAACTTTGGAATTGCCGAGGGAAATATGATGGCTGCTGCCGCCGGGTTAGCCGCTTTTGGCAAAACCGTATTTTTGTCCACATTCGCTATGTTTGCTTCCGGCCGCGCCTGGGATCAGGTGCGTAATTCCATAGCTTATAATAATTTTAACGTTAAGATTGTAGCTACTCACGCCGGCATTACCGTTGGCCCTGACGGCGCAAGCCATCAGGCTTTAGAAGATTTAGCGCTTATGCGCGTAATCCCGAATATGAATATTATTGTCCCTTGTGACGCTCCGCAGACTGCCGAGGCAGTAATTACTGCAGCTAACACTAAGGGGCCTTTTTATATCCGGCTCGGCCGGACTAAGGTTTCTACTTTAGAGAATAAAGGTAAGTTTGAGTTTGGCAAGGCGCAGGCCTTGACCGAAGGTAATGACATCGCAATTATTGCCTGCGGGATTATGGTCTCTGAGGCCTTGATAGCTGTTAATGCCCTTGCCAAAAAAGGAATTAAGGCCCGTCTGATTAATATGCATACCTTAAAGCCCATTGATACTAAAGCAATATTAAAAGCAGCTAAAGAGACACGTGGAATAATTGTTTGTGAAGAACATTCTATTATCGGAGGCCTTGCTTCAAGTGTAGCTGAGGTGGTGGCGGAAAATTATCCTACCAAGGTCGCGCGCGTAGGTATAAAAGACAGATTTGGCCAGTCAGGGGAGCCTGCAGAACTTCTAAAAGAATACAATCTCACTAATTTAGACATAGAAAAAGCAGCTGTGCAATGCCTTACCAATTAGTTATCAAATCCTACGCTAAACTAAACCTCTACCTCCGAGTCATTAATAAGCGCTCGGATAACTACCACAACCTAAAGACAATCTTTGAAAGAATAAGTTTGGCGGATAGAATAATTTTGAAGCCGCGCAAAGATAATTTGATAAAGGTTAGTTGTAATAATAAGGCTGTGCCTTTGGATGAGGCTAATCTATGTTTTAAGGCGGCGAAGTTATTGCGGGATAAGTTTGCGGCCGCAGAGGGTTTGGATATAAATATTGCCAAGCATATCCCTGTAGGCGCGGGCCTAGGCGGTGGTTCAGGGAATGCCGCGGCTGTTTTAAGAGGATTAAATAAACTTTGGAAACTCAAGCTTTCTAAGGCCATGCTGGCTAAGCTTGCCACAAAAATCGGAAGCGATGTTGCTTTCTTTGTCTATGATCTGCCTTTTGCCGTAGGCGCCGGCAGGGGAGAAAGAATTAAACCGTTAAATAATCTTAAGAAAATTAAGTTTTGGCATATCCTGATTGTTCCTGATATACATGTTTCTACACCTTTAATATATAAGAAATGGGATAACTTGAATAAGAAAGAAGGTGCGGGGTTGACAAAGCCTGTTTGTGATGTTAAAATACTAATTTCAGCACTGGCCAAAAAGAACTCTTTTACCAGCGCGAAGAGAATCCTGGGCATTAGGCCAGCGGGAACTCCATTATTCAACAGCCTTGAAAAAATAACCATAAGGCTATACCCTGAAGTAAAACGTATCAAAGATACGCTTTTAAGGTTAGGGTTAGATTGCGTGCTTATGTCCGGAAGCGGCCCGGCAGTTTTTGCTATTGTTCCTTCAGGTAAAGATGCCTTAAGAATAGCCAAAATTATAGGAAATAAAAATAAGGGTTGGCGGGTTTTTGTGGTAAAGACCGTTTAAAATATTAGTAGGCAGCCTGCCGGCAGGGAGGTTTAAAGCTATGGAAATCACCGAAGTAAGGATAGCCCTCAAAGATTCACCGGATAAGAAACTTAAGGCCTATGCTACGGTAACCTTTGATAATGCCTTTGTCGTGAGAAATATAAAAGTGATTGAAGGCACAAACGGGTTATTTATCGCTATGCCTTCAAGAAAAGTAAAGCAACCTTGCCCTAAATGCGGTTTTAAGAATGAAATGCGCAGTAAATATTGTAACCAATGCGCAGGCCTATTGCCTCAAAGTGTAAAACCGGAGCATCTTGAGGGAGTTAACTTAGCGCAATTAGAATATAAGGATATCGCCCACCCGATAACGCAAGTATTCAGGGAATACTTGCAGAAAAAGGTTCTTGAGGCATATGAGCAGGAGAAGGGGAAGGGGCCGTCGTCCAATTTGAGCACCTAAAGTTTTTATCTAGCGAAATACCTGCGAGCGTAAGCGAGCAGGTAGGTAGGACACGAGAATTTTTGAGCCTTGCTATTTGGAGAATTAGGCGAAATCCCGCCTCGGGCTTATTAATTGTTATGGCAGGAGCGTCGAGCTTAAATTTGATGCCCGGTAGTGTAATGGTAGCACATCAGAATTTGGGTCTGACTGTCAAGGTCCGAATCCTTGCCGGGCAAATGGAAGATCCCTCGGTTTGAAGAAAGTAAAGTATGGGAGCCTCGGGATTAATTCGGCCAAACAACTTATGTTTGCTATTGCTCCATAAGTTGTGGCCTCATTAAATCCATACATCCCAACTTTTAGATAATTAGTTAAATTTATCGGATAGATTAAAAGGAAAAATGGCATTGATGTATTCCATTTCGAGGAATCCGCTTTACCTGGGTAATTTTATCATTGTTTTCGGTATTACCTTATTTATCCAAGTATGGTGGCTGGCTTTGTTGGTTTGGTTTGGATTTTGGATCTATTATGAGCGGATTATTTTTACCGAAGAAGAGTTTTTAAGGAGTAAATTTAAGGATCAATTTCTAGAATGGGCTAAAAAAACACCCATTGTAATTCCTCGTTTTAGAAATTGGAAGAAACCAGAGTTGGGATTTTCATTCAAAACTGTTCTTAGGAGGGAGTTCTCCACCTATTTTTCCATTGTGACAACATTCTTTTTCTTGGAAGTTGTAACTAATTTTTTATCTAAAAAAAAGTTTACAGTGAATAGTTCTTGGGTAATATTTTTTGCTATAAGTTTAGGTATATATTTAACATTTTTTATTTTAAAAAAGAAAACAAAATTACTTAATGTTGTTGGTAGATAAGCTAACGGTTCTGGATAATTGTAAATTAGTCAAGCCCTGATATAATAGCTTAGGCTCTTCTGAGTAAAGCCATGTTCTAAAATCGTACATAAAGGGCAAATAATACACTATGCCTAAAGATATCGCGGTAATAATTCTGGCAGCGGGTAAGGGGGAGAGGATGAAGGGCGCTACCCCTAAGGCCCTGCATAAGATATGCGGCAGGCCTATGCTGGGCTATGTTTTAGATTTAGCCCGTTCTTTAAAGCCCAAGCAGTCCGTCGTGGTCTTAGGCTATAAACACGGACTGGTAAAAAAAGAGATTCCTGCCGGGGTTAAGGTAGCCATCCAAAATAAACTTATCGGCACTGCAGACGCAGTCAAAGTTGCCCTTAAGCAGTTAAAGGGTTTTAAGGGCACAGTCTTAGTCCTTTACGGGGACATCCCGTTATTAAAAAAAGAGACAGTCGATAAGCTTATCAAATATCATATCGAAAATAAAATCGATGCAACCTTATTAACCGCTGAATTAGTTAAACCTCGTGGTTATGGTAGGGTTTTACGCGATAAATATTCCAGTGTCTGTGGTGTAGTGGAAGAAAAAGACGCGGATGAATTCGAAAAAGATATCAAGGAGATTAATACCGGTATTATCTGTTTTAATAGGTCGAGCTTGGAAGCGGCCTTAAAGAAAGTAAAGGCTAATAACCGCAAAAAAGAATATTATCTTACCGATGTTATTAAGATACTTTATGCCCAAGGTAAGTTGGTTGACGGGATAAAGATTGCGGATATAAATGAGGCAATGGGTATAAATTCGCATGTGGAGTTAGCTAAGGCCAACATTATAATGCAATCCAGGATAAACGAAAAGCTTATGCTAAGCGGAGTTTCCATAGTTGATCCGGCCTCGGCGTTTATAAATTACGGGGCAAAAATAGGACAGGAGAGCGTAATTTATCCCTTTACAGTTATTGAAAGTGATGTTAGTATTGGAAAACATTGTTTTATCGGCCCCTTCGCGCATTTAAGGGAGGGGACGCGTATTTCAGATGATGTAACCTTAGGCAATTTCTTGGAAACTGTCCGCGCCAAAATTGGCAAGAATACCTTTGCCAAGCATTTCTGTTATATCGGAGATACCTTAGTAGGTAATGCCGTTAATATCGGAGCAGGGACAGTAACTGCTAATTTTGACGGTTTAAGGAAGTACGGCACAGTTATAAAAGACCGGGCATTAATTGGTTCTGATACAATTTTAGTTGCCCCGGTTAAAATAGGCCGGGGATCAAAAACCGGCGCGGGGACGGTCGTAATTAAAAATATTCCTGATAAAAAGACAGCCGTGGGTGTTCCGGCGAGAATTTTAAAACAGAAGGGATAGATATATGGATAAATTAGCGGTATTTAGCGGTAATGCGCACCCTCAGTTAGCCAAAGATATCTGTAAATATCTTAAGGTAAAACTATCAGATGCTTTGGTCAGTAGGTTTAGCGAGGGCGAGATCAAGGTAAAGATTAATGATAATATTCGCGGTAAAGATGTTTTTATAGTCCAGCCCACTTGTCCGCCAAGCAATGAGAACCTGATGGAGCTTTTAATAATGATGGATGCTTTAAGAAGGGCATCTAGCCAGCGCATTACCGCGGTTATTCCTTATTTTGGTTATGCCCGTCAGGACAGGAAAGACCAGCCCCGCGTGCCTATAACCGCAAAGTTAGTCGCTAATTTGTTGACTACTGCCGGAGCGAGCAGAATTTTGACTATGGATTTACATGCCGGCCAGATTCAGGGTTTTTTTGATATACCCGTGGACCATCTTTTTTCTGTCGGCGTATTCACGGATTATTTTAATAATCTTAGCCTAAAAGATTTGGTAGTTGTCTCTCCGGATGTCGGCGGTATCAAGACCGCCCGGGCTTATGCCAAGAGGTTCGGAGCGTCTCTGGCGATTATTGATAAGAGGCGCGAGTCTCCGGAGAAGGTTGAGGCTATGCATATCTTAGGCACGGTTGAAGGCAAAAACGCGATTATCGTTGATGACTTAGTGGCTACGGGGAGTTCTCTCTTTGAGGGCGTAGAGGCATTAAGAAAGGCCGGGGCCAAGGATGTCTATGCCGCTATTGCCCACGGAGTTTTGTCGGATCAGGCCATAGAGCGCTTGAATAATTGTAAATATTTGAAGGAGCTGGTTATTACGGATAGTATTCCTTTAGCCAAGGATAAAGAACATTCGCGGATTAAAGTTTTAACCATAGCTAATCTTTTAGGCGAAGCGATTAAGAGGATACATAACGAGAAATCAGTAAGCTGTTTATTTGATTAAGCGAGGGACAAAGAAAGGTAAAACAATGAAAGAGCTGGTTTTAAACGCAGAAATAAGGCAAGAGATAGGAAGAGGAAAGACCAAGGGATTAAGGGATAAGGGTTTTATCCCGGCGGTAATTTACGCCGATGGCAAGAATGCCTTGGCGCTTAAATTATCCCACCGTCAATTGGTGCAATTGGTGCATCAGCATAGGATCGAAGGCGTGATTATAAATGTTAATATTAAAGACGATAAGCCAGAGGGCAATGGTTTGGCTTCCTTTGGCCAAAGCCATAAGTTAGAGAACAATCACAAATCCCGCCCCTGTCTTATTAAGGAGATTCAGTATGGCCCTGTCCGCGGAGAGATAGTTCATGTGGATTTTAACCAGATTTCGCTGACTAAAGCGATTAAGGTTAACATCCCGGTTGTAGCGAAGGGCGAACCTGTGGGTGTCAAACTTGAAGGCGGTTCTTTGGAGTATATACTTTGGGAGATAGAGGTGGAGTGCTTGCCTACTAATATTCCTAAGGCAATTGAAGTGGACGTATCTTTGCTTAAGTTGAGAGATTCTATACATATTAAGGATATAGTTGTTCCTGAGGGCGTTAAGCTCTTAAATGACCCAGGCGCGATAGTTTTATCTATCATTGCTCCGATGAAAGAGGAAGCCCCCGCTGAGGTGTTAGAGGGTGAAGTGAAACAGGAGCCTGAGGTAATTAAAGAGAAGAAAGAAGTCCCTGTTGAAGGCGAGACTGCGCCAGCAAAAGAAGGCAAAGAGAACAAACCCCATTAGAAACCTTACTTTATTGGATGAAAAACTTGGTGTTTCTAACGGGGTAAAGAAAAGAAGTGAACCCTGCACCTTCTTTGTATTCAAGTAGTTAAAAAAGGTATGGGATTTTAGATAAGTGAATAAGATAGAAGGTGCGGGGTGAAGATTATCGTAGGTTTAGGTAACCCGGGCATAGTTTATGCCGGCTCAAGGCATAATATCGGTTTTGAAGTTGTAAAGCATTTGGCGAGCGCTGAAAAAATAGCTCTTAAAAAAGAAAAAGGGATTAAGGCGTTAAGCGGTAAAAGCAGGATAGGCTCTTTGGATATAGTATTAGCCATACCGCTTACTTTTATGAATTTGTCCGGGGAGGCAGTTAAGCCCCTTCTTAAGCGGTATAAACTTAAAGCAACAGATTTTTTAGTAGCCTGCGATGATTTAGATTTAGAGTTTGGGAGGCTTAAAATCCGCTCCCAAGGTTCATCTGCGGGCCACCGCGGGATTGAATCGATAATAGGTTCTCTTGGCAGCAATCAATTTAGCCGTCTACGCATCGGTATCGGAAGGCCAAGGGATAATTCAGATACCCGCGATTTTGTTCTTTCGCGTTTTAACCGCAGAGAAAAAAAAGATATTCCCGGGATAGTTGATAGGGCAGCCCAATGCTGCCTGCTCTGGGCAGAGGGAGGTATTGATAAAACCATGAATATTTTTAACCAAAAGGAAAAATAATGAAGAAATACGAAGCGATATTTATAGTCAAACCGGATTTATCAGAAGAAGCCAAAAAGAACCTGTTTCGGCAGATTAACGACGTTGTTATCAAAAATAGCGGGGTTGTTACCCAAGGCGCTCTTTGGGCAGAGAAGAAGAAATTGATTTTCCCGATTAAAAAATATACCGAAGGCGTTTATTATCTTTTGAACTTTTCTCTTAATCCTCTCGCGATAAAAGAAATACACCACGCCTATAAGCTCAATGAGAATATACTCAGGGTACTTATTACCCTTATGAAATAAGGTGTTTAAAAGTAATAGGGCTTCACAAAATTGCTTATTTTATGATTACACAGATGCGTGCCAAGTTAAGCTCTTTCTTAGTCTAACCGATGTGAGTTCGGGACATAG
>PEYI01000066.1 GCA_002774445.1 Candidatus Omnitrophica bacterium CG08_land_8_20_14_0_20_41_16 | reverse complement strand
TGTCCCAGGCAATGTGGTTACTTCCGCTCCTACAAGTGGCGCAACCTTTACTGTAGATAATACCGCGCCTACTAACCAAGACACTGTCTTTGCCGCAAGCGTCTCTAAGCAGGGTGCAGCCAGTGTTACTGTTGTCAGCTCAGCCGATGACACGAATAATATTTGGTTTGCGCCTTCAGGAACAACCTCATTTTCCGCAGGCGCAACGATGACTACTGCCGGCGGCTTAGCAACCACAATCTCTGCTCCGGCAACTGCAGGAGCGTATCAAATGTTTGTCATTGATGCTGCGGGTAATTATTCAACCGCATCTACTGCAACCTTGACCGTGGATAACACCGCGCCTACGGTTGCGGCTGCCGGCGTTTCTTCAACCCTCGCTAATGGTGCATACAAACTTAACCAAGTAGTTCCTGTTACTGTTACTTTTACTGAAGCGGTTACGGTTACCGGCACACCTCGACTTACTCTCTCCACCGGCTCGCCGGCAACCACGGCGGTTGACTATGCATCTGGCTCAACTACAACCGTCTTAACTTTTAATTATACTGTTAGCGCTGGCAATACTTCAGCTGATTTGGATTACGTTGCCACAAGCTCACTTGCGCTTAACGCCGGCGCGATCGCTGACGCCGCTGGCAACAATGCTACCTTAACACTCGCCTCGCCCGCAGCAACAGGCTCATTAGGCGTGAACAAGGCGCTGGTTATTGATACTACTAATCCTATAACAGCTGAAGTTACTATCCCTGTTAATGGCACAACTTATAAGTCAGTTCCTGTAACATTTACAGGTAATGCAGCAGATAATTCCGGCGGCTCTGGTTTGAATGCAGACTCTACGGCCTTCTATATTAAAGATACAGGTAACAGTCAATATTGGGATGGTAATAGTTGGGAGAATAGTATAACTTGGCTGGCAACAACTCACGATGCTACTACGAGCAGCACTTCTGTAAGCTGGACGGATAATATTACTTTACCTACTTGGACAAATAATCACACCTACGAGGTCAAGGCAAGGGCTACTGACGAAGCAGGTAATACCCTCCAAGGAACAGCGGTAACCTTTACCTACTCTCCTAATACTGCTTCTGCGCTCCATGATGGCACAACTGAAAATATTTTACCTGCTTTATCTCAAGTTACAGGTGGAAGTGGTAAGATTACCATAACTTTTAAAATTAAAGATGCAGAGGCAAATGCTTGTTCCGTGGTTGCTGGGAGCTTCTATTATCAGGTAGCTTCAGGAAGCTGGACCAGTATTTCAGATTCAGATATTACCGGCACAAAGACAAATCTTTCTTCTGCCACTGATATGAGTGGCGCTGCCCATACCTTAATCTGGGATAACTCTAGAGAGTATATTGATAATGCAGTTTACAGTAATGTTAAGATACGCTTTAAGATAAATGACGGCACAGATAATTCAGATTATGGTACATCGCCGAGCGGATTTAATGTGGATAATTCAAACTTGGGTAGCACAAGCTCTCTTAATGATATGGTTGACGGAAGCATAGTTACAATCACGACATCGAATGATACGGATACTTCCACCAGCACAGTGAATATACCTATAACCGGACAGGCCACAGTTGCTGCAACCGTGAGCATTTCGATTAGCAATAGTGGAACGGTTTATTATACAGGCAGTACTACAGCGAATAATGCAGGGGATTGGACAAGCCAGACGATTGGCTGGCGTCCAGGAAGGTCTACTGTTACGGTGACCGTTAATAGTGCAGCACATAGTTTTTATGTTGACTTGGTTGATCCAAAGGGGACAATTTATAATGCCTTAACCGGTAGCTCAATTTCAGGAGCAACCGTAAGTATATATGATGCCACAACCAATAATTTAGCTTCGGGAATACCCGGCGGAGCAATCCAGGTAACATCAAGCGATGGCGCGTATAGTTTTCTCTGTCCCGCAGGAAGTTATTATTTAAGGGTAACAGCTACCGGATATACAGGCGTATTGCCGGGCTCTTCTATAATTACAGTGCCGGCGGGAAATGGCTTGGGTACGACTTCGGGCAGCGCTGATGGTTCTTATACGGATATTTATTATGGGGCTAATTTTACGGTCGCGGCTACGCCTCTGCATTTTGATGTTCCTCTGGACCCAACCGGAGGGGCATTATTCAGCTTAAGCAAGGCGGTGAATAAGAAGGAAGTAGTGGTGGGCGACGTGGTGACCTATACCTTAACTATTGTTAGCAATTCTTCCGTAGCTACATCAGACTTGAGAATAAATGATAGGATTCCGGCCGGATTTAAGTATATTGCAGGTAAGGTGCTCTTAAATGGCAATAAAATTTCAGATCCCAGTGGGACCGGGACAAGAAACCTCTATTTTAACATCTCTAACCTTGCTGCAGGCTCTACGACAACCTTGAAATATCAGTTGGTAGTGGGCAGCGGCGTGGCCCCCGGCAATTATTCAAATACTGCCTACTTAGAAAGACAAGCAGGTTCATCTCGGTTATCCAATATAGCCTCTGCAGAAGTAAAGGTAGTGCTTGATCCCTTATTTGATTTAGGCACAGTCATTGGTAAGGTTTTTCATGATCGAAATGAAAATGGTATTCAGGATAAAGGCGAAGAGCCGATACCCGACGCGCAGATTGCTACAGAAGAGGGCACTCTAATCACCGCAGACAAAGATGGAAAATTTCATTTGGCAGCAATTATTCCAGGCAGGCATCTTTTCAGGCTGGATGAAAGGACTCTGCCTAAAGGCGCCTATTTAACCACTGACAAGGTAGTTATTGTTGATATTACAGACGGCTTGTTAGCCAAGGTGAATTTCGGAGTAAAGCTCGCGGAAGGCAAGGCCGCGGAATCAATGCCTCTTACGGTAATCCAGCAAAAGGGTTCAGTCCAGCCGCGGTTGAATGTAGCTTTATATAAAGATGAAATAATTAAAGACGCTAATAATAAACTGCTTCCCGCGGTATTTCATATATTCACTAACTATTCTCTTTTTATCAAGAAATGGAAGTTGGAGATCTTAGATAAAGACACTAAGTCGTTGGTTAGGGCTTTTGAGGGGAGCGCTTTAGATATCTATAAGCCGGTTCAATGGGATGGAAAAGACAAATACGGTAAGCCCCTGACTGAAGATCGGGAATATGTATATAAAATTACTGTTACTGGAAAAGATAACCGGCAAGATATAACCAAAGAGAGGCCTTTTGATATAAAGGATGAAGATTCGAAAATTACGAAAACAGAGCAAGAGTTAAAGAAAGAAAAAGAAGATTGGGTAGAGAAGGAGGGCAAGGTTAATAATCCGGAGAAGCAGAATATAAAGATACAAGGAGAGGTAATATTAGTTGGGCAGGGAAATCAGGCAGTTGCTTTGGCAGCCAATAATATAAGGATTACGCGTTTAGGGAAAATTGAAGGGGAGTTTCCGATAATTCAGAAAAAAGGCTTAACCGCCAAAGAACTTTTAGATAACCCCGCGGCAAAAGATAGCTCCGCGCAGAGCCAGACAATAGATATTATCGTGCCTGACGGAGAGTATGATATAGAGGGAAAGCATATTAAGGTGGGCGAGAATTACCTGTTTTTTGTGGCAATGGGCGATACAAAAATGGGTTATAGCCATATCAGCGGAAATATCGAGCCGGCGCAGCAGAATGATCAATTCCAAAAAGGCTTTTGGTCAGAAGGAAAATTAGCCTATTATTTAAAAGGAAAGATCAAAGGTAAATACTTAATTACCTCAAGTTTAGATACAGAACGGGACAAGAAGGAATTGTTCAGGAATTTGGACCCGAATAAATACTATCCGGTTTATGGAGATAGTTCATCTATTAACTATAGCGCCACCGATACCCAGGGTCCATTTTATCTTTTGATTGAATGGGATAAGTCTTCTGCTATGTGGGGTAACTATAATACCGCGTTTACCGATACAGAGTTTATCCAGTTTAACCGCTCTCTTTATGGCGGTAAACTCCACTATGAAACTGTCTCCACAACACAATTCGGTGAGCCAAAGACAAAGTTTGTTGTTTTTAAAGCTCGCGCTCAACAAAAAGCCAGCCATAATGAATTTATCGGCACTGGCGGCTCTTTGTATTATTTGAAAAATAAAGATATTATTGAAGGTTCAGACAAGGTAAAGATAGAGGTAAGGGATAAGATCACCGGGCTGGTATTAGCCACAAAAGAAATGGTTAAAGGCACAGATTATGATATAAATTATTCAAACGGCAGAATTATTTTCTTTAAACCCATCTCTCAAATTAGCGAATCAGAATCTATTATTTCAAATCATTTGTTAGACGGGAATCCTGTGTATGTAGTCTCAGACTATGAATATGAGCTAAAGGATAAATATGACGAAGGCACAGTCGGAGTGCGCCTGCAAAAATCCTTAAGTGATTACCTAATTATGGGCGGAACCTACGTTAAGGAAGAACAATTGGATAAAAACTATGAGTTAAAGGGTATAGACAATATAGTCCATCTGGGTAAAAATATTAAGTTTACCGGTGAATACGCTGAGAGTAAATCCGAAGCCACAGGTAGTTTTATCTCAACAGATGGTGGCTTAAGCTTTACAGAACTAGCAACAGGAGATTTAGATAAAGGTAAAGCCTATGGCTTGAAAGGTGAGGCATATCTCTTAAGCCGTTTAGGTTTAACCAGCTACTATAAAAAAATTGAGAAAGGTTTCTCATCTAGCGCTACTTCTTCGCAGCAAGGTAAGGAGTTAATAGGAGGAGGTATAACCTTAGATATAAGTTCTAAGACCAGGCTAAAAGCCACCCATGATATTCAGCGACTTTTAGATAGCGGTAATCTACAAGCCCAGCTTCAGATAGGCGCTAAAAAGACTGAAACTACTGTTGCCCAAGTTACACATGAAGCCACAGAAAAATTAAAACTAACCGGTGAATATCGCCATCAGGAGGTTACGGAAAGAAAAGAAGAATTTGCATCTGAAACAAATGCCGAAGAAGATATCATCGCGGCAAAGTTAGATTATAAAGCAACGAAAAGGCTCGGTCTTTCCTTGGAACAGCAGGCGAGCCTAAAAGGAGCGCCTGATTATCAAACCAGCGCCGGAATAAGTACAGAAGTAAATAAGTTTGTATCTCTAAGGGCTAAGCAGGCTGTGGGGAATAATGGCGCGGCCACTAGTTTAGGCGCGACGGCAAACCTCAAGGATAAATTTGAAGTGACTAGCGACTATACATTAGCTGATTATGGGACAACCGCTATAGGCGATACAGCATCGATAGGCGGAAAGGTTAAGCTGGATGAAAAGACCGAAGTTTTCGGCACTCATTTTGTTACTGACTCTGGTATAGAAGGAAAGAAAACTGCCAGTGTATTTGGTGTAAAGAAAAAACTGAGTGAAAAGCTAGAGTCTACCTTTGAGAAAGAATATGCCTCAACAAAAAATGAAACTTCCAACTCCAATATTTTTGGTTTATCAGGAGATATTAATGATAAATGGGCAGGACAAGGAAGTTTTGAACGTGGGATTGTGCAAAATTTCGATGGCACTCAGGCTAAACGGAATGCAGGCACTTTAGGCTTAAGCTATGTAGATAAAGATAACCTTAAGGCCTCAAGCAAGATAGAGCTGCGTCTTGACCAAGGAAATGAAAATAAGAGGCAGTATGTTTTATACAACGCTGTAGAAACAAAAATTAATCCTAATACTACGCTCTTTGCCAAGGCAAATATATCCCAGTCCCAAAATACTACTGCTAATTCCACGCAGGCTCAATATAAAGAGTTGACAACAGGGTTAGCCTACAGGCCGGTAAATTTTGATCGGCTTAATCTTTTGGCAAGATATACCTATTTAGAAGATGATGCGCCTTCAGGGCAAAGCGATTTTTCCGATATTGATAAAGAAAAATCACACATTATAGCCGGGGAGTCGGTGTATGATTTAACGGATAAATGGCAGTTAGTTGAGAAATTAGCTTACAAAATGGGTGAAGAAAAGGTAACCGGTTTTGATTTTACCAAAACACAAACCTGGCTGATGATTCATCGCCTTAATTATAATATTAATAAAGATTGGCAGGTAGGCGCTGAATACAGGCGCCTCACCCAGAAGCAGGCAAAGGATTATAAACAAGGCGCATTAGTTGAAGTAGCCAGGAAAGTTGGTGAGTTTATTCAGGTAGGTTTAGGTTATAACTTTACTAATTTTAATGATGACCTAACCCATCTTGACTATACTGCGCAGGGCCCATTTATCCGGCTTACTGCTAAGTTCTATGATCGCACCCCCGAAGAGATAGAACGGGCGCGGCAAAAATGGTTAGAGTCAATGGTAAAACTCTGGGCCTGGGAGTTAGTAAATAATGAATTAGCCCATCCGGACAGCCTGATTACGCGGGAAATATACAGGAATATTTATTTAGCGCAGCAGGCGCATAGCGACGGCAGGCTTGAGGAATCATTGGAATTGTATGAAAAGATTTTACAAATCGGAAAGAATATGTATAATGAGGCAGAGGAATATATAAAGGGACGCATTGCATTAGAGGGAAAACTTAAAGAAGATAATGTCTTAGCCTTAGCTTATCATAAAGAAGGTAAATTAAAGGAGGCAGAAGAACTATGGGGAAAGATATTAGAAGAAGCCAACCCAAAACCAATATATCTGGAGGTAACAAGATGAAAAAGAGCGCATGGAAGAAGAGTTTGATTATGGCAATTATAGGTATATTTTTCTTTGGCAGTAGTTTCTTATCCGCCCAGGAAATAAAAGAAGAGCAAATTGGCCCGGCAACTCAAACCGCACCGACTCAAGAAAAGGAAGTTACCGAGAAGTTACAATTCCAAGAGAAACCAAAGATAAAAGGTTACAGCTATAACTTAAAGCGCCTGCTTGAACAAGCAGAGAAGAATATCCAGAAAGTAAAAGAAGAGATAAAGCAAACGGAAATTAAAAAGCGCAATGAGGAAAGAGAAGCCAAAACAAGAGAGTATTTTGAAAAAGGAAATCAGCTTTATCAGGAAGGAAAACTAAAAGAGGCAAAACAGGAATGGCAGAAGGCCATTGAGGTGACTAAAGACCCTGAAATGAAAGAGTATATTAAGGAAGCTGAAAAAAGAGCAAGAGATGAGGAGCTCGCACGCCAGAAAGAAGAACGGGAAAAACAAAAAAGGCTTGAGGCTGAACAGAAAGAAAACCAAAGAAAATTAGAGGAACAGGCAGAGGTGCTCTATGGTCAGGCAGTTCCTCTTTATAATTCTAAAGATTACGAGCAGGCGCAGGTAAAATTTGAACAGGCAGAACAGGTTTTACCTAATTACAAAAAAACAAAGGGTTATCTTAAATCTATTCCTCAAGATATTCAAAAAGAAACAGAACGCCAAGAATTAGAACGCCAGAAACAATTAAAGAAACAACAAGAGCTTGAGCAGAAGCAGCAGGTGCAATTGGAAAAAGAACGCAAGGCGAAAGAGGAGGCCGATCGAAAAGAAAAGGTGCGCCTGGAGAAAGAGCGCCAAAAGCAACTTGAAATTGAAAAGAAAGAGCAAGAGCGCCAACAAAGAGAAATAGAGCGTAAGAAGCAAGAAGAGGAATTAGCTAAACAGAAAGCAGAGCAGCAAAGGCAATCCGCCGAAGAAAAAGTTAAGCGCGAACAGGAGCTTAAGGCCAAACAAGAAGAGCAAGCTCGTCAAAAAGAGGAGAAACAGAAGCAGTTCGCTGAGCAAAAAGCTAAACGCGAGCAAGAACTGGAAGCTAAGAAGGAAGAACTGGCTAAACAAAAAGAAGAACAGCTCAAGAAGATTACCGAGGAAAAAGTCAAACACGACCAGGAACGCAAAGCTCGACAAGAAGAGCTGGCACGGCAAAAAGAAGAACGACTTAAGACTATTGCCGAAGAAAAATATAAAAGAGAGCAAGAACTAAAAGCCAGACAAGAAGAGTTAACCAAGAAAAAAGAAGAGGCAGAACGCCAGAAAAAACTCAGCGCTGAAGCTAAAGAGCGCCAGTGCATAGAACGCGAAAAACAAAAGCAACTGGAACTTGAGAAAAGAGAAAAAGAACGCCGCAATCAGCAAAAACAAAAGCGACTGGAACTTGAGAAAAAAGAGCAGGAACGTCGTCAAAAAGAAGAGCAGGCCCGATTAGAGAAACAAAGAAAACAGGAAGAAATTGCGCGCCAGAAAGCAGAAAAAGAAAGGGCTCAGGCAGAAGCTGAAGCAAGGCGTCAGGAAGAGCTTGGCCAAAAGAAAGCCGAAGCCGAACGCGAGAAACAAATTGCAGCAGAAAAAAGGGAAGAAGAACGCCGGGAAACTGAGCGTATAAAACAGGAAGCGATTGTCAAACGGGGAGCTGAGCAGAGAGCGAAAGAAGAAATTGCGCGCCAGGAGAAACAACACAGAGAAGAAGAGTTCGCCAAAAAGAAATCAGAACAGGAAGCTGCCCGTCAGGAAAAACTAAGACAGGTAGAACTTAAGAAACAACAAGAGGAACAGGCGCGCCTTGAGAAAAAAAGGCAAAAGCAACTTGAACTACAGAAAAAAGAAGAGGAACGCAAGCAGAGAGAGAAATAAGCTAAGTTAAAGAAAGAAATCCTCAATCTCGACCCTCAGAATCAGGCTGCCTTAAGATAGTTAAGACTCATCCCTAAAGAGATAGAAAAAACCAGACAGCAAAAAAAATGAACGTTTCTCTTTTCTATTGATTTCTGGCGCATTATCTGTTATAAATAAATCCCATAGGTTCGCGCAGCGTATAATAGCTGCGACAAAATTTAATGGAGGCAGCTATGGCATATTCTGGAATAGAAAGAAGAAAGCACCCGCGGGCTTACGGAAGATTTATGGTATCTTATCGCATAGTTGATGAAATCAATAATGTGGATATAACCCAAACTAAAAATATAAGTTTAGGCGGGATGCTTTTAACCACCAACAAGCAATTCAGCCCAGGGACTAATCTTGCGATAGAAATCAGGCTTCCCTTTGACCCTAACCCCATTATGCTTATCGGTAGAGTTATAGAATCACGCGAAATAGTTAAGGGCATGATTTACGACACGCATCTGGAATTTCTAACCGTTGACGAAAAACACAGGAAGGTTATCGATGAAACCGTAGAATATTATTTAAAAAAGTAGGGCTTCACAAAATTGCTTATTTTATGATTACACAGATTATAAAGGCAGATTACACAGATGCGTGCCAAGTTAAGCTCTTTCTTAGTCTAACCGATGTGAGTTCGGGACATAGCAATTGTCTGTTTGGCTATGTAGTG
>PEYI01000007.1 GCA_002774445.1 Candidatus Omnitrophica bacterium CG08_land_8_20_14_0_20_41_16 | reverse complement strand
TATTTTCAAAAGTTACATAAAAACAGTTTTTAAAAATAATCGGGAAGAAAAATACTTTTTAACAAAGTAATGTAATTAGTAGCGGACGTTTTCCCGCCAAGCTATTTCATAGCAGGCGGGATCCCGCACGATTTTTATATAGCAATGCGGGGAAACGTCCGCTGCAAGCGTAACCTTGCCCCGCCATCGGCGGGGCGCAGGGGTCTGTCCCTAAGAAAATAATGGATAAGCCAGCGCAAGCTTTAATTGATAATTTAACCAAAAGGAATATTCGCGCTGCGTATTGTGATAACAGGTCAATGGCAGCCGAAGAATTATTAAGTATTATTCCTCATGGCGCCAGCGTCGGTATTTCTGGTTCAAAAACACTAGAACAGCTGGGCATAGTTAGTAAGCTTGAGGCTCGGGGGAATAAAGTATTTAACCAGTATAAAGACGGCGTAAGCCGGGAGGAGGGCCTTAAATTAAGGCAGCAAGGCACAGGCGCGGACTATTATTTAACTAGCGCCAATGCCGTGTCTTATGATGGCGAGCTCGTATTTTTTAGCGGTTACGGCCAGCGCATAGCGGGAATATCCAATGCTAAAAATGTGATTGTGGTCTGCGGTATAAACAAGATTACCCCCGATATTAATACAGCGTTAAAGCGGGCAAGAGAATATGTTACGCCGTTAAACTGTAAGCGCTTAAATTGGAATTCGGCGTGTTTAGATAAAGGCTTATGCCGCAGAGAAGTTTGTTTCTCGCCGGAATATAAGAGAATGTGTTGTCAGGTTTTGATTATAGAGGCAGAAGTTACTCCGGGCAGGCTAAAGTTTATTTTAGTCGGAGAGAATTTGGGATTCTAGAAGTATATTTTGTTGCGGGTATTTGTTCGCGCGCTGAAAATTTGCAGTTTTGCGGGCGCCGAGTCTTGTTTTCGCAGCACCGCTCGATTTTTCCCACCGAGGAAAATCTCGCTTGGAGTTTCTGCTCGCTCGCCCTCGTTGCACTCGGGCACCTTGGCCGCTCGCATAAACTACATGCTGTTTAAATCAAGCCTCGTCACCCGCCCCAAGAAATTAGAAACACCCCGAGAGCCATCAGTTAAAGAGATATAACGTAATGGCGGCGTAGAAGGCGTAAAATATAGAAGGCAGAAATGAAGAAGAATTTTTATGGATTATTTTAAATCTCATTTTAATATCGACTTTTGCATTTGCCGAACAGGAAAGAAAGGGAACACTTGAAGACTATAGCGTAAAGAACGGATATGTCCTTTCAAACGGCGACATAACTATTACACTTACAAAAACCGATGTTGAAGTTACTGAAGCTTATTGTGGTGCAACATGGTCAGCGGATTCCCAAAATGTTTATTTTGTCCGGTATATAGATATTTCTCCAAGCCGAAAAATACAAGATCAGGTTCAGCAAGCATATTCTAATAAGTTGGAGCAGATGTTGAATGCGGCTGGCTCGTCCGATAAATTATTGGAAGACCGTTTAAAAAACTTCCCTAATATAAATATATTTTCTGATCCCTTGTATGTGAAAGTAATCATTTATTGCTATAATATCAAAAGTAAACAAATAAATATAGTATCTATATTAGAAATTCCCTTTATTGGTCCAGATTTTCTCGTTTTCTTTAGGGATTCTATAATAGATAACAAACTTCAATTT
Source organism: Candidatus Omnitrophica bacterium CG08_land_8_20_14_0_20_41_16 (assembly GCA_002774445.1). GTDB lineage: Bacteria > Omnitrophota > Gorgyraeia > Gygaellales > Profunditerraquicolaceae > Sherwoodlollariibacterium > Sherwoodlollariibacterium unditelluris. Next base: position 7,740 of record PEYI01000007.1, on the reverse strand, counting down.
ACTTCTGTCTCTTATCTACATACCATTGATTTATTAACGAGTCATGAAACCAGAATGGATATTTCCGGTCAAGATGAAAAGGAGCGAGATGACCACTTTGTTAGACCAAAGGATATGATAGTACTTCACATTGCAGATCCACTACGTAAAGGTAGAATAATATCTATGCTATTTCGGTATCTTTCACCAGATAGACATTCTTTTTTTGAAATATCAGACAAAGAAGTAGTAGAAAAATCTCAAGAAATGGGGATTTTCTACGACCCAAACGTTGTTTTAAAAACAATGGAAGAACTCGGTTGGCATGGTGGCGTCCCAAATAGTAGGATAGTAGAACAAATAACATGCTACAAACCGAATTCAATATCACCCGATAAGCTTTATACTCCCGAAGAGACGAAAATAAAAGAGCGTCTCGGTTTTACTCCATCTATCCCTAAAGTACAATAGTGAGAATTGCATAGAAAATCGTAACAAATATAACGGGTCGATTTTTAGCGGGGGGATTGGCTGTGGTTTCGAGGGACGTGGAGGCAAGGAGCGGGCAAGGTTCCCGCAGCCGGCTCCAAATTAAAAAAACGATTTTATCTACGGTCCGGATGCGGGAGAGCGACGCAGCCGACCCGAGCGAAGCCCCGCCTCGCTGGGGCGGGGCGAGCGTTCCCGAGAAACACAGACAAGACACACGCTAAAAATCCAATATTGATAACTAAAGGACTAATTCATGTTTGATAAAATGAAACAATTGATGGAGATGCAGAAGAAGATGCAGGAGATGAAGCGCGAGCTGGATAATACTAATTTTGAAATTGCCAGCTCTGATGGCTTAGTGAAGATTACTATGAATGGCGCGCAGGAAGTAAAAGATATAATTATTCAGGCTGGCATTCAGGGCTTAGAAAAGGCGACACTTGAAAAGGCGCTGAAAGATGCTTATAATAGGGCAATTAAACGTTCGCACGAGCTCGCTGCCCAAAAGATGAAAGATATCACTGGTTTTAATATCCCAGGGTGGCTATGAAACAGTATGAAGACCTGCAGGCCACATACCTATATTGTAATAATTGCGGTGGCTCTATGCCGGTGAGAGAAAAATTGCTTTTAATTTTACCCGACGGATATATGTTCGAATATATTTGTATCAATTGCCGTAATGTAGTCGGTGATAAAAAGACCAAACTTAATGAACAGGATAGGATGCTTTTAAGATAATATGGCTAAGCAAAAGAATTTTTATCAAGCGGTTGAAGAAATCTGCGCCAGGGATAATCGTTATAAGCCGGATGCTTACGAGTTTATAATACAGGCGTTGCATTTTACTCAAGCTAAACTTAAGAAACAAGGCCATGTTACTGGCCGAGAACTTTTAGAAGGGATACGTGAGTTTGTCATTGAACAGTATGGGCCGATGGCCAAGACGGTTTTAGCGCATTGGGGGATTATTAAAACTCAGGATTTCGGTAATCTCGTCTTTAATTTGATAGATAAAAAGATGCTTTCCAAGACCGACACCGATTCTATTGATGATTTTAGAGATATTTATGATTTTGAGGTTGTTTTTGGGAATGTCTTAAAAGATAGTGTAATAGAAGGAATGGAATAATTATATGTCAAAATTAAAAGGTTTAGCCACAGGAATCGGAAGCCTGCCGCATCAGGACACGGATGACGCAATGGATTTAATCTTTAAATACATCCCGAATGCCCCATTTTGGCCGCAGCTGCCTTCTCGCGATGTGCGCGAAGGAATGATAGCCCAATTTAGCGAGAATATCCCCTGCCTTAAGGTCAATAACTCAGGTTTGTATTTTGACCCTCGGGGAAAAGAAGAGGCCTTGGAGAAGTTTTATGAAAAAGCGATAGCTGCGGATTTGGATTATTTTAAGATAAGTAATGTTTATTCTTTAGGGTTATATAAATTTTACCAGAAACTAACCGGCCCCAGGCTTGAGGCAGCAGAGTTTATTAAGCTTCAGGTTACCGGGCCGTTTACCTTTGCGGCCGCAATTAATGATGAGAACGACGTAGCTCTTTTGCATGATGAAGTATTAATGCAGGTAGTCTTAAAAGCCTTAAGTATGAAGGCGCTTTGGCAGATAACGATGTTTAGGAGATTCGGAAAAAAGCTGATTATGTTTATTGATGAGCCATACTTGGGTTGTTTTGGCTCGGCCTATACCCCGATAAATAGAGAGGATGTAATTGAGAGGCTGAATGAATTTACCGAAGGCTTAAGAGCCGATGATGTTTTATTGGGTGTTCATTGCTGCGGCAATACTGATTGGTCTATTTTTACGGATGTAAAAAATATTGATATCATTAGTTTTGACGCTTTTAATTATCAGGATAAATTCGTGCTTTACGCGGATGACATTAGGGATTTTTTAGCCCGGGGAGGGATTATCTGCTGGGGGATTGTGCCGACCCAGGGTTTTACCGGAGAAGAAAATATTGAGTTTTTAATCCGCAAGCTCCGCCAAGGAATAGGAAATTTAGTGAATAAGGGGATAGAAGAGGATTTGCTAAAGGAAAGGCTTTTAATATCTCCTGCCTGCGGGCTGGGGACTTTTGCCCTGCAAAAGGCCGAGAAGGTCTTTAAGCTTGTTTCGGAGGCCTCTGATTTCATAAGAAAAAACTTCTAATTGACAAAGTATGGGGAAAGTTATATTATATTTAAACATTTTCACTCTGTTAGAAATACCAAATCAATAAGAAGGAAAACAAGATTTGTAACGGGATTCACTTCTTGGGAGTTTTAAGCTAATGAAAGAGATTCGTATACACGCCCGCGCAGGACAGGGCGCAATCACTACCGCATCCTTATTAGGATATGCCTATTTTTTAAAAGGGATATATCCTTATGCCTTCCCCAGTTTTAGTGCTGCCCGTATGGGCGCTCCTATGAATGCCTTTGTGCGCGTGGACTCCAAGCCGGTTCGTTTACGCAGCCAGATATACGAGCCGAATTACCTATTAATAGTAGACCATACCATTATGCGCGGTTTTAACTGCTTTTCGGGATTAAAAGAAGACGGAATTGCTATTATTAATGGTAAGGGAGATGCGGTAACGGTCCCTAAGCTGAAGGCAAAGCAGAAGGTTTTTATAGTCCCCGCCAGTGATATCGCTTTGAAGTATATAGGCAGGCCTTTAGGCAATACTGCTATGTTAGGCGCCTTTTGCGCGGCTACCAATGAATTGACTCTGGATGATTTAAACGCAGCTATTAAACATAGATTCAGCGCTAAGCTTCAGGAGGCCAATATTAAGGCCGCTCAAGAAGGATTTGAATCCGTAACTCACAAAACAAAGGAGAAGGTTCGTTAATGTTTGGGCCGTTGATTTGTAAACCCGGGGCAAGCAGGAGTAATAAGACCGGGCCTTGGCGCACTGAATTCAGGCCTAAATTCTTAAAGAAAAACTGCATTGCCTGCAATATGTGTTTAATCGTATGCCCCGAGGCTTGTATTTCCAGCCAGCCCCTTGCCTTATCGGATGGCAAGGGCGCCCTTTCCGGGCAGGGTAAGAATACTTATGATTTTGATCCGGATTATTGCAAGGGCTGCGGGATTTGCGCGGCTGTATGCCCCAAGCAGGATATTGAAATGATTAAGGAAGACCCAGCCCTTCAAAAGGGTTAGGGTTTGAGAATATGGAAGGAAGAGTTGGGTGAAAGAATTTCTAGAAGGCTCTCAAGCTATCGCAGAGGTAATTAAGTTATGTAGGCCGGGAGTTATTTCGGCATACCCGATAACTCCCCAGACGCACATCGTAGAAGGACTCGCTAAGATGTGCGCGGATGGAGAATTAGATTCTCAATTTGTGAACGTAGAGTCAGAACATTCCGCGGCCTCCGTGGTTTTAGGGGCAGTAGCCACAGGCGTGCGCGCCTATACCGCTACAAGCTCGCAAGGCCTTTTCTATATGGCGGAGGTGCTTTATAATATCTCCGGAATGAGGCTCCCCGTTATTATGACTGTCGCTGCCCGATCAATCTCCGCTCCGATAAATATCTGGAATGACCATCAGGATGTGGTGTCTTTGCGCGACGCAGGCTGGATTCAGCTTCACGCCGAGGATATTCAGGAGGCAGCGGATTTGCATTTAATAGCTTATAGGCTTGGCGAGGATAAGACGATGATGCTTCCGGTAATGGTCTGTATGGATGGTTTTATCCTGACTCATGGCGTGGAGACCGTTAATATGCCTATCCAGGAAGAAGTAGATAAATTTCTCCCTGCCTATAATCCGCCTTATAAATTAGATGTAACAAATCCGATGACCTTGGGCCCTTTGGTTGACCCTGACTATTATATGGAGGCGCGTTTCGCCTTGAATGAAACGCATAAAGAAGCGTTAGCTTTAATACCGAAGATTACGGCAGAGTTCGCGAAAGTTTTTGGCAGGAATTATAATGGTTTAATTGAAGGTTACCAGCTTAATGATGCCGAACGCGTAATCGTGGCCATGGGCTCTGTATGCGGCACGATCAAAGAAGTCGTTGATGAATTAAAGAAGAAGGGCAAGAAGGTAGGTTTGCTTAAAATTACATCCCTAAGGCCGTTCCCCGCTATGCATATTTACCAAGCCTTAAAAAACATTCCTAAGGTTGCGGTGATTGACCGCGCGTTGTCCATAGGTTCTTTTGCCCCCCTGTCAGCGGAAGTAAAGGCGGTTTTCTTTGGTAAGCCTAAGAGGCCTAAGGCGGTAAGCAGTTTTATAGTAGGCTTAGGTGGCCGCGACATTACCAAGGATTCCATAAAAGAAATCTTTCGTCTTTTGACCGGCAAGGAAAAACAAGGCGAATTCATTGATTTAAAGCCTGAACTTCTGAAGGAAAGCTATGAGTAAGACTTTATTTAATTCAGGGCATACTGCCTGCGCGGGTTGCGGCCAGTCCATGGCAGCGCGGTTAGTTGTTGACGCAGCCGGCCCAAATACCATAGTGGTTAATAATACAGGCTGTTTGGAGGTTTTTTCTACCAAATATCCTGAGTCAAGCTGGGGCGTCCCCTGGATACATTCCTTGTTTGAGAATGGCGCAGCAGTTGCCTCGGGTGTTGAGTCCGCAATTAAATATCTAGGCAAGGCAGATACAATCAATGTTATCGCCCAGGGAGGCGACGGAGGCACCGCGGATATAGGACTGCAGGCGTTATCTGGTATGCTTGAACGCGGGCATAATATTTTATATGTTTGCTTTGACAATGAGGCCTATGAGAATACCGGAATACAGAGAAGCGGATTAACTCCTTATGGCGCAAATACAACTACAACGCCGCCCGGAGCCGGAGCAAAATCTATGGGTAACATTCGTTATAAAAAACCTATGCCTGAGATTGCCAATGCCCACGGTATTCCTTATGTGGCTACCGCATCCGCAGGGTTTCCTCAGGATTTGCAAAGAAAGGTAAAGAAGGCCATATCCATAAAAGGCCCGAAATATATACAGGTGCATTCCCCTTGTCCTTTGGGTTGGAGGCATGAGACTAGTTTTACTATAGAGGTAGCGAAATTAGCAGTTGAAACCGGGCTTTACCCTTTAATTGAGTATGAATTTGGCATGATCTCTAGCCGCCGCCAGATAATACCGAAACCGGTAGAGGAATATTTGAAGGTTCAGGGCAGGTTTAAACATCTGTTTAAATTGCCCGAAGAAATCAAAAAAATTCAGGAAATAGCAGATAATAATATTAAAAAGTACGGATTGAAGGTAGAGGGGTAACAGATTATAGGTGAGTGATTCCGCTTCGTAACCGCCACAAAATTCTCTTCGATTCCCTTCGAGGACTTCGTAATTTTGTGGCACTCGCGGGATTTCGCTAGACTAAAACATAAGGCGCTCAAGGAGGTGCAAGATGGGAAAGCAGGCAAGGGCAATAACGGAAATAAATTTAAAGGATTTGGCCAGAGATTTGAACAAGGCTTATGCGGATGAATGGCTCGCGTTTTATCTTTACTGGTATATGGCTTCTACCGTTTCCGGCCGCGCCTATAAAGATGTTAAAGAGATGCTCCAAGAATTGGCCAAGGATGAATTAGAGCACGCAGGCGAATTGGCAGACCTGATTATTAAATTAGGAGATGCCCCTTTAGCCGATCCTATGGATTTAGAGAAGAATGCTAACGCGCCGTATTTTATGCCGCCTAAGAATACTGCGGATATTAACCGTATCATGCGTATTGTCGCTGAGGCTGAAGCAGGGACGATAGAGGTTTATAGTAAATTGGCCAAGAAAACTTTTGGCAAGGAGTATGTTATCCATCAGGTGCTTACGCACATACTCTCCGAAGAGGTTACCCACGAGGAGATGTTTGAAAATCTGTTAGAGAGATAATTAATGGAGGTTAAATAGAGATGGCAAAAGTTAGCGTGGATGCTTCTACGTGCGTAGGCTGCGGCCTATGCGAGCAGTCGTGTCCGGAGGTATTTGAGGTTCAGGGGGATGGGGTTGCGCATGTTAAATCTCAGGTTTGCTCAAGCTGCAATCTTCAGGAAGTTGCGGATGCTTGTCCGACAAACGCGATTAAGGTAGCTTAAATATTTATAAGAGCTTCATTTTTTATTTTTCTTAATTAATCCTTCAACGAACTTAGAGAAATACGCCTGCTTCTTTTCTTCTAATATCCTTAATTCAAATTCTTTTCTCTCGCTTGAGAATTTCTTTTCGTCAATCTTAAATTTTGGATCATTAGCGGATTTGATTTTAATATACCCTTCCCGAATCTCATGGTCATCTATGGTTACACCCTCGGTTATTTTATGGTAAAGCTTGGATATTATTATATTCTGGCGTGTTTGTTCTTCGAATATTCGGGCTTGGGTGCGGAAGGCATATTTCAGGAGGTCATTATAAATCCTGTTGTCAAATGCCCCGTTATGCTTAAAAAAGGGATAACTTTCAATTAGCTCAACTACTTCTTGGTCTGAAGCCTTAATTTTGTATTTCTTTGCTTCATAAAGCAGGGCTAATCTTTGCCAGGTTTGGGCTTCTAAATCAAGGTATTTTTCTATTTCCGGTAATTTCTCCCCGTATTGCATAATCGCCATATTTCGGACAGCAGATAGAGAATCTTTAAATTCCAGATCCGATATTTTCTTACCGGATATCTTGCCGATATAGCCAGATTCATTTTTACCGCGTGAAGCGCTGCCAAACCCCCAGAAAACAAAAGCCGGCAGGACCATTATCGCCAAGCCAATCCAGATTTTCTTCGCTGTCTTTTTGTTGCGTAATAATCTAAGCATTTTATTCCTCCCCCGATGTTTAGATTTTATTATAGTCTAAAACCCTAGTATTTCAACCATAAAATAACTCTACATAATAATACTGCTGTATTTTTCGCCCAGGTCAATTTTTCCCGCTTTTAGCGGGTCCTGGCACGGGGCGCTTCTTGCGCTCACGCGCTGCGAAGCATCCCCGTGCCACCCGCTAAAAGATACAAGCTTTATAGTTATTCGATTGAACCTTGCTAGTGTCATTTATATACATAAAGCTTATTTTACTCAAGGGATATTGTGAGCGCGCATTAGAAAATTTTCGGCACAGCTACTTTCCAGCGTGCGCAAGGATTTACGACGAGCGTAGGACGACTGCCTACGATAAAGGCTAACCGTAGCGAGGAAGTAAACCGCAGCGCACGGCGAAAATTTTCAGCGCGCGAGCGATAGCCCGAATATAAGCGGGAAAAACTTAGGGATCGGTCAATACATTCTTACCCCCCTGAGTCACAAAAGAA
>PEYI01000096.1:1777-11383 GCA_002774445.1 Candidatus Omnitrophica bacterium CG08_land_8_20_14_0_20_41_16 | reverse complement strand
TCCCTGCTTCAATCTTTACCGCGGGAATCATGGCTTCTAGTTGTTTCTGGTAATAGCTGGACATCCCTTGCGCGCTGTTAGCCAGTCCTGAGAACATGGCATAGCGCCCCGTGTTTCCAGTAACGTTCCTTGAGGTCTGACCGTATGCGCCGACAACGGTAGAAGTCTCTGCCTGAGAGAGCGCTTCAGATCCTCCTGCAAGGAATCCGGAAAGAAAATCTAAACTAAGCTGCCTTCCTGTATTATAGATAACCTCTCCTTGTATGCCTAAGCGCCCATCACTATCAGCCAAGTAACCTAAGTTCGCCTCATGCTCAAAGACTTTGCCGTCCGGTAATACTGTTGAGAAACTCACCACTTGAATAACCGCCCTTTTTGAAACAACGTCTCCTACTGCTTTACCAATGGCAAAAGCCCCTTTTAAGGGAATCCTGGTATTGTTTGGGCCGTAAAAAGCCTCATCTACGCTTATTAATACTGGCAAGGGGTTACTTTCATTGGCAGGGGCATACACACCGGTAAGAAGAGTGCATTTGACAAAGCTGCCCAAAGGAAGATAAACGTACCTCTTCCCGGGAACTTTTTCCTCAATCTTGATTTCGCCGACTTTAGCCATCTCCAGATTAGTTGTCTTGCCGGCTGGTTGCGACATAGAAAGAGGATTTAATAGCGTCTCTTCCAAAGATCCGGTGCTTTGCCCCCGCTCAAGGTTTTTCTTTGTTAAGCCGGTATTCTGCTCAAGCTTATCCGTTACTCTCTTATCAAGATCAATGACAATCCTGCTGACCTGAGTTTGATTCTTGCGCAGGTCTTGAGAGCTTTTTTCTAAAACAGCAATGCGTTCATTCAGGGAATCAAACTTTGAGGATATGTCGTAATACTGCTTTTCAATGCGGTTAACATAAGACTTTGTGTCCACAGAGCCAGTTATGACCCCGACATCTTTATCCTCAGCCAAACTAGCAGTCTTTTTAGTCTCAACCAACCCTAAGCTTTTCTGAATCTTACGGGTTTCCTTACTGCCCGCAAATAACAGAAGCGTAAGGGCGATAATTAAGGAAAAAATAATTGTGAAGGCTAACTTCGGATTATTACGCAGAACCGGCGGAAGCTTATTAAAGCCGGGTATCTTATCAAGAGTTATCTTCATTGCGCCAACCCTTCCACAACCATATAGGCTTTTACAGTATAAGCTGAATTTTTCTTTGTGGTATCTTGCGGCCTTGCCTCTAGTATCTGACTGTCAACGCTTATGGCTAGTAATCCTGGAAGCTCGATATGCTCGATTGGTATTACAACAGGCTTCCGAGTTAGATTCTCAAAAGTTAAACATAAGGCTTTTAAATTATTGGAAAATTCATAAACCTCATTTATACTGATGCGTAATTTAGCGTTATTGAATATCTCTTGAGGATGCAGCTTCGAACTTACTGCTCCAGGCGGCTGTCTGCCGGTAAGAAGCGCTTTCATCAACTCAACCGTGTTTACAATATCACTAGACTTCTCGTCATTTTCCGCCTCGTGTGGTTTTGTAATCTTTATGCGACTAGGTGCTTGTGCTTCATCCATGATTAGATGCAAACAGTAAGAAACATTATCCTGGGTAACCACGTATATTTGTGAGTCAAGGTTTTCCCGGGGCAGAAGAAACATCCTATTTCCCAAAGTCTCAATCTGCAAGGATTCGCTTGAAATGCTTTTTGTGACGTTGGCGATTTTTTCCGGAAACTCTGCCTCTGTGATCATACCGGTCTTTAACCTTAAAGGAATCTCGCTGCTGTAATCCGCTGCCCTAGAGGTTTGCACCTGCCCCGCAAGAAACAACCCGGAAACAATTAGTATGATAAATACTTTCTTAAATATCGTCATTTTATCTCTACCTCTTCCTGTTTAACCCCGGCTATCACCAGACCGTAGGGGTTTGTCTCAATAGGCGGGATTCTCTGCAATGTTACTGTGTAACAAAGGATGCGGTCATCCAGTTTTTCCTTGCCCATAAAAATAATCTTCTCTCCTGTTAAGGTTACTCTAAAATTGGCGTTTGAATCTTCCAGTTCCGGTTCTTTGCTTAAAGAGAATAGCGAAGAGATATTATCTCGTTCAACGCGGGATATTTCATCTTCAAGGCTCGCTCTTGTCCTGGAAAGAAGTTCCGGCGCCATATAGCGCATTGCCCTTTGATAGGTGTCTTTTACTGTTACAGGGGTAAAGTTATTGCGGTTTAAAAGCCAGTTTGAGGCAAAACCGCAGACCACAGCTTTATCGAGATGGTTTGGATAGGCAATGCCAGCTTCCTGGGCGCTTGGTATGTAATAAATAGCTTGGGGCTTTGTGGATACCTTAAATAACGTAACCAATAAACCTATACAGAAAGCAGTCACAGCATAAAGGGTAATCCCCAGAAAAGCGGAAGTCTTTTCTGCGTGGGCCCATTTCTCGATAAAACCTGTACGCTTTATTTTTTCAGTTTTTAGATCGCCCATGGCAAATAAAAAGGGCTGGCCTCCCGAGTTTGACTCGAGAAACCAGCCCTTTAGTTCTTCTAATAAGGCTGCTTGTTTCTAACTTCCCTAAATTTTTAACTTACAAAATTACTATACACTATAATTCCAGCTTGTCAAGTTTTTTTGCATCACTCAAAAAAAGCCTTGACAGAACCTGTAATTTGTGGCATATTCTATATGCAGGCTGGAAACAGACCTGCCTAAACACGCGGTCCCGATCCTTGTGGTCGGGATTTTCGCTTTCTAGGGCCCTCATACCACTTCCCAAAATTAACATACTTCGCACAAGAACTCCAAAGCTCTCGGGCAACTTGTCCTCGCACTCCAAAAACGTAAATATTCTTTCCTTTAAGCTTTAGCCTTGCTAAGGGCTCGTGTAAATCTGAATCCCCGGAAAAAAGCAGGATACCAGACACTTTGTCTACGGCATCAAGCATATCTAACGCCATTTCAACATCGAAATTGCACTTTGGCTCCTCAATGCTTAGTTTCTGCTCCTGCAAATAATTAATAAACTCATCCAGCTTTGAATGGGCGTTTTGATCAAGACGGTTAAGGGTAAAGGACTTCACAAAAAGGCTTTTGTCGACTTCTTTTTTTATCCACTTTACTGGTTTGCTAATAAGGACCGCTCCACTCTCTCTTATCCGTTGATGGAACCGCTGGGATTTCTCCATCTCGCGTTCATTTAAGCCGTAATAAACCCGCACCTCTTTAACTTGTTTAACTGATAGTAATTGTTTAATAATCCGATAAATAGAAAACTGCCATTTTAGCGTATCCTGCCAGTGAAACATGTTGCTTAAATCCAGATAGGCAATGACGCTTGTTTCTTTATTTGTATTTAGTAAGTTAATAAATTCTAAATGTTTCATAGTTAACCTAGCCCAGGTTTACCCATATTGCGCGACTTCCACAGCTCTTTGCACATTATAACATTTAAGCTTGGATAATCAATAAGTCTATTAAGGTCTATTAAAGTCTTTTGAATCCGCTTGTAACTCTTACAGCATTTATTTCATTACCGACCAAACCAGCGAAACTACCCAACCTAACACAGTCCAGCCCAAAAGCAGGTTTAGCAAAAATATAGCCAGACTGTTTTTATGCTGCCTCAAGAATGCTATCAAAGTCGGCAAGAAATAAATGGCAAAAATCAAGACTACCAATAAAAGTTCGAGTATTGTAAAATTCTGCATCTGCATATTTAATCCTCTCTCCTAAAAACTGAATACCTGCTGGTTATCTTCGGCGGATCGATCAAACCCTTTATCTTTATCCCGTGTTTGTAAAAGAAATGAGTAATATAGCCTTGGGGCTTACCCTGCTTTATTAACCTTAAAAACATCCAGCCCCCAAAGAATACTAGGCCTGCATAAAAGGTATCAAAGAATAAAATCATCGAACCGCAGGCTAAAGCTAATATCCCCACGTCCTCTGGCTCAAGCCCGAAGAGCAAAAGCGGTTTATCAATAGTACGCAGGCATTTTCTCATTATTGCTTAAACAAACCTTCCAAAATCTTTGGTATAAACATCAAGATCATAAACCCAAAGCCACAGGCAATCGCTACACCCTGCTTTCCGTTCAAAAGCGCAATTACCCCGGCAATAAGCAAAACTGCGCCTAAGATTTTTGATACAGGACCGGTGAGTATATTGATGATAAAATCAGCAAAGTCCGATACCACTTTCTGCTCTTGCCCGGTGCCGATATCAGCATAAACAAATGGCGCAGCTATTATTGATAACCCAAGCACTAGGCACAAAACAGCAAGGGACTTAACCATAAATCTTTTCTTGTTGATATTTTTAAACATTTTTCTTCCCTCCTCCTATTTTATGCTGCTTCCTTTATTGTCATATTCAAACGGGCTCGCGATAAGCCTGTCTCTTTCTTTTCTATCAAATAAAAACTCATGATTTGCTACCACGGTGAGTTTTTCCCTTGAGAAAATAACGCTCTTTGAAAACGGCAGCCTTAAAAACACGTTCTCTGAGATGTAATTTTTAACAGCAGTCCGGATATTCCCCTGGGCAGACCTTAAACCGTCAAGCTTGGCGCCTTTCTTATCATTACTTATATTATCCACCTGCAGCACGGTTTTATCCTGATAGGTAGTCTGCCCTGTTTTCTCTGACCAGAACCTCGCATCAAAGGGATCCTCCTGCATGAAGATTACCTTTGTTGCGGTATTAGTGAAAATTGCATTCTCAAATGCTGGCGACACATTTGAAAGGTTTCCCCTGGATTGATTTGAAAGCACAAGACAAAAGTTAGCACTCCTTACCTTAGAGATTACATCCACAAAGTGCGAGCAGGCTAAATTCTGGAACTCGTCAATGAAGATAAAGTAAGGCGGATCGGTTTCCTTGCGCGATACCGCCTGGCATTTAAGGTCAATTATCAGCATCCTTCCGATTGCCTCAGCTAACCTAGTATTAACCTGGCTCTTTAGGGCAAAGAATACTACATCCCCGTTTTTAATCGCTTTTGCTAAATCCAATTCATTCCGGTTTATTACATCAATTCCTGCAATCCATGAAATTACCGCCACAAGCCCCTTAATTTCCTGGGCGGTTGCATCCACTCTCTCTAAGATGTCCGGCTTATCTAATTCCTCCTTAACCGAAAGGAAATTTATCTCCTTGTTTCCCTGAGCCATTTCCTTCAACAATTCTATAAAGGCCATTGTCTGTACATTAGAGTAAAATCCGGCCGGACCATGATAGATCAGTTCCAAAGCAGTCATAATCCTATCCACTTTGGAGTGGATATCTCCTGAAGAGAGCGGATTATACCCTGCTGAGGGCTCATTGGGGTCTATGCTGAAATAAAAAAACTTCTTGCCTTTTTCCTTTGCCTTCTGTTGAACGTACTTCTTAAAAACCTCATCTCCCTTAAAATCAATAAAGCAGCAGCCTCTTCCTTTTTCTATCACCTGCCTGCTTAAAGGAAGTATCACCAAAGAAGTCTTTCCGCCTCCTGTTGGCCCTAACACGTGCAAATGGCGGTTAAGTATGCTTTCCTCTACAACAACATCCTGCTTATCATCTAATACAGCCAGAAAATATTTATCTGTCTTTGCATATTGGCTTAATTTTTTATTGATATCAAAACGCACTTTCTTAAACTCAACAGTCTCAATGGAGAGTTCTTTTCTCTTTTGCTCTTCTTTGTCTACCTTTAGAAAATCCTCCAGCTCCCGCCTCTTACGCGGTATCACGTGCTTAACCAGATAAATAATACCCAAACCCGTAAATCCGATAACTGACAAACCAAAGGCTATAATCAGGAACAGCCTTCCTTCTTTGATGATAAAACCGTTCCAGAAGCTCCAGAAGATTACCTGCCAGCCGTCATTACTAAAGGCTAGATTTATATCATGGTAGCCAATTCTGCCGAACCAGTAAGCCAACACCCAGTATAAATAATACAGCCATAACCAAAAACTTCTTGAGGCTATGGCAATAAATAAAACTGCTATGCCTACTAATCCCAAGATATCGTAAGGAAGCGCGTTATCCTTAAAAATATTCCCCATGGCTTTGGATAAAAGCACTGTATCAGAGTAAAGCCAAGGGTATTTCTCTTCCATGTTTGTAAGAAAAAGATAAGGCTTTAACTTTAACATGTCCTGGGTTCTACCGGATGCCTTGAGAAGATCGTTGAGCTCTCTTACTGACAGGCTTCCTAACCTGTGCCTGGGATTCTTAAGCTCATAGCAAATAGCCCTGGAATAGCTTCCAGTCATGGCAAAGGTCTTCGGGAGTATCATCTCATTGCCGGAAGGCGCAAAATCAAAGTTCCATGTCCCCGGTACTTCAAAATAGCCGCTTATCTTAAAATATGTTGAGTCCTGATCACGATTACCGGCTTCTTTTGGCGGCACAACCATTACCAAGGCTTTACTGCCTGAGATATCCTCAAGGGATGAGCCTAAGAGGCTAGTTTTCATCACCACAGGGATATTGTCAAAGGGTCCCAAAATGGCACCCTTTCTACCGTAGTTGAGGCCGACATACCAGCCGAAGCCTATGTAGAAAAGCGGAATCAGCACTAATAGCCTTATAAACCTACTTTTAAAACTAAGCGGTTTGTCCATGATTTTGTACTCCCTCTTTTAACAACTTCACTGCATCTTCAAGATGTACCAGCTTACCATGGTAGTAACACATCCCCAGCTCAAGCATACCCAAATCAGCCAGGACAACGTATTGTGAGCAGAATTCCGGGGCAATGTTATACAGCCTCATCCTTAAGCCCTCATAATTGAACCTGCTTGAGGCTACAACTAATAAGCAACTATACCTTGAAATCTTCTCTATATCGTAGCGGTATCTCTTGATGAATGTCTTTAAGATCCCGAGCGTTTTATAGCGGGTTTCCATTTCCAAGGCTATATTGATTCCTTCCGCAAGCGTTATTAGACCATCGGGGATTTTCTCACCCGGACGCTTGCCTCTCCTTAGATCCCACTCGCAGGTCCATTCTTTGATATTCAGGTGGCTTCTAAGCAGGATAAAAGCCTCTATCATATTGTTATGATGAATAAAAGTATTTAACCCGGCATGGGCTTTCTCAAAATAGTAATGTTCAACCATAGCCTGATCGCTAATCATCTCCCTGCCTTTATGGGTTAAATAATAGATTTTTGTCTTGAATAAAGACTCGTAATAAGCGCTGATAAACCCCTCACTAAGAGTGTAATCTATGAGCCAGCGCGTAAAAGACAAATTCATTACCACCTGAATAAAAATCTCCAATTGTTTCCTAGTTGCATACCGGAAGGTATAGATAAAGATGAGTAATGATTTAATCCTGCGCGCTTGTTCTTCTTTTGTTAATCTACCTCTTTTCATAATAACGATGCCTTTCTAGCCCCGCCCTGCTTTAGGGGTTTTTGGATGGGTGGGTTTTGGGTGATTTTGATTGGGAGTGGCGTGCGGTAGCCTTCGAGCAGGTTGTTGAAGAAGCCGCCTATCAGGCCACCGCACGCCGCTAACTTTAAGTGCTTGGGGGTGATAAACATACTTAAAAAACAATTCGCAAAATAATTAGCGTAATCAAATTGGAAGAATTCACACCTACCCGCTAGTTTTTTTAAAATTAATTTGTTAATTAATTCTGACATCTAAACTCCTATTTTAGAACCTACTTTACCCAATCCCTTATCCGCATGAAGAGTTAATGCTGTAGCTGCTTCTCCTATGCCGGATAACACACCCTTGGTCATAAACCAGGCTATCCCTGGAGACATAACTAAAAGCACTCCTGTTACCGTATTAAAATAAGGCTTCTCAAAGAACCAAGAAGTCGTCCCGGAAGCAAGGCTTGCCTGAAGAGTAGACATATAAACCGCGGCATAATGAATTAAGGCCCAAACTATGACCCAGGATTTTACCCAAAAGAGATAAATAAAATACTCCTTCAAGATGTTAAAAGTCCCGAATAAAAGACACAGCAATAAAGTAAACGGAAACAGACTATAAATAATCATTACCGCATAGCCCTGTAAGTACGGCAAAGCTTTAATCATAAACTCCGATAATGTGGTTGAAAAGAACTGCCCTACAAACGACGATGCATAAGCCAGCAAGCTGGCAGGCTGCTTCATCAGCCAGCTCATGCTGACAGTCTTAGGCTCTATGCCGTAACCGGTCATACCTGAAGCCATATCTACGGCCGACTTTTCAGCATGTCCGGCAAGAAGCTTTATCTTTATTGCTTTGTAGTCTATAAAGAGACTAGTAAAGGGGCCCTTTGCGCCTATTTTGTCTATCTCTGTTTTGATGTAGTCGGTTAGCCTTGAATCCAGGGTCTCCCAACGCTTCCGCTGATCCAAGTCATAGCTCGATATTACTTCTTCAGCCCCGGGCCACCACTTCTTGGTCATTTTACCTTGAGTGCTGCTGTTATTAATCATTCTACCTAAAGTCTGCGGATAATCGTTCCTTAAAAATTCTTCAAGATCTTTCTTCAAAGTATTGTCTTTTTTGATGCCTTCACTGCTGAAGTGCTGCAGGTAAATAGACACCTTATTTACTATAAAAGGATTGTTTAAATAGTTGAAATCCTTCTGCTGCGTTACCTTGGTAATGGCACTTATTGTGCCATAAACAATGGCATTATAGCCCTGACTTATGAAAACAAGGCCTAAAGATCCTGCACGGGCCTTTCCTGAGTCAATAAAGGTCTCTTTTAGGCTATCTTGGGTACTTGTGCCTTTCCAGCCGGCTGCTTCCATGGTAGAAGTGGCGTTTTCAAGGCTGGCCATAGGCTTGATAAAGATAAATAAAAGTACACAAAACATAAACAAATAGCTCCAGAGAATTGAAAAATCTGTTTCTTTGGCGGATCTCCACAAAGCGGTCAAAAACCCTATGAGAAAGATAGCTAAGCCTATCTTGGTCTCAAAAAACAAGAAGTCAATTATCGATTTGGCGTTAACCAAACCAATAACTTCAAATGCCGCTTCTGTAGGTGATATGCCTGTGGGAATCATTCTGTTAACACTCCTAAACTGCTCTCCTCAAATTCTTGCATAAGTTCTCCAAATCTGCCCAATTGCAGACGTTCTTCGCCTTGTCGTACAATATCGAGTAATTTCCGAAGATGAAAGAATTGAAGGATGGTAGGATTATTTTTATTGCTTCTCAAGAAATCTTTGATCGGTTCTGAAAGTTCTAGAGTTCTTAAGATCTTAGCAATATATGACCAGTCTTCGCCTGTAAGTTTGCCAAGCTCTCTGACGCTATTGACACCGCGCGACTCTTTCAATCTTATGTAATATTCAGCTTTATCAAGGGGGAAATGTTCTAAACGATTAAGGTGAGTTAAGTGCTTCTCCCAGCTTCTTTTTTCGATTGTTACTAAGTGCTCTAGGTCTTCAGGGCGATTCCCTAGACAAAATCTTTGCCGGGCATTACGAAAAATCCTATAGAAGGGTGTTTCATACCAATAGGTTCGTGGCTGAATATCCGCATATTTTTGCAGATATCTAATAAAATCAGCCATTTCTGAGGGCTTTACGCTTCTTTCTGCCTCATAAAAAGAAAAACCCTCATACGAATCTGTGGCTCGCTTGAGCCTGTGTTCGTATG
>PEYI01000096.1:0-1751 GCA_002774445.1 Candidatus Omnitrophica bacterium CG08_land_8_20_14_0_20_41_16 | reverse complement strand
CGATCCCGCAAACCTTCTGAGCCACAGTCAGACGCTCTAACCAATTGAGCTACAGCCACCAAAATTACCTTAATCTTTTATCTAGAAAGATTTTGGTGGCACTAAAGCTGCTATTAGCAGCCGAAGTGCCTTACCAAAACTACCTTATACTTTTATCTAGAAGAGCTTTGGTGGTCCTGAGTGCCCGCAGGGCACGGAGGACCTAACCACCATCTATTATAACACTTTTTTAGCTTCTTCCTGCTCCTCTTGCTTGAATATTTCTCCGGTTGTTCTCTTAAGCTCGTTACCGATACTAAATATAGCATCAATCATTGCCCGGGATAAATCCGTAAAACTCTTTACCCCTGTCTCCATTACCTTAACCGGAAACGCTAGGGTATCTTGAAACTTAAATCCTACGGCGCTGCTGCCTCTCATAATTTTATCCTCAAAAGCCATCTTGAAATTATCAAAACCGAATTGCGGGCTATTCATCTTAGTTTTGATAGTGAAGTTTAGTTCTACCTTGCCCTGATCCATAGTTTTAAACCTATCTAATACAGCATTCGTAATCTTAGAGGCTTTTTCTTCTAACTGCCCTATCTCAAGAGGTTTACGCACCATATCCACAAGCTCCATATGACAATCAGCGGAAACATTGTTGTTTAACCCGTGAATCTCGCTTGAAAAATTTAATCTGGCTTTTTCAATTCGCGCCTTATCCAAATCTACCCAGTGAGAATAATAGGGATATAAATAAACTGCGTCTATACCGCTAATCTTTAAGGTTGCCCGGATATCTTTTTTAAACGAATTTAACCATCCATTCAATTCAACCTTACCCTGCGCCCCTTCATCCTTCCAGGGAATGACAGCTTTTAACTGAAAATCGGTAATCGCAGAACTGGGATAAAGATATAAATTGCTGATAGTAGAATTTATATCCTGTATCACTATCTTAACGCTTCCGGAACTGACCGTCTGGTCAATAAAAGTTACTTTTCCACCTTTAATATTGAGCTGCGATATTCCAAATGGAAGAGGCCTGCCTTTCCCTGCCTCGGGTGGAACATTAGCCACAGGAGGAACAATGACTGCGGTGGCTGCCTTAGTTTCAGATACCTCCGGAGGTATCTTATTAAAGAAAAACTCTGGCTCAATAAGTGTTAACCTCTTAAGAATCAGCTTTCCTCTTATAAATCCGGTAATACTCGGAGAAATAGATATAGATTTAAATTTGGCCAAGCCTTGTATATCTAAATCTTTGATCTTTAAGGTTAAACTTGGTGTAATAGAAAAATAACCCATAGTTACTTCTCTACGCGTCAGACCCTGAAGTTTTTTAGTTAAAATTGCCTGGCCCATAATCGCTAGGTATAAATAAACTATAGCAAATATTACTGCCAGAGTAATAATGAATAAACCTAAGGCCTTCTCTATTTTATTTCTCATAAATTTATCTAATGCGCCTGGGCCGAACAAGCACCTTACATCTTTAATCTAGCGCAGTACTTGCGAGCGTTAGCGAACAAGTAGGCCCAGTATTTTATTATCATGCGCCTGGGCCGAATCAAACGGCCAACCACCTGCTTAGAAGGCAGGTGCTCTATTCAATTGAGCTACAGGCGCATTAATTTTTCAATTGTCGCAGCTATTATACGCTGCGCGAACCTATTTTGAGAAATTGGCTACTGAAATTTAATCTATTCTACCGCGCGCGGAGCGCGCTCCCGTATCTCCCGATTTACCGCTCGGCTTCTGTGGGCAGA
>PEYI01000020.1 GCA_002774445.1 Candidatus Omnitrophica bacterium CG08_land_8_20_14_0_20_41_16 | reverse complement strand
CCATAACCGGCGCCGCGACAGGAATAGTTGTAAACAAAATGCAAACCGGAGACTGGTTTGGGAAGGACTGGTATCTTTACGCCGCTGGTGGAGCAGCTGCGGGAGTTGGATTACGGGGCGCGATGAATTACTGGGGCGCTGCTACTCGTGCCGGATTAACGAATCCAGCTAATAATCCCTTAAAGCTAAATGCTATACCTCCGGGATTCGCTTCTAATGCCAGGGGCATATTCCAGGGATTTTATAATGCGCAGGTGGCCTGCTTATCCTCCAGTTTATTTAGCATTGCCGGTTTGAAGCAGAGAGAAGCGGAGTTATTATCCTCATTAACCGCTGGGAGTATTTTAGGTGCTACCGGCGGGTTAGGCTTAACCGAGGGTTTATCATGGTATCAAGGCGCAATTAGCGGCGGCCTGACCAGCGTAACCAGCACCTATGTTGCTAGGTTTGTTAATGAAGACCTTGGCCTTAAAAGCCCTGCCTTGTCCATGTTTATCGGTAGCTTGGCAGGTTTGGCCGTGAATACCGCGGTTAACGGAGCATTCTATAGTTATAACGGTAATCAGTCTCTTAATATGGGTAATGCTAGTAAAATAGAAATTGGGGGTGAGAAGCTCATTGGACAAGATAAATGGGTCTCAGCTAACTTATCTAATTATGCTGATTATGTATGGACAAATAGCAAAAATAGTTTAATTTCCGGGTTAGTTGGTAATGGAGTGGCAGAAATAATTACCCGCAATCCAGGGTTACTCGGTTTAAGCGATCAGGATTTACAGACCTTGCCATATGCTACCGCGATAGGCGCCGGGGTTCAGGGGATGTTCAACCCTAAGCTCTCAACATCGCAAAGTATTGCCAATGGTTTGTTAAACGGCTTTCTTACTTTAGGCGAAGCAAAGATAGAAGCAGAGATACTCAAGCGTAACTCGAGCATGACCCCGATTATGGCGGCATTCTTAGCTGATGCCGGCACAGCCGCGCTTAGGGGCTTTGCAGAAAGCTTCATTTCTCTGGGAACAAGAGATATCCGCGGCCAGGAAATACCCGACCAAACCTTAACCCCTCTTTCAACATCAGGCTCCGTATTTGGCAGTGTTACCAACGCCTTATCCACAGATTCCTTAAGGGTGTTAAGTTTTGGTTATATTGGCCGCGACACAAGCGCCTTTGGCGAAATAGGGTATATGCAGAGCCTGACTTCGACATTCGCTCCGAGGACTCCGGAGTTACTCAGGCAGGAGATGGAGAAGAATTCGCTCAGGGGTTCGATTATAGGCGATGGCTCTAAAGTTAATTTAACTTTAAGTGACGGCACAGTTACTACCCTTAACCTGATGGACCTGATGGGAACCTCAGACAGCATAACGCCGTTTATGAGCAATAGCCCCCGATCAGGTTTAAAGTATGGGGATGCCAGCGGCAATACCTGGATAAGTAATGGCAACGACACTTATTCATTGTACAACCAGAATTCCAGCGACCAGAGCAATAGCTTCATCGCCGGATGGGGCCAGTTAGCCCATGACTATTACCAGCAGGGCGCGGTAAATAATATGCGAGGGACGGTGGCTGCTGTGGTGCCTACTTCCGCTCGTCAATTCTTAGGCCTACCTATCAGCTTTATGACCAACTATATTGATAGAGAAGGGAATAACCAGATTGGGCGTTTGACTTTAGCATCAGTATTAAATACTAACACTAAGGAAGGAAGAACAGCTACAAATACCCTGGAGACTTTAAACATTGAGAATATCTGGGGCAATCAGGTATTTAATCAGGTTAGCGTGTACGCCAACAGCACTGGCTTTGGCGTGGACGGCAAGCCTCTTTCTAATTCAGTAATCATTTACAATTCTTTTGCTAACGGCAATGCCGGGCCTACAATTTGGAAAGAAAACCTGCGCATTGTTTATGGTAAAGATAATCAACCGACAATAGTATCTGATCGGAGCGATGGCACCAAGATAACAGAATACGGCTTAGCGCTTAGCACATTCAGTAATAATAAAATAGGAGATTTCAAATATGATCCGCAGGCTTTGGAAAAATATGGCGTACCAGTAAATAGCGGGGATGGAATATTATATCTTCCTGTTGAGCCGGTCTTGGGCAGCCAGATGCCTGTTATCGGAACGGTTTTGACTTCTGATTTGTCATCTCTAGGTGTGGTAACAGGAGTTAGCTTTATTGATTCTAAAACGATATCTGTCGCAGAAGCTGATAGATTGATAAGATTTGAAAATAGTGATGGCAGTACGAGAACCGTTGAGCCTTCTGTTACTTCCGAAGAATTTGCAGCTCGTTATAGCCAGATAAAGTTAGATGTAACAACAGGCAATAGCCCGGCAACTTATCAAGGGGCTTGGGACGCTCAATTTGGTGGTATGAGTCTTGTTGATTATAAGGTGGGTGATATCGTAGGAGTACCGCGGTCTTACGGAACGCAAGGGAGAGTAGAAGCCAGTGTTGTAGCGGCTAACGACAGCGGGAAAACAACAGTTACCGGCGTGGCCTATCATTCGGATAATAAATTTTTCAATAACATAGGCGTAAACGGCGAGGAATATACAAAAGATAATTTGGCTAAGAAAAATTTAGGTAACCAAGAAACAATGCAATCTTCCGGAAATGCTTCGTCTTATTACGGCGTTACATTAATTAAAAATGGAGAAGATCGGTTTTTTGATTTAACAAAGACTAATGCCAATGTCGGAATATCTGAGAATGGATTAGTTAGTAGCGTTGGCGACACCTTTTATATGAACCAGCCTAGCGATTATCTTAAAGATTATAGCTCAGGAGCAGAGTGGTCTTTAGGTGATAATGAATACGCCGAAGCAGTGATGATGCAAGATGGAATCCTAATGCGTAAAGGAGAGTTCGCGTCAACTCAAAATTTCAATTATCATGGTATAGATATTAAAGGGGAGGTAAATAACTCTGGTTTAATTGGTTTTGAAACGGACGGAGCCACCGAGACGAGTGTTAAGAATTCCTTATTTGCCATAGGTAATGTCAGTGGTGAGACAAAAAACATTAATATTTCCGGCTTCGTTTCTAGCCAAGGTAATATTATAACTCGTGCTATATCGGAGATAAATGGTGGCTATTTTAAGTTTTCCGCTAATGATGGTGAGCTTTTGGGTATCGATGAATCCGGATTTAAAGATAAAACCGGATTACTTATACCAGACGCCGGGAAAGATAAGGTTATTACGTCTCCAGATAGCCGTTATGGAGAGAGTGATCTTAAAGCTAGCATAATCGGATTCAATGCTCCGGAAGGCCTTTCTTCATCGGCACTTCTTGGGATTTTCGATGGCTCTCTCGGAGTAACTATCTCCGGAGATTCAGCGCTGGTTGCTTTAAATGCCGGCAACGGAGAGTCTCTTAAAACCCCGTATAATGATACTACTTTAAATCTCGTATCAAGTTATATTTCATATACTAAAGACGGATTTAGCCTACTTATGCCGCAATCTTCTAAAGAATTCCAGCATAGTTTTCTTAATCCCCAAGATCAATTCACAGCCAAACTAAATCTGTTGCCTTCGGATAATGTTACTTTGGCTAACCCCGCTGAAGAAAAGCTTACGGTTGAAAGCGCTGTTAATGTAGTTTCCGGGACACACGATTTAATAATAGTTCCTGACCAGAATCGTGACGGCAGCTATATGGTTGATGAGAATGCTACCGCAGCTATTGCCTATGGGCCTAATGCACAATGGTATATTCCGGCTTATGTCGATCAGAAAACCAAGGATGTTAATATTCTTGCTTATTCTCTCGGTGGCATCGAGAAAACTAATGCGCTTGTAACATCCATAAGAAAAGAATTTAATGGCAACACAACCTTGTCTTTTATATTGAGTAAGGGCTATGATTCCCAGGTAACATTCCAAGATAGCGGTATTGATAACGCTATGATGCTTAGCCGCACGCATTTTAATATGCCTGAGTATCGCGAATTTAGCGTAGCTGATCTTCCCGAAGCTGAAAGGCAGAGAATTATTAGCGATAACCCACGCTTAGGGAATCTTAATGCCCGCGTAGGGTATCTTATTTCTACCCATTCTCAACTGCTTGATTGGGATTCAAAGAAAGGCGGTTGGGATGTTGCTGATGGTACATACACCTATAATAGTGGTTTAGGGTTAACGTCGTCAAATTTCGGAATTAAGGTATATACGAAGACCAGCGACGGAGAACGTTCATTTATAGCTCCGCTGGCGTTGCAAAGCAATAAAGCAACGCAGGGTAACCAACCCCTTGTTCATTATGGCTATAACGATTTACCGTTCATTCCTACCGGATTACAATATATTACTACCGCTTCGGGCGTCGCCCTTGCTCTTGCGGGAAATAAAAATACAGAGAAGTTAAAACAAGCGCAGCAGATAACCCTTAACCATGAAGACGAGAAATATCAGGAATATAAGGTTACTAGCGTCAAAGACGGTTTAGTTAGTATTGAGGGCCCGACGCTGGTTACGCTTGGTCGCGGCGAAGATGGCAGATTCAACTTTGGCATTATCGAACAGGCTGCTAACTTGACTTACGCAAATGTCGCAGCTCGGAATAACATATCGACTCAAAATAAAGATAACGAAGCGTCAGAAAAGAATACACCGGCATGGGGATTAAGCAGGGATATAGCTGGAAGGTTAACCATCTCTTACCTTGGCGCAGATAATGGCGATAAGTTTACCTTCCGCGAGAATGGCCGGGTTGAAAACGGCGCGATGATTTTACATACCTATTTTTCTAAACCAGAAGAACTCCCGAAAGCTTATTCAAGAGGCGGCCATTGGGTTCAGACAGTAGTCGATGAATTAGTCAATTATCAGATAAACAACAAAGAAGGGAAATGGATTGTTCCTGATGAGCTCGTTAACTTTGAAAACGGGTTATTCAATATCCGGCAGAGAGTTAATAACGGAAATTGGGATACCAAAGGTGTTGTCGCCCAGGAATTGATTAAAAATGTTGATGGTAAGGGAGGTATTGCTCCTGGTTATCTTGTCCGCGGGCTTTCTTTTGTAAAACCGGGTGATGAAAAAGTTAAAGTAGGCGAAAAAGGCAAAAGTACGCAAGGGAAAGATTCTCTACCCACATTAGGAAGCTCTTTGGATCAACTTAAGCATAGCGTCTATAGCAACAAGGGCGGAATCCTTACTGCCGGAGAAGATTCGCTGATGCCGGTTATTATGGGTATAGATGATAAAGGCATCTTCAATTATAGCGCTATTTCCATGGCTAAAGGTTTAAGCTACCGCTATCAGGGCGGGAATATATATCTTACCGATGGCAGGAAGATGATTCCCGAAACAGGTTATACTGCTACAGTTAAAGACGGTAAAATAACGAATAACATTGCAGCAGGTTCAAAATTCAGAGGTAACCCTACCGGCGATGAATATCTCTATACTGGTAAGAGGTTTATGAAAGATACTGGTAAGAGGTTTATGAAAGGCGATAAGGCTTATTCTAAAGATGGTTACATAGGAGTAAGGCAGGAAAACGGAAGCGTATATTGGTTTAGTAAGGATGGGAAATTGTATTCTATAAGTTCTCCCGCTGGGAATAGGCTTTATGATAATAAAAATATTATAGATATTAGAAAAGAAGAATGGAACAACTTAAAGGCTTCATTTAGCAAAGGAAGTTTTGAAAAGCAGGCAGGGACAATAGGATTAACCGAAGAAACTTATATCAAGGGAGAACTCACTAAACCGCAAGACGCATACCTTAAGCAAGTTCAAAAAGTAAAAGAAGAACAAACCAAAGAGCAGCTCAGGAATATTTCTAAACAATCAGGAATTGATAATATTAATCCCGATAAAGTCAAGGGTGGATTAAAGGAAGCTCTGGAGAATTATAAGAAATTGGAAGTGGAAGGTAAATTTAAAGTTAGCGCTGCCGGAGCTGCATTTGAAGCTGGTTCTTTGGGCAAATGGTTAGAGCAGAAGGGCGAGAAATTGATTGAGGGATCGGGCCTACAGAATAATTCTACAAGGCACAAGGGATTAGATAGCATAGCAGAAGGGGTAGTTAATATCTTAAGAGCGTCTTTAATAACAAAACTAAGAGGTAGTGTGCACTATTTATTAACTTTTGGTGATAGTAGCGTTCTTGATGAAGGAAATCGTAGGTTAGATTATGGTTGGGGGAAAATAATGGCAGGTTTAGGCAGCAAGCAAATGGTAGAGGATATAAATTTGTTAGCACCGGCTGTAGCCGTGGGTATCCCAATCCTTTTAGCAGCGAATGTAGCCGTGAATAGCGTAATATGGTTTAACGTAGGAGTATGGCTTAACACATATATTAACTTCCTGAAGAGCACCTATGAGAATAATTATTATGCTGCCAGCGGGCAAACAGATAAGGCTAAACCCGTAGGCGAGATTATAGGCGATATAGCCGACGGCGCTGCTATGGCTGGCGTATCCAGCGTTATATTTGGTAAGGTGTTAGACGGCATAGGGGCGTTAAGTAGTGTTTTTAAGATCGTCCCCTCCTCCGCTACTACTTATGTAGGCACTAAAGCAGCTAATCTGGTAGGAAAAGAATTAGGCCAAGAGGGCGCGGTAGCTTTGAATTTACTCGTTAACAAAGTTGTTATATCGGAAGCTATTACCGTAGGAATACCCAATGCGGTTTCATCGGCTACAACCGGTAAAACATTGGGATGGGATACGAACCTCTTGCTCGTCACCTCAGGTCTTGCTACGCCGGCAGCTGGCAAAGTATTTAATCCTTTAATTGCCGAAGGTTCTACTTTGGTCAAGAATGCCAGTAGCCAATTCTTACTAAAGACCGGATACGCAATAGGCACGCAAGCTCCTTTATGGGGACAAATAGATTTAACCACAGCAACCGTAGGGAATCTTTTAGGTTTAAATGAAACCGGCAGAGCAAAAGCGTTAAATTTCTACGAAGCGTTCGATATTTATAGCGGAGGTTTAGCAAAAGGCGCTGCGTTTGGAATTTTTATGACTGGCGCAGGCGCATTAGCCAATAGGGGTATTGCCGCTGTCAATAATATTGTTAAACGATCTGAGGGTATCGGTATCTCCTTCCTTAGAATTAATTCTGAAAGTAATGTAGTGCGCTATGGAGGATCTTTCTTATTAGGCGCGACAGGCGTACCGTTGTTTTCTGCCGGGCTAAAGACAATGGCTGGAAAAGGCAGTATTTTAGAAAATATCCAAGGCAGCTTTACCTCTGAGAATATGCTTACAGGCGGCCTTATTGGTTTGGGTATAAAAGGTCTTCCTGCTGCTACGCAATCAGGTATAAATCTGGCAAGAATAGAATATGGCGCGATTACCGGCGCAGGAATCAAGCTTACTCATGATCTTTTGGGTTCATATAGATCCGGCAATGACTATACTTTTGGTCAAGCTGTAGCAAGCGTTCTGGGTGGAGCGGCGATTGGTATGTTAGCCGCTTCTTATTTAGGGACAACCAAAAATATATTTTCTCCTACTTCAACTCGTGGCTATATAGCTGAGCGCGATTTTTCTTTGCAGGCCCTATATACTAACCCTGCTAAATTATTCAATTCTTCTGTAAGAGGCGCTTTAACATGGTTGTATGTCAGTCCGTCATTTACTGTCGGTGGCGCTTTTTGGAAGGGTGCATTTACTAACTTAGAACACGCAATAGATGGAAAACCGTTAGTGCCTTTATTTACTATTGAAACAAAAGATTCTGCCGGCAATATTAAATACGAATCTTTATGGTCGGGCCAGGGACAGAGAGAGTTATTATCCAGCTTTGTTTATGGCCCACGTTCAGGCGTCTGGATGGCGCCTGTGATAGGTATTTTGCAAACAAGGGCTTCAGAAACGCCTACGGCAGTCCAAAGCAAGTTGTTAAATATCCAACGGCCTTTCTCTGCTGAAAGCAAATTATTTGGAGAACTTAATCTCGGTAAAGTCGTAACTCCTAAGGCAATAGAGGGGTTAAATCACGCATATTCTTTAGGCATCTTTATGCCCGGTGTAGTTACTGGATTAAAGGAAACCGTAAATTATTTTGGTAATACAGGAAAATATTCCTTAGCCTCATTAAGTAATTTAATTGATGGTAATGGTCTAACACCAAAAGACCGCGCCGTATTCAGCACGCCAGAGAGCGAATTTATACAGTGGGCCGGTTTCTTTAGGATTCCGGCTACTTCTGTACAGGCAAAACTCTCTAGCGCAGAGGCTGTCAGTAGACTAGTTGACGCACAAGGTAGGTCTTTAGACGCCGAAGGCAATATAATTCCAAGAACAGAAGCACCCTTATTTAATTCTCGTGGTGATCGCATAGATAGCCAAGCGCCGAAAACAGAAGTTTCTCCTGTATTATTTGGTGCGAATAATAAGCCCATAATCCCAGCAGGTAAACAGAAAGTCGCCAATTGGTTAGGAGTTAGCGATAACGCAAGATCCACAAGCAATAATGCTCCTGTTGTTTCGGAAGAGCCAGGCACAGGCATTGGGCCGGGTGCGGCGTGGAGAGGCGAGGATTTATCAGGTAATAGCAGAGTTGATTTAAGTAAGTATACGATTGTCAGAGACAGCGAGGGAAATGAAACGGCGTTTCCTAAAGGGATGAAACTTCCTGCAGGCGTAACTCCCATTACCAAAGAAGGGCCTATTACTACAGCGCGTCAGGCTGAATTAGCCGGGCTTTCTGCGAAGGGGCTGAGAAACGTAGAGCTGGCTACGAAATCTAAAGAGCAGCTTGGAAACGAGGCAGTAGGGAAAATTCTGAATTTCTTTGATTCACCAAAAGGCCCAAAACAAGTAGAAATGGTAAGAGAAATTATACCTGAGGTTTTAACAGGTTTGAATAATAGTGATAACAGAATGCCAATTTTTGTGGGTTTTGCTGAAACCGGCCAAGGAAAGAATAGCTTGTTACCCTTGTTATTCAACTCCGAACGTTTAGATGGCCAGTTACCTGGCAAAGGGAGCTTTATTTTGGTAAAGAATCACGCTGAAGCAGAGCAGACTCTCCGTGATTGCTTAAGTACTCCTAAAGGAAACATAACCAATAAAGACATCGCTATCGTAAATCTTAAAGATATTAAGGGAGTCGAAGAGGATACCTTAAAGAAACCTATGTTGATTGTTGTTAATGAAGATTACCAGTTTTTCTTGGGGACATCTCAACGGGCGACGTGGGAGAAAGTACTTAGGGATCGCCTTATGATTATTCCGGATAGTGAAGACTGGGTAAGTATGCATGTGGTTGAAGCTGGAGAAGGAAGGAGAGAAACGGATTACAAGAGGCAGCAGGTGGTCGAAGAGTACCATAATTTGCTCACTAAGTTATTTGGAGGAGAAACCAAAACAGAAAATGGTGAAATTTATGCTTCTAGGACACAGGCTTTCAAAAATGAAGGCGAGATGTTTGAGGTAAGAAATGACGTTGCTCTTAGCCCTGCCTTAATTAGAGAGGTTTTGAATTATGCAAACAAAAAGTATACGGTAGAGATAAAAAATCGAGACGAATTAGAAATGCAACCCGGTGGCAAAGAAATAATTGCAGCAGTATATTTTGATGCTGAGGCAAGACTTAATCACCCAGGCGAACATGTCGGTATAGATATAGAGAAGAAGACTGTTACTCCTTTAGCCAAAACAAATAGCCAGAAAAACGATGTGCACTTTAATAATGAATTTCAAGCTTTAACAAATGCTCTTGTAGGGCGCGCAAGGATGCTTGAAAAAGGATATTCTGGAGCTAAGGTAGGTTCGAAGGAAGATTGGCTGAAAAAAGTTATGGTTCAAGGCAGAGGTGCCAATATAACAATGCTGGAAGAAATATTTCGTTTTAAGGAAGCAGGTGGCTTAGGAGTAGTTATATTGACCGGAGCT
>PEYI01000012.1 GCA_002774445.1 Candidatus Omnitrophica bacterium CG08_land_8_20_14_0_20_41_16 | reverse complement strand
TGGAATTGGTAAAAGTATAAAATTATGGGTAACGAAGCGATGTTTCATATTTACTTTTACAGGAGAAAAAAGACTTGACCGGTTTGCGGGATCGTTCCCCGTCAGCCACCCCACTTCTTCTCCTTACGTACCTTTCGTGATATTTTTATGCACTACGTTTATATCCTCCGAAGCTCACCCTCGTTTACTTGTAAGTGAGCGTAGGAGGACCAAAATAGGCCAATTCCTCTTTTATATAATGCTCGCTATATAATGAAAATAAGGGCAATAGTTGAGACATTTTCGAGCTTCAGAAGGCCATTATATACGGGGAGAGAGGTTTTCTATCGCAAAACTGTTAAAGAGATGAATCCAAAAATGGTATGTTAATTATTTAAATAATTATTTTAATAGTTTAGAAAAAATAATTCTTGACAAAGAATGATACAATGATACACTTATTTCGACAGAGATGTCAAACGAGCAAAGAAGCCCCAAAATAATTTGGGGCTTTTCCATTTTCTAGGACAAGGAAGCCCTTCTTAAAGCAAAAATGCTTTTAAGAAGGGCTTTATTTTTTAAAGACAGAGACGTCTCAATCTTTATTTAAAAAATAGGGATAGAGACGTTTTTATTTACTTAAGGATTAAAATATGAGCTTTGAAGAGTTGAACCAAAGGTTATCGCCAACTATAAAAAGGATTGTCTATCGGTTAAATGGGCACTATCGTTCTTTTGACCATGACGATCTTTATCAAGAGGCGACTATTCATCTTTGGAGCAATTTTTTAAAAGGTAAACTTAATGATAAAACAGATAGCTATATTTTGCAAGGTTGTTATTTTCATCTAAAAAATTATATTCGTAAAATTAATGAGTGCTCTAATATCATTAGCGTTGATACGGTTTTAAGTAATAATGAAGGTGCCACCTTGGAGGATGCTCTTGGTGAATTTTGGGCTTGTGATGACTGCCGTGAGGATCTCCATAATAAGTTTTTAGTACAAAGTATTTGGAGCGATGGTTTTAATTCTAAGGAGATAGATTTGCTTGATTATTTTAGTCAGGGTCTATCTACCAGAGATATTGGCCAGCGCATGGGAGTATCTCATGTTAGTGTAGTAAAGATGATGCAGAAAATTAGGGCCAAGTCCAAAAAACATTTGGATAAAATTTAGTTACCAGTTTGAAGTATTCTTTACTTGTAGTAATGTAAGACACATTGAAGTGTAATTTTTAACACAGGCGTTCTAGAAATGGAGCGCCTTCTTTTTTTATGAGGAGGTAATGATGAAAAGCTTTAAAACAGGTTTATTCTTAAGTTTATTTTTAGGTGTATTAATATTCAGCCCGGCACAGGCAGCTGAAGGCGGGTTATTGGATGGTATTTTATCGACCTCAGGGATTGAAGTTTCTGGAGACTTGGCTTTTAATTCCATATATATGTGGAGAGGCATAATGCTAGATGGAGATGCCGTAGTCCAGCCGGGTTTTTATGTGCGCAGCCCGGAATCAAAGTATGGCAGAATAAAAGTAGGTATTTGGCTAAATCACGATCTGCAAAACAAGGATAGTTTAAGATCCAGCGAAACAGACTATCTCTTTGATTATACATATAGTTTTTCTAGCGTGGCTTTTTCTACAGGGTTTACTTATTATGATTTTCCGGATGCTGCGCCTTCTGATGGCGCTTCGGGAGGCTTTAGCCGTGAGGTCTACGGAGGGATAATTTTTACCAAATTATTGCTTTCTCCGGCTATTTATTATTACTATGATTTTGGTAAGAAAGAGGATGGTGGCGGCCAAGGCAGTTATACGGTGCTAAATTTATCTCATAGTATACCGTTTGTCCTGAGCAAGTATAATTTGAGCTTGGATTTTTTAGGCCATGTTGGTTTTAATAACAAACAGTATTATCGCGGTAAAGGTGGGGACGCAGCTTTAGGAGCAGGGGTTACCGTGCCTTTATTAAAGAATTTAACTTGTAAGCCTAATATTAATTATTCTATTCCCTGGGGTAATATTAGCGATAAGAATAATGGGAATCAGAAAAATAGATTATACGGTGGAGTGTATTTAAATTATGTATTCTAACTAAAGGCTAATTGTTGAGAGGGTGCTCTGTATAAAATAAAAAGGAGGAAGTAGCTATGGATATGACGATGAAGATAATGATTGATACAATTTGGGTTTTGATCACCGCCAAAATGGTGTTTTTTATGAATTTAGGGTTTGCGATGGTTGAGTCAGGGTTTGCGCGTTCAAAGAACTGCGTTAATATTCTTTCTAAGAATTTTGTTGTTTTTGCGGTATCTTCAGTGGGGTTTTTACTTTTAGGTTGGGGTCTTATGTTTGGAGATGGTAATGCTTGGATTGGGTTAAAGGGCCTTTTCTTTGCCAGCGGATTAGATAACTCTCCGGCAATTGGTACAGCTTATAAAGGCGTTTACTCGGCACTTTCCTGGACGGGTGTTCCGATGTGGGCAAAATTCTTTTTTCAATTGGTTTTTTGCGGAACAGCAGCTACTATTGTTTCAGGAGCAGTAGCAGAGCGAATTAAGTATAGCACGTTTATTGTTTTCTCGTTTCTGATGGCTATGTTTATCTATCCTATCGTGGGCCATTGGATATGGGGAGGAGGCTGGTTGCAGTTAAAAGGTTTTTTTGATTTTGCTGGTTCATCTGTCGTGCATTCAGTAGGAGGATGGGCAGCTTTAGCTGGGATTTTGGTTTTGGGTCCGCGTTTTGGAAAATATACCAAAGGGAGAATTAATCCTATCCCTGGGCATAATCTGTCCATGGCCACATTAGGTACTTTTGTGCTTTGGTTTGGGTGGTTCGGTTTTAACCCTGGTTCGACTATGTCAGCTGATCCCATAGCTATTAGCCATGTAGCGATTACTACTAATATGGCTGCGGCAATGGCGACGATTAGCGCTACTTTATTATCATGGATATTACTAGGCAAGCCAGATTTAGGGATGACATTAAATGGATGCCTTGCCGGGCTTGTCGCTATTACTGCTTCTTGCGCTTTTGTAAGTGTACCTAACTCTCTTATTATTGGCACAATTGCAGGCATACTCGTAGTTTTTGCGGTTATTTTCTTTGATAAAATCAAGATTGATGATCCGGTAGGTGCGCTTTCAGTGCATCTAGTGAATGGTATCTTTGGTACGCTTTGCGTGGGATTATTTGCACAAGATAAGATTGCGGGTATATCCATTAGCAATGGTTTATTTTACGGCGGGGGGACAAAGCTTTTGATCTCTCAGCTCACAGGGATATTGGGAGTAGCAATTTTTACTTTCTTGATTTCTCTGGTCTTTTGGTTAGTGTTAAAATATACAATGGGTATCAGGGTAAGTCTTAAGGAAGAAATCGAAGGTTTGGATATTGGAGAACATGGTAATTCCGCTTATCCTGAATTTTCCGGGAGAAAGCCGGCGTACTCTTTTATTAAGGTTGATAAAGAATAAAATTATTATTTTTGGGAGGATAAAATGAAAAAAATAGAAGCTATTATTAGGCAGGAAAGTGTTGATGATGTGCGTCAGGCGCTGAGTACTGCAGGTGTAACTGGGCTTATGATTTCAGAAATTGAAGGTCATGGTAAGCAGAATGGAGTTGTGCAGCAATGGAGGGGAGAAAAATATAAGATAGAACTTCTTCCTAAGGCCAGGATTGAGATTATTGTTAAAGATAAAGATGTTGAACGCATAAGTAAGGCTATTATCGAAAGTTCCCGGACGGGGGAAATCGGTGACGGTAAAATATTTATTTATCCTGTTGATGATGCTATAAGAATACGTACCGGAGAAAAAGGGGAGGTTGCCCTCTAAATTAACTTGTTCAAAGAATACCGGACAAATAGGACAAGTTCAGCGAGAGAATAACCTCTCTAAACCCAGAATATTCTTGATATATTGAGGTATTACGCCAATAATTAGGCTAATAAATTCAGAGAGGTTTCCCTTCGGCTCATAAGAGCGGGACCCTTAAATTTTTCTCATTTTCGGATAAGAAATTTATCCCGAACACAGTGAGGGGCAACATGAAATATAGGTAATTCTAAAGGCTATTGATCTAAAAGGGTCAGTAGCCTTTTTGTTTACCTATTTATAGAGAATGCTTTTATGGTGACCCCTTTCTGGGTGTCCAAAGAGGAAATACCTCTTTTTGCGAATTATCTTGCGCATTAAACCAACTATGATAAATTAAATCAAAGGCGATGGAGTTCGCCTTTAACCGCCTCAACAGGGCTGATAACTCCTACTTTTAAGAAAAGGAGGGTCAGTTTATGTTGAGGTTTTTTGTTATAGCTCTGGGTGGTGCGATCGGAACGCTCCTGCGCTACATTGCAGGTGGGCTTGATTATCGGTTTTCAGGTGGAGTTTTTCCGATAAGTACATTGGTCGTGAATATAACAGGATCTTTGGCGATTGGTTTTCTGTGGGGGATTGTCGATCGTTTCGCTATTTCGCCAAATGTCAGGCTCTTTGTTTTTATCGGTATACTTGGAGGTTATACAACATTCTCCACGTTCAGTCTTGAAACATTTAACCTAATGAGAGACGGCGAATACCGGATTGCTCTTATGAATGTGATTCTATCAGTTATCTTGAGCATCGGTGCTGTATTTTTGGGGTATTTTGTTTCAAAAACACTGTTAAATTTGTATAAATAAAGGGGGTGTTACAATGAAGTTACCCGAAGAAGGAATGCTTTTACGGATATTTATAGGTGAATCAGATAACTATGGAGGAAAGGCGCTTTATGAACAGATTGTCCTTAAGGCACGGGAGATGAATCTTGCGGGGGCAACGGTAACGCGAGGCATTATGGGGTTTGGGGCAGATAGCCGGATGCATACGGCAAAACTCTTGCGTCTTTCCGAAGATCTTCCTGTGGTAATCGAATTGGTCGATACTGAGGAGAATCTCAATAAACTGCTGCCTTTTCTTGATAAAGTGGTCGAAGAAGGTTTGATTACTCTGGAAAAGGTTAGAGTAATTAAATATCGGCATAAATAGAGGCAGTGGGTTTAGGATTATACAATGTGAGTTGTAGCTACTAGATGGTAAGGTAGATACAACTCACATTTTTTTATTATCTGTAGCGCCAAAGATATGACTGTTTCTGTCACATGCTAAAAGTGATGCTTGACAAATTTTTAGTTGTAATGTATTATTAGCATATGCCAATAACTAAAAGGAAAGTATATGACCAGGCCTTGTAGATGCAGAAGAATAAGATGTAGTCCAGATAAGAATTACTTTAAACCTCGCGGTATACCTTTGGATAGCTTAGAAGAGGTGAATCTCGCCCTAGATGAACTAGAGGCGGTCAGGCTTGCGGATTTTGAAGGTCTGTATCAGGAAGATGCAGCCAAAAAGATGGATATTTCCCGGCAGACCTTCGGCAATATTATAAAATCAGCTCATAAAAAGATAGCCGATGTCCTTCTAAACGCTAAAGCATTAAAGATAGAAGGCGGAAAGGTTAAAAGGGTATGCTAATGGATAATTTAGTAAAACAGGATCAGGATAAACTAAAACTATTTAAGAAATACGGCTACGATATACCAAAGGCTAGAAATTTAATTATTACTAAAGCCAAGTTTAGTAAAGCAAAGATATTAGAAGTTGGAACAGGTAAGGGCCACATGGCTATTGCTTTAGCCAGGAAAGGCTTTAAGTTAACTTCTGTTGATTTAGATAGAAAAGCTCAGTATGTCGCTAAAGCCAGTCTTAAAGCTTTAAAACTCGATAAATTAGTAACTCTTAAGATTATGAACGCCGAAAGATTGCAATATAAAGATGATTCTTTTGATTATGTAATTTCAGTTAATTTCATTCACCATGCCAAGAATCCTGTCAGGTGTTTAAAAGAAATGATTAGGCTGGCCAAAGACAAGCTTGTTATAGTAGATATAAATAAAAGAGGAGAACGTATTATGCAAAAGG
The DNA here is from genome assembly GCA_002774445.1 of Candidatus Omnitrophica bacterium CG08_land_8_20_14_0_20_41_16. Lineage (GTDB taxonomy): Bacteria > Omnitrophota > Gorgyraeia > Gygaellales > Profunditerraquicolaceae > Sherwoodlollariibacterium > Sherwoodlollariibacterium unditelluris. The sequence goes on along the minus strand of PEYI01000012.1, from coordinate 3,958 downwards.
TGCACGGGATGGATGGCCATAGTCATGCAGCTTCTAAAATGTCATTACAGAGCGTAAAGACATTTTTGGATAAAGCGGGGTTAAGCGTTAAGGTTTATAGGGATGTATGTCAGACTATTATTATAGCCAAGAGAGGAGCAGTAAAATGAAAGTATGTATTCCAACAGAAACAAATGAAGGTAAGAATGCAAAAGTTTTTGGACATTTCGGCAGCGCGCCGTATTTTACCATTGTTGATACAGAGAAAGATTCCGTAGAGATTATTGACAATGCGAACCAGCATCATGCGCACGGGATGTGCCAGCCAATGAATGCGTTCATGGGAAAGTCGATCGATGCTGTGGTTACTGGTGGAATGGGTAGCCGGGCGGTTCAAAAGCTTAATGAGGGTGGGATTAAGGCTTACCGGGCTATTCCGGGAACGGTTGCAGATATCGTCAGTCAGTTCACTAAGGGCGGGCTTGAGGAAATAACCGTAGATAATGCTTGTGCACAACACGGTTGCCATTAAAGAGAGTTTTAATGAATAAAATTGTGATTATTGACGAATCTTTGTGTATTGGTTGCGCCAAATGCGTAGAGTTATGCCCAAAGAAGATTCTCTATATTGATAAGGCTACTCAAAAATGTAAAGTAACCGATGAAACAAAGTGCGATAAGCTAAAAGGGTGCGAACGGATATGCCTAGTTCAGGCTATAAAGATTGTCTAATTGGGATGGAGGGTAAAATGAAGATAGGGATTATAATTTCGAGCAATGACGCGGAGACTTGTTGGAATGCGCTACGATACGCCAATTTCTGCCTTAGTCAGAAGGATGGAGTGAAGGTGTTTTTGACCGGTAAAGGCGTTGAGTATCAGAACATAAGCACCGAAAAGTTTAACACGATTGATCAGGCGGATAGTCTCTTAAAGTCAGGCGGCAAAATCCTTGCCTGTGGAACATGCATAAAATCTCGCAATCAAGAGGGAACCGAAATGTGTCCAATTAATACAATGAAGGATATGTACGAGATAATCAAAGAGAGCGATAAAGTAGTGACTTTCTAAGATTGTTTAAAAATGTCCGCCTCTCAAGGGTGGACATTTTGTATTCATTTACCTCTTAAATAGTTACGCAGTTTCCAGCCAAAAATGACCGGACAAGATGGACAAATTTCGCGAGGAACTATCTCTCTAAATCCAGAATATTCTTGATATATTGAGGTATTGCGCATATAATTAGCTAGTAAATTTAGAGAGGTTTCCCCTTGTGGGATACGAGAGGGACCCTTAATTTCTATAAAGATTCACTCCTAGTAATAAACTTTCCTATGAAAGAAACTATCCTAATCGTAGAAGACGAAAAAGATATAGTCAAGATGTTGGATTATAATCTAAAGAAAGAAGGATATAAGATTTTAGTCGCACATGATGGAGAAGATGCTCTTGATGCGGCGAATGTAAAATATCCTGATCTTATCCTATTGGATTTAATGTTGCCTGGCGTAGATGGCCTTGAGGTTTGTAAGCAGCTCAAGCTCGAAAGAAAAACAGCTGCAATTCCGGTAATTATGCTTACAGCTAAAACTCAGGAATCAGATAAGGTAGTAGGCCTTGAGCTGGGGGCTGATGATTATGTAACTAAACCTTTTAGCCCTAGAGAGCTTATTGCCCGGATAAAGGCAGTGCTGCGAAGAGGAAAAGAAAATGATAAGTTACCCGAGATTTTAAAGATAGGCGATTTAACCATAGATTTTTCTAAGATTGCGTTTACTGTTAAAGATAAACCAGTTGAACTTACCTCGAAAGAGTTCGAGCTCTTAAAGACCTTGATTAAAGCAAAGGGTAGGGTTTTATCACGCGATTACCTTTTGGATAATATCTGGGGTTTCAATAACGCTATAGAAATCCAGACCCGCACAGTAGATGTGCATATCAGGACGCTACGTAAGAAGCTAAAGAGTGAAGCAAAGCGTATTCTTACCGTTAAAAATTACGGATATAGATTTGAATATGAAGATTAGCTTTAAGCTGAAGCTGATTTTTTCTTATATTTTTGTAATCCTGATCTCTTCCGGATTTATCGCTTACTTCTTAGATAAGAACTTAGAAGAAAATTCCCTCCATAATATTCAAGTCTCTTTAATCAATCAGGCCTATCTAGTTGAAAATCAAATTACTGCTGAAAATATTAAGAAAGAAGATATTGTGCATTTAGAACCACTCATTGCTACTTTAAGTGGGAAAATAAAATGTCGCATTACTGTAATTAATAATCTTGGCAAAGTTCTTGCTGATTCAGAAAAGTCACAAAAAGAAATTCCAGAAATGGAGAATCATCTTTATCGGCCGGAGGTAAAGATAGCTTTGGTCAATGAGGTTGGTATAGATACACGCTATTCCTCAACACTAAAGATAGATATGCTATACGTTGCTTTACCTATAAAAGAAAATAAAGAACTTATAGGAGTGGTTAGGCTCGCGCTTCCTCTTGAGAGCGTGGAAAAGACTTTAAATGAGATTCGTAAGGCAGTTTTATTCGGTTTAATTTTTGCTTTAGTTTTAGCTTTTGTTTTAGGCTCAATAATAGCAGCCCAAACTATAAGGCCGATTAACAGGATGATTCAGGTTTCTCGTAGATTTTCAAAGGGCGATTTTAGCCGCAGGATTATACAGGTTTCCAAAGATGAAATAGGAGAACTTGCAGTTACCTTAAACAAAATGGCTCAGGATATAGAAGATAAAATTAAAGAGGTCAAGACGCAGAATCAGAAGCTGGCTGCTATTTTTAATAGCATGGTTGAGGGGGTTATTATTATAGATAAGGCAGGGTATATAGTTTCGGTAAATCCAACGATTGAGAAAATATTTAGTATCGCAAGAAAAGATGTTGAAGGAAAAGTATTTCTGGAGGCAATACGCAATAACGATATCGCTGAAGTTATTGGTGCGGCCCTAAAAAGAGAAAAATCTGTATCAAGCGAGGTAGCACTTATTTATCCAGTGCGCAGAATATTTGAAGTTAACGCTACGCCAATTTTTGATAATAACGTTATTAGCGGATGTTTGGTGGTTGTGCATGATATAACCGAGATAAGAAGGCTGGAGACCGTAAGAAGTGATTTTGTGGCTAATGTCTCTCATGAACTAAAAACCCCGCTTACCTCTATTAAAGGATTTGTGGAAACGCTTCTGGAGGGGGCTTTAGATGACAAAGAAAATAACCGCAATTTTTTAAATATTATACATAAACATGCTGAGCGTCTTGATAGTTTGGTCAATGATTTACTTTCTTTGTCACACCTTGAATCAAAAGAAATAATACTTAAGAAGACAAGCTTTAATCTAAGGCAGCAGGTTGAAGGTGTTATTTCTGGTTTTAGGTCTCAGTTAAAAAAGAAGGATATAGAAATTAAAAATGAGTTGCCTGTTGGTATTTCGGTAATAGCTGATAAGGCCAGATTAGAGCAGGTGGTTACCAATTTAATCGATAATGCAATAAAGTTTAACAAAGAAAAAGGTTCTGTCAGAATCTTTAGTGAAGAAATAAACGGTAAAGTCAAAATTATCGTAGAGGATTCAGGAATCGGTATCCCCGAAAAAGACATTCCCCGCATATTTGAACGTTTCTACCGGGTAGATAAAGCGCGTTCGCGTGAGCTCGGAGGAACTGGCCTTGGGCTTTCTATCGTCAAGCACATCGTTGAGCTGCACGGCGGAAGCGTAGGCGTAGAAAGTACTGAAGGCCTCGGTTCAAAATTTTGGTTTCTTCTCCCTAGATAGTCGCAATACCTCCAAAAAAGTTTTACCCACATTTTACTTACCCTTGAAGCAGATTTAATGTCTTCATTATATACTCTTTTTGTGAATTAAAAGCCTGCCTACCGGCAGGTAGGAAAGTAGTGCGGTAATATGTCAAGATAAAAAATGACAACATTTATCTTTGCGCCAAGGCATAAAAGGTCTACAGCAGAAAA
>PEYI01000061.1 GCA_002774445.1 Candidatus Omnitrophica bacterium CG08_land_8_20_14_0_20_41_16 | reverse complement strand
CTTGGGGTGGATACACTGTCCCGATTGGCTGGGAAAGTGTCTGGGTTAGGGGTTAGGCTGGGTTAGGCGATTGGCTGGGAAAGTGTCTGGGTTAGGTGGGTTAGGTGGGTTAGGGTTATTGGGCGAAAGTTCTTATAAAAATCTTCTTCATAAAGTTATCCACTTTCCGTAACTCCTTCTAACATATAATATCCTAACGCAAGATTACGAAATTCAGTAAAGTTCCCATAATAATACTAACCAATAGCATAATCAGGATTGCTTTTATTAAATATTTAACACCTAATTCTTTCCATAAGACTACAAATATGGCAACGCAAGGAAAAGAAACAGCCAAGAGAGTTGCCGCGATAAACAATTGTTTGGCAGTAAGCCCTAATGGCATAAGCATCCCTACCGCCACATCCTTTCTTAAGAAACCGACTGCCAAAGAGACTACGGCTTCTTTAGGCAGTCCAAACAAGCCTGTAATTACCGGGGCAAACACGCCGGTTATAAAATCAAAAAGCTTAAAGTATAAAAGGATATTTACAAATAAGACTCCTATCAAGACAACCGGCACTGCCTCAATTAAGAAACCCTTGATACGGAAATATAGCTTTTTCAATAACATTGTTAACAGGGGCAGCCGATAAGGAGGAATCTCAAGTATAAATTCCGGGCTATAGCCTTTTAACGCCCAGTTTAGAATCAACCCCAATATTATGATTAAAGAAAATGAGACCAGATATACTCCTCCTACATAAGGCCCTCCAAATTTGCCCAATAAGCCGAAAATCATTGCCTGTAAAGGCACGCAGGGAATGCCGATAGAAATCAAGGTTGAAGCGATAAATCTCTCCCGCTTGGATTCTAATACCCGGGTAGATAAAATTCCCGGGACATTACAACCAAAACCTAATAACAAAGGAATAACCGCATAGCCGTGAAGGCCTAAACAATGCAAAAGATTATCTAATAAGATCGCCAATCGCGGCAGATACCCTATATCCTCTAAAAGGCTTAATATAAAATAAAATGAGATGAGATATGGTAAAACCATACCAAACTCAATATACGGAGCTGTGGTTAAAATACCCAAAGATTGCCTAAAGTCAATCTTTCCATTAATCAAATCTCCGATTAAGAGATGGAACCAAAAACTTTTTTCCTGCCAGCCTAAGGTCAACTTCTCAAGTATAGGCTGATAGAAATTAGAGAATACCGGATCGGTTATCTTACTTATAATTGACTCTCCTATAAAACGCACAACTTTAAATAAAGTATAAATAACCCCTGCTGCGATGAGCAGCCCGGTTAATGGCCGGACAGACGCGTCTTCCAGCATTTCTCTTAAGGTATGATGCCGATGCTCTAAATGCTGAACCTCTTCAATAATTCGGCCTATCTCTTTCCAACGCTCCTCGTGAATAAGCCTTTGGCGCGATTTAGGCGCCGCTTCTTGCATACGTTCAATCAATAACTTTATACCAATGCCGGTTACCGCGCAGGTTGGAATTACAGGAATATCAAGAAGCTTTTCTAATTTCTGGTAATCAATATGGATCCCTCTATGCCCGGCATCATCGCACATATTCAAACAGGCAATTAACGGGAAACCTTCTTCAATCAGTTGCAAAGTTAAAAGCAAGTTTCTCTCTAAATTAGTTGAATCAATTATATTAATGACGACGATTTCATCTTTAGGATGTTGTTTTAATAAAGAGAAAGCTACCTCTTCCGCGCTGGAAGCAGGCTCTAAAGAATATACTCCCGGCAAATCCAATACCTCTATCTTACTATTCCCCAATTGCAAATAACCCTCGGTAAACCCTATGGTTGTCCCGGGATAATTGGAAGAAACCACATGCACCCCGGTAAGGCGCGAAAAGACCACACTTTTTCCTACGTTGGGATTTCCTACGAGGTATATCTTTTTTATCATTTAAGCCTCTACTATAATCTTTTCCGCTATGCCATGGCCTAAAGCCAAAATAGTCCTGCCTACTTTTATCACAACCGGCCCCTTAAGGCCAATATGGCTTAGCTTAGAGATTTCTTTATTCTTATATACACCCATACTCATTAATTTATTCTCAAGGCCCTTGCCTCCTGAAATATCCAAGACCTTAGCCTTATGGCCTACTTTTAATCGTACCAGAGAAACTTCTTTCACCCCGCACACCCTTCTTTATTTACCCCGCACACCCTTCTTTATTTACCCCGCACCTTTTTGAAGGTGCGGGGTTCATCTTCTTAGCTCCTAAAAAATACGCCCAAGATTGCTCTTGGGCGTATTTTTATCATCTAAATAAACACTTGCGTTATTTCTTCTTTAGCTTCTCAATGAAATCATTCATAAACCTTCCCGCGATATCCTTGCAGCCTAAGCCAAAAGCTAAAGCCAAACCCAACCCTATGCTGCCTAAGATTACCCCTAAGGTGAGCTCAGTTATACGGATACCGATCCCTAACTGTTCCAAAGCCACAAACACAGCGAAAGCAATAATGGCAACTTCGACGGCCTTGCTTAAAATCTTTCCCTGGGCAACTCCGGCGTTATTAATTGCCGTTAAAACAATATTCTTTACTATGGTAGCGGCAAACATACCTAATATCAGAATAAATATAGCGGCAATAACATTAGGTATATAAAGGACTACTTTATTCAATAAATCTGCGGCGACAGTTAATCCTACGGCATTTATGGCAACCATAAAAGTAACTAAAATTGCCAGCCAATAGCAGATTATCCCTACTAATTCCGAGAGAGAATATCCTATGCCGCCTTTTTCAAGCAAGACCTCTAATCCAATACGATCAGAAAACTCATTAAGCTTTATTACTCTTAAACCCTTAGTGACCACTGCCCTAATTGCCTTAGAGATAATCCAACCAATAATGAGGATAATAATCACCAACAAGATGTTCACTGAAAACTGACCGATCTGCGCAAGAACGACCCTAGCTGGTTCCAATAAAATCACTTGCCAACTATTCATCCTCCACCCCCTTTGGTTTGTGCTGCTTAATTTAATTTAACTTTATCATAAATATAGAGTTAAGTCAAGTAAAATAGGCACCAGCCTATTTTACTTGATTCTGAGGAACGAAGCGACGAAGAATCTAGAAACAATATAATTTACTATGTTATCAAGAAAATAATCCTATTTTAACCATAATTTTCTCAGTTCTTCATTAATCCTGGACATTGCGCTAAAGCTGACTTTAGTTTCGTCTAAAATTGAATTGCCACGCTTAGTTTCAACCTTATCCCTAATAAATTCCTCTACGCTAATTGCCTTAGCCCGGCAGGCCCTGGCAAAGAAAATTATCTCCTTGTCGTCAGAGACTACAACAACATTCTTAGAATTATCAAATAATTCCAAGAGCTTCTTTATCCTTTCATCAGCGCTTTGATCCTTAGAGAATATTACCTTAAGGTTTGCTTTTCCCGGATCCCTAAAACTTGCATCCGGATATCCGTCAAAGATAACCCAGGCGCCGTTATTCTCGCTTCCACAGAGCCTGTTCGTCCCGATAAATTCAATTAAGGCAGCCCTGGAATCGGCAGTTTTTTTAGGTATGTTTTTTATGAACTTAGGGTGATGGGTTATATTGCATCCGTCGATGATGTACTGTAAAGACATAGATTAGGCCTCCGATAACCCCGGCAATAATCACAAAAAATGAATTTACCAATGACATGGCTACAGCCATATCATTGTGAATGCCTACCCTAGTAAAGAATAACCCGGTAAAATATTCTCTTATGCCTAGCCCACCTGCCACGGAGATAGGCAACATAGTAATCGCCCCCACAATGGGAGTAAAAATAAAGAAATAAAGCGGCTGGGATTTTATCCCCAAGGATAAAGAGATGATAATCCAGATTATTGGCGAGCACGCCTGGATAATTATAGAAAGCAACAGATTCTTAATAATCACCGATTTTTGGTGCCTAAAAATATGCAGCTCGTGATGGATATTCTTTAAGCTATCCTTTATGCCTCCGGTTTCAGAGGAACGGAAAAATCCGTTTACAAAAGAAAAAAGTGATTTATTGAATAAAACTAAAAGGATAAAAACTAATACCAATATTATCGCCAGGAGAAAAGACAGCGTAGTGGCATCCTGTATGTCCCCCAGCATAAAGGCAAAAGCCGCAAGCAACACCAGCCCCACGTAACCGCTTAAACGGTCCAGAAAAACAGTAGTAATAACCTCCTTAGACCTCTGGGTGTGCTGTGCAAGATCAGCGCCCCGGGCAATATCCCCTCCTATTACCGAAACAAAAGGAAGCAGACTAAAGAAAACCGACCCGGAAAAAGAAATAATTACCCTTTTTATGGAAAGGTTAATTTTGACTGCCTTTAGAAGCATCTGCCAGCGTAGGACGCCAATGGCATATTGAAGCAGAAAAATAAAAAAAGCCAAAAGAAGATAAATCTTGTCAGCCTGTTTTATAATACGGTAGATATTGGATTTATCGACCTGCCGGAAGACATATATCAATATAAATATGCTGACGCAAACCTTAAAGAGTACCAGCAGCTTCTTTTTAAAGCCGCGCATATTTATACCTTGATTTCCTTTCCTGTAAGCTTACGCAAAGCCTCCAAGTATTTTGCGCTGGTATTCTCAATAATATCTTCCGGTAATGACGGAGCAGGAGGAGCTTTATCCCAATCCAAAGTCTCAAGATAATCCCGGACAAACTGTTTATCAAAACTGGACTGAGCCCTCCCGGGGGCATACTGCTCAGCCGGCCAAAAGCGCGAAGAATCCGGGGTAAACGCTTCATCAATTAGAATAACTTTGCCATTATGCATCCCGAATTCAAATTTTGTATCAGCAATAATTATGCCGCGGGTTAAAGCATATTCGCTTGCCTTCTTATAAATAGCGATACTTGCCTGAGCGAGAGTATCGGCGGTTTCTTTACCAATCAAATCTTCCACATGTTTTTGATTAACATTCTGATCATGCCCCACCGCTGCTTTTGTGGAAGGAGTAAAGAGCGCTTCCGGCAGCTTATCAGACTCTTTTAAACCAGAGGATAACTTTATCCCGCAAACAGACTGGCTTTTTTGATACTCTTTCCACCCTGACCCGAATAAGTAACCTCTGACAATACATTCCACAGGCAGGGGTTTGCTTTTCACCACCAGCATTGAACGGCCGGCTAAACTATGTTTATATTTTTTTAACTCTTGGGGGTATTTGTTTATGTCCGCGGTAATAAAATGATTGGGAATTATATCCCTGGTGAAATCAAACCAGAAAGATGAAATGGCAGTAAGAACTTCTCCCTTATAAGGTATGCCGCAAGGCAAAACCACATCAAAACAAGAAATCCTATCGCAGGAGACGAGCAGAAGTTTATCCCCTAAATCGTAGACATCCCTTACCTTCCCTTTACGAAAAAGCCTTAGCCCTTTAAAATCCGTGTTCAACAAAACTTCTTTAGCCATTTGACTTAAGCCGCTTTTGTAAGTTTTCGTATTCCTCCCATAATTCAAAAGGCAAATCCTTCTTAAACTGAGTAAAAAACTTTTTAATCCCTTTTAACTCCTCAATCCAACCATCTGGTTTTACCTCAAGCAATTTCTCCAGGGCGCCTGCGGGTAAAACAAGCCCGGTCATATCAATATCTCCAGGATATGGGACATAACCTATGGGCGTCTTAAATGCCCCTACCTTATTATTACAACGGTCAAGTATCCACTCTAAAACTCTTAAGTTTTCCTTAAATCCCGGCCATAAAAATTTGCCTTTCTCGTCAGTCCTAAACCAATTTACATGAAATATCTTAGGCGCCTTAGGCATCCGCTTCCCCATATCCAACCAATGTTTAAAATAATACGCCATATTGTAACCGCAAAAAGGAAGCATAGCCATAGGGTCACGCCTGACCACGCCTAATTCACCGACAGAAGCAGCAGTGCGTTCAGATGCCATCGTCGCTCCGGCAAAAACTCCATGCTGCCAGTTGAATGTTTCATAGACTAAAGGCACCAGATGCGCCCTGCGGCCGCCGAAGACGATTGCCGAGATAGGCACACCATGATGCTGCTCTAATCTAAAAGATGCTGAAGGGCAATTAACAATCGGCGCGGCAAAGCGGCTATTGGGTTGAGCGCCTAAAATAGGCTTGCCATTTCGATCTTTCATACCCGGCTTCCAAGGACGACCCTGCCAATCAATTCCATTAGCAGGAACTTCTCCATCCGCGCCCTCCCACCAAACGGTCTTGTCCGGCTTTAAGAGAACATTGGTATAAATTGCATTTTTCTTTATTGTCTCAACCATATTAAGATTGGTATGTGAATTTGTCCCCGGGGCAACGCCAAAAAAGCCTGACTCGGGATTAATCGCCCAGAGCGCCCCGTCAGAATCCACGCGCATCCAGGCAATGTCATCGCCTAATGTCCAGATACGATAGCCCTTTCTCTTTAATCCTTCCGGAGGAATAAGCATTGCCAAATTTGTCTTGCCGCATGCGCTGGGAAAAGCAGCCGCGATATATTCAATATGGCCGTTGGGGTCTTCAATGCCCATAATTAATATATGCTCTGCTAACCAGTGTTCGCGCCGGGCAATAAAACTGGCGATACGCAACGACAGGCATTTCTTTCCCAAGAGCACATTACCGCCATAACATGAGCCGACACTCCAGATAGTATTGTCTTCCGGAAAATGCAATATCAACCTTTTATTTATGTCAAGATCCGCTTTAGAATGAAGGCACTTGGTGAAATCGTCTTTTTTTTCAAGATACCTTAAGACCGGATTTCCCACGCGAGTCATAATCAGCATATTTAAAACCACATAAAGCGAATCAGTCAACTCTACTCCGATCTTGCTAAACTCAGAACCTACCGGCCCCATAGAAAAAGGAATGACATACATAGTCCGGCCGGCCATAGCGCCCTTAAATATAGCCTTAGCCTTTCGGTAGGCAGCCTGAGGCGGCATCCAATTATTTGTAGGGCCGGCGTCGTGTTTCTTCTTGGTACAAATAAAAGTAAGCTGCTCGGTACGCGCAACATCATCAATAGCCGTGCGATACAGGAAACAACCCGGGAGTTTCTCAGAATTTAACTGAATCAATTCACCAATAGCTACTGCCTCTTTTTCTAAGGCAAACCTCTGCGCGTCTGTGCCGTCTATCCAAACAATTTCATCCGGTTGGCAGAGTTTAGCCATCTTCGTTACCCAATCTTTTAGCTTTTTATTGTAAGTAGGAAATTTATTCATGATTTTAAAAGATATTTATGCGCGGAATCCGCGGCAGCTGCCCCATCGCTGCATGCGCTTATTACCTGATAAAGGCCTTTTTCTACGCAATCTCCGCAAGCGAATATCCCTTCTTTGGAAGTATGCATTCTTCTATCAATAATTATAAATCCGGCTTCATTAATTTCTAATATATTTTTTATAAATTCCGTATTGGGATTTATCCCTGCAAGAATAAAAACCCCTTGGCAGAAAAGGTTAGACTCAACGCTGGTTTTAACATTCTTTATCCTCACCTGCTCTACCTTGTTCCCTCCGATGATTTCCTCAACTACGAATTCTAATATAAATTTTATTTTAGGGGTTGTTTTGGCCTTATCTACCAAAATTTGAGAAGCGCGGAATTCACTGCGCCGATGGACAAGATATACTCTCTTCGCATAATTGGCTAAAAATATAGCATCCTCTACTGCCCGGTCCCCTCCGCCCACCACAACGATATCTTTATTCTTAAAAAGGGGGCCATCACAAGTGCCGCAATAAGAAACACCTTTGCCGATAAACTTATCCTCTCCCTTTACCCCAATCCTCTTAGAGGCAGCTCCGCTTGCGACAATAACTGTCTTTGTCTTAAAAACACCGGATTCAGTTTTGACATTATAAAATTTACCCTCAGGAATTATTTCTAAAACACTCTGGTTTTCTATCTCTAAACCTAAATCCTCAACCTGCTTCTTAAATTTATCAATCAAATCAAAAGTAGAAATCCCCCCGGGAAAACCGGGGTAATTCTCAATTGCAGGAGATAACAAAATCTGGCCTCCGCAAGAGATTCTCTCAAATATCCGCGTATTCAGTTTAAACCTGCCGGCATAAAGTGCAGCTGTTAAACCTGCCGGCCCTGCTCCGATAATAATCAAATCGTGCATAAATGAACCCTGCTAAGAGAGCGCTCGAATATTCTTAAGTCCCTTCCTTTATGTTTGCCATTTCCGGCCTCGGGGGTTGGAAATTTTGAGTTTCTCAAGGAAAGAAACGTAATCCACAATAAGCTTGCCTTTTAAGTGGTCTATCTCATGCTGAAATACGCAAGCCAACAAACCCTCGGCTTGGATATTCAAAGGCTTACCAAAATTATCTTGCGCCTTAATTTTAACTCTCTGGCTGCGTTTAATTTTGATACAGGCTCCGGGGATACTCAAGCAACCCTCAGTATTAACCTGCGAGCCAGAGGCCTCTACGATCTTAGGATTAATTAATTTATAAAGCCCGCTGCCTATATCTACTACAATCATCATCTCATTAATCCCCACCTGAGGAGCAGATAGGCCCAGGCCATTGCTTTCATACATAAGCTGAGCCATTTGGCTTAAGGCATCGCGGTGATGGAAAGTTACTTCTTTGACTAAAAGAGACCTTTTTCTTAATACCGGATCCCCTAATACCCTAATCCTTAATCCAAAGCTTGCTTCCATATCAGGCCTTTCTTTTATCAAGGGCGGGGTTAATACGGTTTTTCCCATCTACTTTTATTATTCTTGGCTTTACGGCTTTAGCTTCTTTATCTTCGGCGGATATATAGGATAAGATAATTACCTGATCTCCTATGCATGCCCCGCGCGCTGCCGGGCCATTAAGGCAGATTACCCCGCTCCCTGCTTTGCCGCAGATAGCATAGGTCTCTAAACGCTCCCCATTATTAAGATTAAGCACCTCTACTCTCTCATTCTCCAATATGTCCGCCGCCCGCATAAGCAAAGCATCAATAGTGATACTGCCTTCATAATAAAGATTTGTTTCGGTTACTAGCGCACGATGAATTTTAGACTTTAACATTGTCCTTAACATTTTAGTTGCCTCCGATGAGCACCCTTACGATCTCTTCTCCAAAATCCCTTGCCGCTTGCGGGCCTGCAGCAGTAATGATATTGCCAACTCTCTCAACAGGCGCGGCAGTGTAAATTGCTCCATTATCAATAAGCTCTTTAGAATCTCCCGGGAAAACCGTAGCCTTCTTACCTCTTAAGATCCCTGACTTAGCCAAGGTAGCAGCAGCGCTGCATATACCCGCAGCTACCTTACCGGATGAAACCGCGTCTCTTAATAATTTATGCGCTAACGGATCATCCCAATATCGCACACTTCCCGGGCCGCCTATGAAAACTATGGCATCAAAATCAGCTAAATTTATATCCTTAAATAAAATATCCGGTTTTACTACTGCGCCTAATTTACCATGAGCCTCGCTTAGCTCAGTTGAAGCAATTTTAACCTCTATGCCGTTCTTCTCTAAAACCTCTTTTGGCTGCAATAACTCCTCATCACGAAAATCTTTATGAGCAATGACCATAACCACCTTTTTCATGCCGCTCCCTTCCTTGCGCAGAAGCGCATACTGGCCCATCCCTTGGGGCCAGGTATTAGCAAAACTAAAGATTGCATAGCCAAAAAACAAAAATAATAAAATCAAGCAATAAACTCTACGCAATTTAACCCTTAATTAATTGATAGGTTTGGCGCGCAATCATAAGCTCTTCATTAGTAGGAATAACTAAAACCTTAGGCGCCTTTTTTAAGTGCTTAAAGATATTTTTTGTAATCTTCAAACGGACATCCTTCTGATTCTCTCCTATGCCGGCGGTAAAAACTAAGCAATCGCACCCGGACATTATCGCTGTATAGGCACCGATATATTTACGTATGCGATAAATAAAAATATCTATCGCCAGTTTCGCGCGCTTATTTCCGGATTTAGCTTTTTCTTCCAGTGTGCGCATATCATTGC
>PEYI01000022.1 GCA_002774445.1 Candidatus Omnitrophica bacterium CG08_land_8_20_14_0_20_41_16 | reverse complement strand
GAGAGGAAATGGTTGAACGCAGTGAATTTAAAGGTAAGCCGGTTTTGGTAATCAAAAGGGATGAAAATGACCCATATCCATTTTCTTTCGGGCTTAGCAAGGCCAAGCTTATCTTGGAGAATATTGATGAGATTAAAAAGTTTGTCGCGGAAGGCGAAGTTAAACAATAAACCCTTTGCTTCCGCTTCGTAATCACGGGAGAATTCTCTGCGATAATTTTCCCGCATTCAGCAGGGTTTCGCACAGCAAGTGCGGACACCTCGCCTTGACCGAAAGGCGAGTGTGCTGTTTTCTGCAGCACTTGTCAATCGCCTTACAAGAGGCGCATCTTTGCCTTCCGATAGGCAAAGGTGCCTTATATGGCAAGGTGCGTTAGATAAAGACTTAAGGTGTTCAGCCCCGCCGTTGGCGGGGTTTCACCAGACAAAACCTTAAGGTGTTCAAGGAGGTGCAAGATGGGGCCAGGATATGGAATTAGTTTTCTGGGTGGGTTCATATCGTTAGTTTTAACCATATGGTTTATAACTTTCACCGTGCTTGTGTTAAGCAAATTAGATAAGATTATAGAAGCGCTCAGCAAGAAATAGATATTGAATTGTTGACTTGGGTGTTAAATTAAAGTATAATATAAAAATGACACCCGGCTTTAAGGCTGTATACACTATCTGTGTAGTCCCGCCTGCGGCGGGGTTTCGCTAGATCAAAACATAAGGTACTCAAGGAGGTGAACAAAGTTGGTTTTGGTAAAAGAAACGAAGGCGAAAATTATTGACGAATTTAAGATTCACGCCAGGGATACCGGCTCAGCCGAGGTTCAAATCGCAATTTTAACTGAGAGGATTAATTTATTAGCGGATCATTTTAAGCTTCACAGGAAAGATTTCCATTCTCGCCGCGGTTTACTTGCACTTGTAGGCACGCGCCGCAAGCTTCTCAATTATCTCAAGAAGAAGGACGTTAAAAAATACACAGAGATTTTGGAGAAACTTCACTTGAGAAAATAAATCCCGTTAGAAAACCTTTCTAATGAGATAAATCGAGGAGTTAAACCTAAATAAATATGAATCCCGTTAGAAATTAAGCGTTAACGGGAGTAAGAAAGGGATTTCTAACGGGATGAATGATAATACCTTAAAATTGAAATTTGGTAGGGACGATTTAATTTTAGAAACAGGCAAGGTTGCTAAGCAGGCTAATGGTTCCGTAACTATTGTTTATGGGGGGACTGTTGTTTTAGTTACTGCCTGTATGTCACGCGAAGCAAGGGAAGGCCGGGATTTTTTTCCTTTAACCGTAGAATATCAGGAAAAAACTTATGCTGCCGGAAGGATACCGGGAGGCTTCTTTAAGAGAGAAGGCCGGCCATCGGAGAGTGAAATTCTTGCTGCCCGGCTGGTTGACCGGTCAATAAGGCCGTTGTTTCCAAAAGGCTTATTTAATGATGTCCAGGTGATGGCCATTGTTTTATCCAGCGATGGGAAAAATGACCCAGATGTATTGGCGGTAAACGGCGCATCCGCGGCATTAGGTATATCTGATATACCCTTTAGCGGCCCATTGGCCGCATGCCGCGTAGCCAGAGTCAATAATGAACTACTGATCAACCCTACTTATGCTGAATTAGATAGCGCGGATTTAGAAGTAATCCTAGCCGCTAATAACAAAGGGATTATGATGCTTGAATCAAGGGCCAAGAAGGTTTCCGAAGGAGAATATCTTGAGGCGGTTAAGTTTGGGTATGGCCATTTAAAAGATTTAATTCATATGCAGGAGGAGTTTGTCAAAAAGTGCGGCAAACCTAAAACAACAGTTGAACTTGAAAAGATAGATCCGGCATTAGAGGCCAAGGTTAATGAATTGTCGCGTGAGAGGTTAGAAGAAGTTTATAAACTTGGGAAAAAAGAAGAGCGTGAAGAAGCAGTGTATCTGTTGGCTAAAGAATTGGAAGAGAAGCTTACTGTAGAAGGTTATTCTAGCGGCCAGATTAAGATGGCGCTTGATGATGTAGAGCAGGAACAGGTTAGAAATAAGATTATTACTGAAAATATCCGTATTGACGGAAGAGGGTTTAAGGATATCCGTCCGATTAGTTGCGAAGTTTCTGTTTTGCCGCGCACGCATGGCTCAAGTTTATTTACTCGCGGCCAGACACAGAGCCTTGCGGTAACTACCCTTGGCACAGGCGAAGATGAGCAGATGGTTGAGGCCTTAGAGGGTGAAAAATTTAAAACCTTTATGCTGCATTATAGTTTTCCGCCTTTTAGCGTGGGTGAGACCGGCCCGGTGCGCGGCCCGGGCAGGAGAGAGATAGGCCATGGGGCATTGGCTGAAAAAGCGCTTCTTGCGGTAATGCCTTCTAAGGAGGAGTTTCCTTATACGGTAAGAGTGGTATCTGAAATTTTAGAGTCAAATGGTTCATCAAGCATGGCCACAGTCTGCGCTGCGGCGTTATCGCTTATGGACGCGGGTGTCCCCATAAAAGATACAGTAGCCGGTATTGCCTTGGGGTTGATTAAAGAGGGGGATAAGGCGCTGATTTTGACTGATATCGCAGGCCTTGAAGACCATTTCGGAGATATGGATTTTAAGGTTGCCGGGACTAGGCAGGGTATTACTGCGGTGCAAATGGATTTAAAGATAGACGGGATAGGTATAGATTTATTAGATAAGTGTTTATCCGAAGCCTTGGATGCGAGAATGATTATTTTGGATAAGATGAACGCAGCCTTATCCAAGCCTCGCGAGGAATTATCTGACTATGCTCCGCGCATAGATGTTATAAAGATAAATACCGAGAAGATTGGGGAGCTTATCGGCCCGGGTGGCAAGAATGTCAAGGCTATTATTGCCGCAACCGGAGCGAGTGTGGACATTAAAGATGATGGGACAGTCTTGGTTGGTTCAACTGACGCCTTAAAGTCCGAAATGGCGATTAAAATGATTAAGGCGATAACCGATGATGTGGAAGTTGGCCGTATCTATATAGGTAAGGTAAAACGCATCATGCCTTTTGGCGCTTTCTGCGAGATTGCCCCGCGCAAAGAAGGTTTGGTGCATGTCTCCGAGCTTTCGGGAAAATTCGTCAAGAATGTGGACGAAGTAGTTAAGATTGGCGATAATATCAAGGTTAAGGTTATCGGCATAGATGAATTAGGCCGAATAAATTTAAGCAAGAAACAAGCCGAAGAGCCGGTTAAGTAAGTAGTGAGAGAGAAAAGGTTAAATGAAATAAAAGGCGTAATTTTGGTTGCGGTAGGCCTTATAGTTTTGGCCAGCCTCATTAGATTTGAACGCCTTGATTTACCGTTTTATACTTCCTTTCCTAATACTCCCCCTAAAAATCTCTTAGGAATATTCGGCGCTTATCTAGGCGAGTTAATTGTATTTTTATTTGGCAGGCCTACCAGTTTTGTCTTACCGGTATTAATCACGCTATTGGGTGTTAAATTCTTCCGGCAGGAGAAGCCGTATTTAAGCATATCAAGAGTATTAGGTATGCTGCTATTACTTATCTCTATAAGTTCGTTCATCGGGATGTTTAATTTGACGAGCGAACACTTAAGATTTTATTATTCCGGCCTTTTTGGGGCCCTATTAGCCAGGTTCATTACTGCTTATTTTAGCCGCTTAGGCAGCTTCATCATATTTACTACCTTTATTATTTTGTCGTTGGCGTTAGCAACCGAAACCTTACTCTCGGCATTATTTGTTAATTCTATGCGAAGGTCTAGGGATTTCTTAGCCGCAATATTTAAGCGCCGCAAGAAAGAAAATGCAACTCCGGTTAAGATTAAATCTATCCTGCCCGAGAATCCTAAAATAGCCAAAGAAGAATCACTGGCCCCTAAGCCAAGAATTCAGATTAAGGCTAAATCCGTTGTTTCAGAGGTTAAGGTAAGGCCGCAGGAACTAAAAATCGGAGAATATCATCTTCCTTCGCTGGAGCTATTAGACGTGCCTCCGCCGCCTGAAGCCAGGAAGATTAAAGAGGACTTGGAGGCCAATGCCCGAATCTTAGAAGATACATTAGAGGATTTTAATATTACAGCCAAAGTTACGGATATTGAGCGCGGCCCGGTTATTACCCGCTATGAACTTGAACCTGCGCCGGGAGTAAAATTAAGCCGCATTGTTACCTTAAGCGATGATATTGCCCTGAGTATGAAGGCGCAATCAGTAAGGATACTTGCCCCTATACCCGGCAAGGACAGGGTAGGCATAGAAGTGCCAAATAGTCAAGGGAGTTTTGTGTATATAAGAGAGGTTTTCGCTTCTAATGAATTTCAGAAAACTAAAATTTCCTTGATGCTTGCGTTAGGCAAAGATATCACAGGCCAGCCTATAATCGCTGACCTTGCTGATATGCCCCATCTTTTGATCGCCGGGACTACTGGTTCGGGAAAGACAGTCTGCGTGAACTCGTTGGTTTTGTCTTTAATTTTCAAGAATTCTCCGGCAGATTTAAAGTTTGTGATGATTGACCCTAAGATGGTTGAGCTCATGCCTTTTAACGGACTGCCGCATCTTTTATGCCCCGTGGTTACGGATTCTAAAAAAGCCTATACCGCGCTTAATTGGGTGGTAGGAGAAATGGAAGAGCGTTACCGGCTTTTAGCCAAGGCAGGCGCAAGAAATATTGGAGTCTATAACGAGAAGCAGGAGAAACTGCCTTTTATTGTTGTTATTGTTGACGAGTTCGCCGATCTTATGAGCGTGGCGCGCGATCAGACGGAGGCCGCGGTGCAGCGCCTAGCGCAGTTATCCAGGGCAGTAGGGATACATCTAATTCTCGCAACCCAAAGGCCGTCGGTGAATGTTGTTACCGGAGTCATTAAGGCAAATTTACCTGCGCGCGTTTCTTTTAAGGTCGCATCTAAAGTAGATTCACGCACTGTTTTGGATATGAACGGGGCAGATAAACTATTAGGCAAGGGCGATATGCTTTTTCTGCGGCCCGGAGAATCAAAATTAATCCGCATCCAGGGGACTTTGGTGAGTGATAAGGAGATTAGGAGGGTGGTAGATTTTATTAAATCTCAGGCTGAGCCTGTCTATAATGAAGAGATATTGAAAGGACAACAGAAGAGCGGAATAAGCAGTGATGAAAAAGATGAATTTTATGATGAGGCAGTCAAGATTATAATGGAAAGCAATCAAGCCTCGGTATCTATATTACAGAGAAGGATGCGTTTAGGCTATACCCGCGCTGCCCGGATTATTGATATGATGGAGGCTGAGGGTTTAGTCGGCCCTTATGAAGGGAGTAAGCCGCGCAGGATTTTAATTGACCGTGAGGCTTGGCTAAAAGATACCATAGATAGAATTGAGGATAAACCCCGTTAGAAACACCACGCAAATAAGTGCTAACACAATAGTTTCTAACGGGGTAAACCCCGTTAGAGACTAGTGAGTTAGCAATTGAATTAGCGATGTCTCTAACAGGGTAAATAACTATGAATATAGAATTAATAGGCGAGAGGTTAAAAAAAATACGTCAGGAGAAAGGGTTGACCTTAGAGGATCTCCATAAAAAAACCCGCGTCCACCTTAATATTCTTAAGGCCATAGAGGGAGAAACGCTTACTAATTTAAGCCCGGTATATTTGAAAGGATTTATCAAGATTTATTGCAAGGCTTTAGGTTTGGACCCTAAGGAGTACATCCCTGATTACAAAGAAGCGTCTTCGGGGATTATTTTAACTCCGCATCAAGATTCCCATTCATTTTTAAAGAGCGCAAGCATTAAAATAAGCTCTTTAAGGCCGAATAAGAAGATAAGGGGCATAATTATAATAGCGTTAATTATTTTAGCGTTTTTAGCGGTCTTACTTAAGGTAGCCGGTTGTTTGTCCTTAGGGCGTCATCCTGCCGTTTCTTTAGAAATGAATCAGGGAGGCAAACTTAAGACTTCTCTAAAGGCGAAGACTCAAACCTTAGCCTCAAGGCCCCGACAGGCCAGCGCAGCAAAATTCCCCCAAGAGGTATCGGGTGGTATGCGGCTTGTGGTGAGCGCGAAAGAAAAGTGCCTTATTTTTGTCAAGATTGACGGAAGAGTAGTCTTCCATAGGGTTTTAGAAAAAGGCAGGTCAGATAGTTGGAAGGCCAAAGAAAGAATAGACCTTTCTTTGGGCGATGCTTCAGCCGTAGAAATAGTTGTAAATGGGCAGCGTTTTACTAATTTAGGCAAGAAGGGGCAGTCGTTAAAGAATATAGTAATTACCGAGAAGGATGGCTTAAGAATCCTTAGATGAAACCAACTATTGGGATATTAAGCTTGGGCTGCCCGAGGAATTTGGTAGATTCAGAGAGTATCTTAGGAAGATTAATTCAAAAGGGATACAAAATAGTTGAAATAGATAAGGCCCAAGTAGCGATAGTAAATACCTGCGCTTTTATTGAAGACGCAAAGCGCGAATCAGTTGACGCGATTTTGGATTTAGTAGAGTTAAAAAAAGAAGGCAGGCTTAAAAAGATAATCGTATTCGGCTGTCTGCCCCAGCGTTATAAAGCTATATTAAACAAAGAGCTCCCTGAAGTAGATGCATTTGTAGGCAGGGTTTCGCTTGAGGCAGGGCTTAGCCGGTTCGCCATTACTCCTCGGCATTATGCATATCTAAAGATTTGCGAAGGTTGCGTAAATCTATGTAGTTTCTGCATAATTCCCAAAATTAAAGGAAGGTTCTTAAGTCTTCCCGTAAATTCAATCCTAAACAAGGTAGAGGATTTTGATAGAAGTAAAATTTCGGAATTGAATATTATCGGTCAGGATATTACCTGCTTCGGGATAGACTTGGACGCAAGTATAAACCTTGCGAAGCTCCTTAGGAAAATAGTTAAGAAGGCCAAGAATATAGGTTGGCTCAGGCTTTTGTATCTTAATCCGAGGAGGATTAGCGACGATCTTTTGAAGATAATTCGCGATGAGCAAAAGATATGCAAGTATATTGACTTGCCTATTCAGCATATCAATGACCGTATCTTAAAGCTTATGAATAGGGGGACCTCTAGGGATAAAATAATCCATGTTATTGATAAGATACGCAAAACTATCCCCAATGTTGCTTTGCGCACTAGCGTAATTACGGGTTTTCCGGGAGAAACAGATAAGGAATTTGAAGAGCTGCTTAAGTTTATTAAAGATACGAAATTTGAAAGGTTAGGCGCATTTAGTTACTCTCGGGAAGAAGGGACTAAGGCCTACGGTTTTAAAAACCAAGTTTCTGAGGCAGTTAAATTGAGGCGCTACAATCAGGTGATGTCTCTTCAGCAGGAGGTCTCGCGCGAAGTCAATCGTAAGTTCATAGGTAAAACTTTGGAAGTTTTGGTTGATGAATGTAAGGATGGAAGTTATCTTGGGCGCAGCGAATTTGACGCGCCGGAAGTGGATGGCCTAGTCTATATAAATTCTAAACGAACTTTAAACCTTGGTGATTTTGTAAGGTTAAAGATTACGGATACCTTAGAGTATGATTTAATCGGGGAGGAGGAAGGATGAATTTAGCTAATAGATTAACTATGCTTAGGATTATTCTTACTTTTATATTTATGTTTGTCTTTTCTTGGCAGGGATTGTGGCCTAAAGTTTTAGCGTTAATTATATTTATCGCCGCGGCATTCTCAGATTTATTTGATGGCATGATTGCCAAGAAGAGAAATATGATTACTGATTTCGGCCGGCTTATGGACCCCATTGCCGATAAAATCTTAGTTTTAGCGGCATTCGCCGCATTTTTAGGGATGCAGTTAATTGACGCTTGGATGTTTGTGATTATTGTTTCTCGGGAGATTCTGATTACGTCTTTAAGGCTATTCGCCCTTACTAAGGGGAAAGTATTATCTGCTGTGAGCGCCGGAAAACATAAGACAGCTTTTCAGATGGTAGCAATATTTTATATCTTGGGTTTTATTGTAATAAAAGAGGCGGTCAAAAATTATTCTATCTGGAATCCGGTCTGGGAGGAGTTTTTCCGCAAGAGTATAAACATTTTTATGCTTTTTACCGTCGGACTTACTCTTTATTCAGGGCTGTCTTACTTATGGGAAAATCGTAAAGTAATTACTAAGCTATAATGATTAAGTTTCTGGTAAAGATTTTGAGTACTTTTTTTTATATTGGTTATCTGCCATTTATTCCCGGGACATTCGGCAGCCTTGCCGGTATTGTTTTATTTTATTTAGTTAAAGATAATCCGGTTAGTTATGTTTTCCTGGCTATCGTTATTATAATTGCCGGTTTCCTGGTTTGCGGAAGCGCAGAGAAAATAATGCAAAAGAAGGATCCGCGCTATGTGGTAATAGACGAGGTTTCCGGTATGCTCCTAAGCCTTTTGTTTTTACCTTACGATATAAAATTAGTAATCATTGCCTTTATTTTATTTCGTATCTTAGATACGTTTAAACCTTTTCCTGCCGGGCGCATTGAGAGAATTAAGGGGAGCTTAGGCATAATGGGAGATGATTTAACCGCGGGATTATATACGAATATTATTCTTCAGGTAGTAGTGAGGGTTATTTCTTTTAAGGCTTCATAGACAGGGCCAGAGGGCGCGAGGGTGCTTTTAAAAAGCGTAATTTTTCCTACCGTAAATTCCAAATTCTCACCAGCTAAATTTTCCACGTAATTTTTTAAAGAAGCAACTAATTTTTCTCTGTTTTTCGGGGAACGCGTCCTACCAATAGTGATATGAGACGAAAAAGGGCGGTCTTCCTTAGGGATACCAACTGTAGCGATTTTTTCCTCTAATTCCTGCGCGATCTTTTTGGTTTCTGCATCTCCTTGCTCAACCCCTACCCAGATGACCCGCGGGTAATCGATTTTCGGGAAAGCACCGACTGAAGTGATGTGGGCTAAAAAAGGGAGATGATTTTTCGCAGTTTCTGCGACAATTTCGCTGATTTTAGCGATTTTCTTATCGTCCCGCTCGCCTAAGAATTTGAGGGTCAGGTGGATATTCTCCGGCTCAACCCATTTCACGTCCGCGCCGCATTTTCTTAATTTATCCTGCAGCCGGCCCAACCTATCTTTAATATCTTCTGGCAATTCAATAGCAATAAATGTTCTCATCTGTTTGTGTTTTAGCGTCTGTCTTCGTTTGTTTCTCTCCGCACCGTTTGCTCGCCCCAGCGGGGCTCGCTGCACTTCGTGAAAATTCTTGCTCTCCCGCAGCCGAGCCGTGTATCAAACCGTTTTTTATAATTTGGATCCGGCTGCGGGAACCATGCCCGCTCGAATTTTCAAGATGCGTCGAGAAATCAAACGAAGCCATCCGCTAAAAGTAAGACTACCTTAAGAATGCCTCTGGTAAGCTTCGAGCGAATGTCGATTTTAGCCAATGGAGCTTGAGCATTGAGGGTATCCCCGTGGAGCGAAAGCGACAACACGGGGACGGCAAAACTGTTTGAGCGCCAAGGCAGGTGCCGAGGCGCGAGTTGTTTTGCCGCCGAAATGCGAAAGATCATTGGCGTGAAGAAATCGACCTGAGCGAGAAGCTTGGCAGAGGCATTCTTATTATACTATAAAACTAATTTTAATAATTGTAAGGCCTTTAGCGCTGATTGTTTTCTTATTGAGGCGCGATTACCTTGAAATATGAACCTCTTGCAGATAGTGTTATTCTTATCGGATATAGCAATAAATACTGTGCCCACGGGCTTATTGAGGATAGCGCCGGTTGGGCCGGCAATGCCGGTGATGCCGATACCTAAGTCGCTTTTGGCTAATTTTCTTGTTCCTTGCGCCATTTTTCGGGCTACTTCAGCTGAAACCGCGCCCTTTTTGGCGATGAGCTGGGCAGGGATGCTTAAAATATTCTGCTTAGACTTATTGCTGTAAGCCACTATGCCTAAGATAAAATATTTGGAGCTGCCGGAAAGTTGGGTTAGAAGGTTGGATACTAGGCCGGCGGTACAAGATTCGGCAGTGGCTATAGTTTTAGCGCTTTTTATCAGGGCTTTATGTATATATTTTGTAAGGTCTTGCATATTTTCTAAGCCTATTATAGCGTTTTTATCAGGGATCGGTCAATACATTCTTACCCCCCTGAGTCACAAAAGAAGTATAAGTATTGAGCAACACA
>PEYI01000097.1 GCA_002774445.1 Candidatus Omnitrophica bacterium CG08_land_8_20_14_0_20_41_16 | reverse complement strand
CCGAGCGGTAAATCGGGAGATACGGGAGCGCGCTCCGCGCGCGGTAGAATAGATTAAATTTCAGTAGCCAATTTCTCAAAACTGGTCGGGGAGGTGAGACTTGAACTCACGACCTCTTGCTCCCAAAGCAAGCGCTCTAAACCAAACTGAGCTACTCCCCGTTTTTCAATCTATTACTTATCGGAAAAACGGCCCTGAGTCCCCCTAGGCGGGATGAAGGACCTCCTTTATAAATCTTAATTGTATCAATTGCCCTTATGTTTCTCAATATATTTCTGAATAATCTTTTTTGCTTTACTTAAAGCATGGTAACGATGGCTCATCCCGTATTTTATCTTCTCGCCTAACTGAGCGAATGTCTTATTATATTTTGGTATAACAAAAAGCGGGTCATAACCAAAGCCGCGGCTGCCTTTTAAAACAAAACCTATTGCCCCTCGACACTTTCCTTCTACCACTCCTAATAAACCATGCTCATCGGCTAAAGCAACAGCGCAAATATAATACGCCTTTCTTTT
This sequence comes from Candidatus Omnitrophica bacterium CG08_land_8_20_14_0_20_41_16, assembly GCA_002774445.1. Taxonomy (GTDB): domain Bacteria; phylum Omnitrophota; class Gorgyraeia; order Gygaellales; family Profunditerraquicolaceae; genus Sherwoodlollariibacterium; species Sherwoodlollariibacterium unditelluris. Next base: position 9,872 of record PEYI01000097.1, on the reverse strand, counting down.
ATTTAAAGGTAAGCCCCTTAATAGCTTGAGCAGCTTTAGATTATTCCGGATATCGCTCTTATTTTTCCCGGAGAAACGGGAAGAATAAACTCCCGGGGCGCCGCTAAGCGCGTTAACACAAAGTCCGGAATCTTCTCCTAAAACCAGCTTTTTGCTGAAACGGGCTATCTTAACCGCTTTTTTTACGGCATTATCCTTAAAGGTCTTGCCATTTTCAATGATACGCGGGGCTCGGCTATAATCTACCAAAGAACTTAACTTTAAATTAAACCCTCTTAATATTTCCCATATCTCTTTAAGCTTTTTTTTATTCTTGGTAGCTACTATTAACTCTAACATTATTGATGACTCAGTATATCGCCGACTAATTTGCGCTGGATGCTAAATAAATCTTCGATGCCTCTCTTCGCTAAATCCAACATCTTATCCATCTCATCCTTGGAAAACGGGTTTCGCTCCGCGGTGCCTTGAATCTCAATAAACTTACCGCTTGCGGTCATCACAATATTCATATCCACTTCCGCATGGGAATCCTCCTCATAACATAAATCCAAAAACAATGCCCCGTTAACAATACCTACGCTTGTAGCAGCTACATAATCCTTGACCGGGATTTCATTAATCTTTCCATCTTTTTTAAGCCTGGCTATGGCATCTACCAAGGCGATAAAACTACCGGTGATAGAGGCAGTGCGCGTTCCGCCGTCTCCCTGTATGACATCGCAGTCAATCCAAATAGTGCGTCCGCCTAAACTCTTCATTTCTGTTATTGTGCGCAAAGACCTGCCCACCAATCTCTGTATTTCATAGGTGCGGCCTGAATTTTTCCCCCTGGGGATACGCGTTCCGCAAGAACGCGGCAGCATCCCATATTCGGCAGTCACCCAGCCGGTGCCTGTACCTTTTAAAAAAGGCGGAACTGTCTCCTCAACTGATGCGGTGCATATAACCTTGGTATTCCCCAATTCTATTAAACACGAACCCTCGGGATACTTAATGTAATTTCTGGTTATGTTAACTTTCCTAATTTTATCCGCGCCTCTTCCGTCAATCCTTATCATAGATACTACCTCCTTGAGAGTCAATCCCTACAATGAGAGGGAAACCTTTAACTTCCAACTTTAAAATCTGTTCCGGCCCCAAATCCGGATACGCAACCGTTTCCGCTTTTTTAATATATTTTGAAATCAAAGCGCCGCAGCCCGCGGGCGCCAAAAAATACACTGCCTTATATTTTTTTATTGCGGCGATTACCTCTTTAGAACGCCTACCCTTACCAATCATAGCCTTTAATTCTTTTTTAAGCAATAACGGAGTGAATTCATCCATACGCGAACTTGTGGTCGGGCCGCAAGAGCCGATGACTCTCCCCTTAGGCGCCTTAGCCGGCCCACAGTAATAAATCACGGCGCCCTTGGTATCAAAAGGTAATTCTTTACCTCTGCCTATATCTTGAATGAGCCTTTTATGCGCCTGGTCGCGGACAGTATAAATTGTTCCAGAAAGCGTAACTTCATCGCCGGCCTTTAGTTCTCGGATATATTTTTCTTGAATAGGAGCGTTTAAAATCTTCATTATTTTACCATCTGAAGGACAATCCCTACAGTACTGCTGTTGCGCTGCGTAAGGCATGACAACTAATATTTACTGCTACAGGCAACCCTGCAATATGCGTAGGATAAGCCTCGATATTTACTGCCAACGCAGTAGTCTTGCCGCCTAAGCCCATGGGGCCGATATTAAGCTTATTAATCTGTAATAACAATTCCCGCTCAAGTCCGGAGACAGTCCCCTCCCGCCACTGTTGCTTCGGCGGGCAGGCCGGGGACAGTCCCCTCTGCAGCTTAATCCTTTTCAAGAGCGCTTTTTTGGCTAACAAAGAAGCGTAATCCGCGGTGCCGCCGATCCCCACCCCTACCACATAAGGCGGGCAGGCATCCGGCCCTGCTGTCTTCACTGCCTCAATGATAAATTTTTTAATTTCGCCTATACCAACAGTAGGCAAAAACATCTTTAATTGCGATTTATTCTCGCAGCCAAACCCTTTCGGCATAACTGTTATTTTTATTTTGCTCCCTTTAACAATATCCATATGTATAACCGCGCCCTGATATACCGGCTTCCCCCTTAAAAGAGGATCGCTCACAATTGACTCCCGGAAATTGCCTTTCCTATACCCTAAGGCAATACCTTTAATAACCGCCTGCTTAAAATCTCCTAAAATTCTTACATCTTGCCCAAGCTCGATAAAAACTAAGGGCAGGCCCGTATCCTGACAAATAGCCAACTTTTCTTTTCGGGCATAAACAGCATTATCAATTATGGCTTTCAGGAACAACTTAGAACGTTTATTTTTTTCAAGGCGATAAGACTTTTTTAAAGCCGTTAGCACATCCTTCCTTAAAAAAAGGTTGGCCTCTCTCGCCAACTGCGCCACCGCATTTTCAATCTTCTTAACAGTTATGATTTTCATTTTTGGTTTTCCCCACCCGCTAAATACTACCTACCCTCTTTGCTTCTATACTCTCTTATCACGGTAGTCTTTATACCGCCGCGGGGGTTAAACTCGGATATTATTTTAGCCCAACGCGGACTACAGGCTTTAACAAAATCCTCCAGCATTTTATTTGTGAGATGTTCGTGAAATATGCCTATATTACGATAAAATATAGTATACATTTTAAATGACTTAAGCTCCACGCAATATTTATCCGGAGAATATTCTATTTTTATAACGGCAAAATCCGGCAGCCCGGTCTTAGGGCAAATGCAGGTAAACTCCGGGATTTCGAGACAAATTGTATACAATTTGTCTCGATACTGATTTTGCCAGACCTCGATTTCCGGAGTCTTCAGCCCTCTGATATTTTCCTGCAATCTCTCGTAGGGAGACTTGCGAACTTTCATTTTAACCCCATTATCTTATGCACCTGTGGAATTACGCAAGTAGTTATTTTTTCTCTTCTGCATATATCCTTAAAACCGTCTAACTTGTTAATTAAGGATTCACTGCTTGCTCCGGAATCAGGCTGTAGGATTAGAATTGTATTTTTGGCAACCTCCCGAATTAACCTTAAGGCATCTATTAAATCTCCTTCTTCGGTAGACTCGCAGATTACCGCCTTAATAAATACCTCTTTCGCAGAGGCAACCTCTAAAAATAAGCGGTGCGCATCCCAAAAACTATTCAAATCGGTTGAGCTGGGAAATTTAAAATCCATCGCCACGATATCTATATAATCTATCACGTCCTTTAACGCGTCGGGAAGCGTGCCATTGGTCTCAAGATAATTCTTTAAATTATCTTTGTGCGTTAATTTTGAAATCTCTTTTAAAAAATCTTTCTGGACCAGAGGCTCTCCTCCGGTAAAACAAACCGAGTGGTAATTCTTGCGATACATCTTTAATCTCTCATACAACTCCTGTGGGCCATATTCTGAGAAACTATACAGCTTGGTATCGCAGAAACGGCAGCTAAGGTTACAACCGAAGAAACGCACAAAGATTTGTTTCTCCCCCAGATATAGGCCTTCGCCTTGAACACTGTCAAAAACCTCGGCAATTTTTCCTTTCATTTCTTTAACGGATCCTTAATTCCGGCCTCCTTAAATCCCTTTGCCCTATAATAACAACTGTCGCACTCACCGCAAGGAACCCTTCCTCCCCGGTAGCAGGACCAGGTTAATCCAAAAGAGACTCCCAATCTTTCGCCCAATTTAATAATCTGGGCCTTAGTTTTGTGTATTAAGGGAGTCCCAATTCTAATTCTTTTCTTCTCAACGCCGGCTTTTGTACCGGTTAACACAACTTTCTTAAAGGCGCGGTAAAACTGCGGCCGGCAATCCGGGTATCCGGAATAATCCTGAACATGCGCGCCGATAAATATCGCTTTGGCTCCGATTGCCTCTGCATAAGAAAGGGCAAAACTTAAAAAAATGATATTGCGCGCCGGAACATAGGTTGAAGGTATCTTGTTCGCAAGTTCGCAAGTTCGCAAGTTCGCAAGTTTTGGAATTTTAATCTTTTTATCTAAAAGAGCAGAGCCTTTCCATGGTAAATTTATTTTTATAATTTTATACGGACAATTTGCCGCGCGGGCAATCTTTTTTGCGTATTCTATTTCTTTTTTTTGGCGCTGGCCGTAGTCAAAGATAAGGCAGAAACACTTATAACCCTGCTTCCTGGCAAGATATAAAGTTGTGGCGGAATCAAGCCCGCCGGATAAAAGGACAACCGCAATATTATTCGCCATCATAGGTAGCGCAGGATTTCTCGGATTCCCAGACAGTTATAGAAACAAGCCCGGGAACTTTATCTCCTAACCTGTCATATATGTACTTGGCAATATTTTCCGAAGTAGGATTGGCCTTCTTAAAGTAATCAACACGATTTAAATATTTATGGTCAAGCTTATCCAAAACACTATTGAGTTTACGTTTCAAGAATTTAAAATCCAGGACCATACCGACCTTATCTAAGTTTTTGCTGCCGGCGGCTAACTCTACCTTCCAGTTATGGCCATGTAATTCCTCGCATTTCCCTTTATAACCTCTTAAGTTATGCGCCGAGCTAAATTCCGCTTCTACTTTTATCTTATACATAAGTGAGTCCCGCCGCATTCTTGCAAAACGCAAGAGGCGGGACGAGCTTACCCCCGCCGCTTTGCTTCGCAAAGCGAAGCAGCGGGGGTTAATTCAGCCTCAAACTTACGTTCACTTCGTTCCGTAAGTTTGGGCTTCATTAACTTTCTTCACATTTTTTGCCGGCCGGCCTAAGAATCTTCCGGCAAGATTCTTAAACCATTCCGGATTATCGCTGACAAAGAATTCATGCCTGCCCTTACCCTTACTATTTAATAGGCCATCTGCGGCCAAAATCTTATTCACTTCCATAGCCACTTGTTTTGCCGAATCTATCAGGATAACATTTTTGCCCATTACACCACTAATAACCTTCTTAAGAAGTGGGTAGTGAGTGCAGCCTAAAATAAGAGTATCTACTCCAGCATCTTTTAACGGCTTTAAATAGTGTTTAGCTACGGTTAAAACCACATCCCCGTTTAACCAACCCTCTTCCACAAATGGAACGAATAAAGGACAAGCCACTGCCGTAATCTTTACTTTGGTATCAAGCTGTTTAATTTCATCTTCATAAGCCCGGCTCTTAATTGTGCCTTTAGTCCCGATTACTCCAATGCGTTTATTTTTAGTGGCAATTACCGCCTCCCTTGCCCCCGGGCTGATTACTCCTATGATAGGAACGCGAAAATGATTTTTAATCTCAGGCAGGGCAAGACTGGATACGGTATTACAAGCAATACAAATTAATTTTACGTCATACTTTAACAAAAAAAGGATATTCTCTATGGAGAAACGAATTACCGTTTCTTTTGATTTTATCCCGTAGGGGACACGCGCGGTATCGCCAAAATAAACTATATCCTCATAAGGCAGTTGACGAATTAGCTCTTTTACTACAGTCAGCCCCCCTACCCCTGAATCAAACACGCCTATCGGACTCATCCCGCACCTTCTCCCTTATTCAATGAACCCCGGGCATAATTACGTATGCCTTCCATAATACTTTGAGATAACTTCTCACGATAATCACTGCTTTTAAGCATCTGCTCTTCGTTTTGATTAGATAAAAAACCTACCTCAACCAATACCGCCGGTATTTGCGCCCCGCACAATACTTGATAACGGGCATTTTTTACGCCGATTACCATGACAGCTAAATTATCGTCTGCTGAACGACAAATAGCCCGGGATAATTCTATTGATTCTGCCCGGTTATAAGTATAAAGCATATCCCAAAGTATGGCCTTTAAATCCTGTGACTGGCTGGCAAAACAAGAGCTATCCAAATTAAGATAGGTGTTCTTAGCGGAATAAGCAGCGCGCTTAGAATCGCTAACGCTAGTTGAAACATAATAAACCTCAAAACCATGCAAGCTTCTTGTCCGATTAGCGTTGGAATGGATACTTATAAAAAGGTCGGCCTTAGAATTGTTAGTTATATGAACCCTCGTCTCAAGAGGAATAAACTTATCTGAACTGCGAGTCATAACCACTTGGACACCCTCCGCCCTTAATCGGTTAGCCAAGCGCTTGGCAATATCCAGATTAACATCTTTCTCCCTTACCCCTCTCCTACCGATTGCCCCGGGGTCATTACCTCCGTGCCCGGCGTCAATAACAACTTTTTTGATTACCAAGGAAAGCGGGCCTGTTCTACGCATAGCGGTAATTTTGGCGGATTTGAATAAAATATCTAAAGTTTGCTCTTTAAATTGGCCGGGAACAACTACCGCCCCCTGATAGATATCCACCGGATGATTAAGTAATATTGCGCGCTGGTCAACCAGGATTAAATTATCGCCAACCTTCAAAGTTATACTATGGCTATCTTTAAAAAGATTGGCCGTTCGGGAAAAGGTATCATATTTTAAAGATATCCCCCTTAAGTCGCATAAAGGGGCAAGCGCGTAATAGATAGTGCCGTTTAAACTATAAACCCGTAATGGCTCTTTAACAGGTATCGTAACGCAGCCGCTTAGCATATAGCATATAGCAGATAGCATATAGCAATAAATAATTAATTTTGATAATTTTTTAATTTTTATCATTTTCATACTATTAGCGATATGCAATTTCACCGCTCTCCCATGAACATCATACTTAATTCGGAATTAAGTAATGTGTCCCCCGAATTAACGGAAAATATAAGACTAACCCTATCTTACCATATCCAATCAATAAAGAAAATCAAAAAATTAAAACGTCACAACTTTATCGTTTTCCTTAATAATTTCGTACATGTCTTTCATTGTGTTAATCGGGCACATTTCAGTACCTTCTGAAACTTTGGCTTTTGTAAGAATGAATTCCCTAGCCCTGGGGATGTCGTAACCATACCTCTTGAATAATCTTAATCTATCCTGATCCTGTTTTAATAAATTACCCATTTAATCCACCTTCTTGACAACTCCGCCTTCTATCTTCAACGCCTTGGCGTTTAATAGAACATCCGCGATCTTTTTATGGGCTGAGTTTATAATATTCCCGAAGGTCTGCCGGGAAATTCCCATTTTTTTGGCAGCATCTTTCTGATATAGCCCTTCCAAATCAGCAAGCCTGACTGCCTCTAGTCCGTCCAGCGTAAGATTTACCTCTTCAAGCATATCCAAAGGAATACCGCGAGGTTTAAAGTAATTCGTATCTGGGCTGCATCTTATTCTTCTACATCGACAAGGCCTGGGCATATACTTTCCTTTTAGTTATTGGCATATGCTAATAATATAACAGAAATTAATTCCTGTCAATCAATATCAAGCCGGAGTAATACAAATATTAACGATTATTTAATAACGAAGCGCGCAAGAAGAAAACCGGCGAGAAGTGACAAAAGCAGAAAAACAACGAAGGTGAAAATTGCAGTCTGAAATGCTTCCATAAAAAGCCGTTTCCCTGTAAACTTGTGTTTCTCATATTCATGCCACGTAATAGCAAATGCCGTCAGTGCGGCAAGGAATCCAAATACAATACCTATGACAATAGAAAATACCAGCATAGCGCGGTAATCGTATAAATTTTTTCCATTCTTCAATACTTCTCTTTCTTTGTGCTTTCCAAAAGTCCACCGATGTTATTTAGGGAAATCCTCGTTTCTTCATCAATATCCGTAAAACTTATCTCCAACATATCTTGTCTAACCTCCTTGTTGAAAGATATTTTAAGCTTGTGAATCTTCTCGCTATCCACGGTTCCCTCGAATAAACTAATGCTTTTGACCTTGTCCAAAGATATATTCAAGACGTCTACGCTAGTTCCTATTGAATGCTCCACACCATCTTTTGCAATCATAAGCGCTTTATTAGTTAAGAGGACTGTTGCCTTGCTTGTAAGATAAGCCACCTGATTCTTTCGCTTAAGTAAGGAACGCTTATTTAAAACCTTCTCCCAGATATACCGGCAGGAAAAAGTCAAAATACATTTTTCTTGGTCGCTAAGAAGCGTCTTCAAGTAATCACGGTGGATTTTATCTTTAATCTTATAAATAAATGCTGCCGGAGAAGAAGAATCTAATTTGAAATCATCCGTATTTATGGTAAGGCAATGTTTCTTAAATATACGCAGCGCCTTTTGAAAATGATGTTTTCCATTTGAGCTAAATATTATTGTTAGTTGCTTTGATTCTCCTTGGCTAATAAACCCTAAGGAAAACCAGCTCAAAAGCATTGCGCTGCCGATATTAAAGTACAGTATATCTTCAAAATTGATGGAGGTTATTGTGGGCTCTACTCCTTTGATATGTTTGTTATTTGAAATAATGAACCGTGTATCTGTTACGCATACGCCAGAAGAAGATTCTGCTGCCTTAAGGCCAAACGGCGTTGAGGTTGAAGAAACGCGCGGCGAATAGATACAATATTCCACTTTTTCCGATTCTTTAAGCTGGTTATCAATTAACTTCGCATGCACCCCTATGAACTCACAAGGGTGCTTAACGCTAAATACCCAGTCTTCCCTTCCGGATGACTCCCAGCCTTCCCAAGTGTATTTTGTTTTGGTTTTGTTAATCATTTGGCTATAGTTTCGTTTATTCTCCTGTCCAAATCCATAAGATGCACGTCTAGAGAATCATTTCTTTTGTATTTAACATCCCGCGCCAAGAAACAAAGAGCCTTTATTATCTTGGGGTTACCTTTAGAATGGTTAAATATAGCCTGTTTGAATTCGGCTTCTTTGGTTACCTTAATATTAAACTCTTTCATTAAATAATCTATGAGATTATTTGAAGCTGTTTTATCAAAATTCTTTATCTCTCCCTTCTCAAAGTCATAAAGCGCCATACATAGATGCCCGATAGCTTTTTTATCTAATCCCCTTGAAATAACTAGTAAGGGAATATTCTTCTCAAGTACATAAGTAAAAAATGCATAATGTTTTGGTTCTACTCTTCCCACATGGTCAAGGACAATATAATTTGGGGTACTCTTCAGAATTTCGTAGCATTTCTTTTTCAGAGCAAGGATATTCAAAGAATCAATAACTTTACGCTCCTCGTTTGGGATTGCCGTGATAATTCCCGTAAGCGTCTGACGCAACGTGTGGTTTTCCTGCATGTAAATATTGTTTTTGCCTCCTTGTTCGTTAAGTACCCTTTGAGCGATTGCGCTTTTACCAACCCCCTCTTCTCCGAACATGATGATATTTCGCTTTTTATCCATCAAGTCATTAATTAATTTCAATTCATCCTTTCGCCCTACTAAGTTATCATTGTTCATTTTATTTATTCCAATTTCCAGATAACCAACGCTCCGATTAGACTCAGAATCCCGGCATACAGAAAACCGGCAACCGGTGAAACCGCTACCCATAAAAATCCAACTACTATACTTGATATAAAATCTCCTATTCCGTTGACTGTCGCAAGGGCTCCGTATCCCGTGCCTTTTAGATTTTCAGGCAAAAGCTCCCCAGCAATAGCCCCCTCTAAGACATCCTCCGAAGCGATAAACGTCCCGCCGATGATAAATAGAATGAAAAGGTACCAAAATTTAGGCACAATAAATATAAATCCCGCGCACATAGCGGCAGATAACAAATAACCAAAGGATAGTATTTTTCTCTTTGGCATCTTATCCCCCAAATACCCAATCGGAAAAGACAATCCGGCATAGAAGACATTACGGAATACATACAGCAGTATAGCCGAGGTATTGGCCACGGCAGATCCGTAGATTGGCTTCAAAACTTGCGCAGCCATCAATATCAAAAGAGTATGAGAAAAGTCACCGGCCCCAAATATCCCAACACCAACTAAATATCGTTTAAATTTCACGGGTAGCCCTCTTAAGGTCGGCAGAA
>PEYI01000005.1 GCA_002774445.1 Candidatus Omnitrophica bacterium CG08_land_8_20_14_0_20_41_16 | reverse complement strand
GACGTAAGTTATGTATTTTCAAAAGTTACATAAAAACAGTTTTTAAAAATAATCGGGAAGAAAAATACTTTTTAACAAAGTAATGATATGATAGATATTCGACATAAGGTTGGGATTATCGGTTTTGGGAATATGGGTTCGGTTATCGCGCGTGAACTTGCAGTCCAGCCGGATGAATATGAAGTTTGGGTTTTTGAGAAAGATAAAAATAAGGATGTTAAAGCTAAAGATATAAACGTTGCCAAAGATATCCCGGATTTAATTCTTAAGGTTAATACCATAATACTTGCAGTTAAGCCTCAGGATTTTGCTCATGTATTAAAAGAGATGAGAGGCCGTATTCTAGGCAAATTAATTATTTCTATTGCTGCCGGAGTAAGCACTAAACATATCGAAAAGGCCTTAGGCGATGTTAGGGTTATTCGGGTGATGCCTAATATCGCCGCAAAAATAGGAGAATCAGTAAGCTGTCTCTCCAAGGGTAGTTTTGCAAATGATGACGATTTTGAGTGCGCCCATGAAATATTTTGTTATCTGGGGACAGCTCGCATTATAGATGAGAGTATGATGAATGCCGCTACGGCGATCTCAGGCAGTGGGCCGGGGTATATTTTTTATTTTATAGAAAATAGCGGTATGGATTTTAATAATATACCTCAAGCTGACCGTCATGATATGATGAGGCGTTTAGAGAAAGCGGCTCAGGCCTTAGGTTTTAATACTGAAGATGCTGCTTTCTTGGCGGCCAATACTACGAATGCGTCCATTAGCCTGCTTAAGGCTACAAGGTTACCGCCACAGGAATTACGTTTGCAAGTTACCTCTAAAGGCGGGACTACCGAAGCAGGCCTAGAGGTATTGCGTAAAGGCGGTTCATGGGAAGAAGCGGCTCGTGCCGCGCTTAAGAGAGCAGAGGAATTAACTAAGGGGAATTAAATATTATGCCTATGTTAGGGATTATCGGGGGGAGCGGTTTATATAAAATGGATGGAATCAAAGGGGTAAAGGAAGTAGAGGTCAATACGCCATTTGGCAAGCCTTCCGATAGATTGTTCGTCGGAAAGTTTGACGAGAAAGAGGTGGTTTTCCTGCCGCGCCACGGCGTCGGGCACCGCATATCTCCCAGTCAGATAAACTATCGGGCAAATATCTTTGCTATGAAGGAATTGGGCGTGGATAGGATTATCTCTGTTACCGCCTGCGGGAGCCTTAGAGAAGAATTAAGGCCCCTAGATTTTGTAGTTGTCGATCAATATGTTGACCGGACCAATCATGCTAGAGATATGACTTTTTTTGAGGATGGGATAGTTGCGCATATCTCGTTTTCACATCCAGTTTGTCCGGAATTAAGCAATCTCCTTTATAATACTGGCGATGAAGCAGGTAAAAGATTGGGGATAAAAATGCATAAGGGCGGTACCTATATAAATATGGAAGGCCCGGCTTTTTCTACTCTGGCTGAATCAAATCTTTACCGCGGCTGGGGTATGGATGTTATTGGCATGACTAATATGCCTGAGGCGAAATTAGCTCGGGAAGCGGAAATTTGCTATGCTACTTTGGCCTGCGTTACTGATTATGACTGCTGGCATTCGGGCCATGAGAGCGTTACTATTGATATGGTGGCCGAGAATCTGCTAAAAAATATTGAAAATGCCAAGAAGGTATTGCGATTAGTAATCAAAAATATTCCTGAGGAGAGAAATTGTAAATGTAAAGATGCGTTGAAAAATGCAATTATCACAGATCAAAAATTGATATCGGAGAAAGTCAAGAAAGATTTAGCTATAATAATTGGTAAGTATATAAAATGAAAAACGAAAAAGATGGACTATAAAACTACTCTTAATTTGCCACAAACCAAATTTCCGATGAAGGCAGCGTTGCCTAAACGCGAGCCTTTGTTTTTAAGGGAGTGGCAGGCCAAGGATATTTACAGGTTTATCCGTAAGAGTTTAGAAGGCAAGCCTAAGTATGTCCTGCATGACGGGCCACCCTATGCCAACGGCGATATCCATATAGGGCATGCCTTAAATAAAATCTTAAAGGATATAGTTGTTAAATATAAGACGATGTGTGGTTTTGATTCTCCTTATATCCCTGGATGGGATTGCCATGGTTTGCCTATTGAACACCAGCTTTTTAAAGAATTAAAGATTAATAAATACCAAATCTCCCAGCTGGATTTTAGAAAGAAGGCTTATGATTATGCCTTACGGTATGTTTTAAAACAGAAGGAACAGTTTAAACGTTTAGGGGTATTTGGCGATTGGGATAATCCCTATTTAACTTTAAGCCCTGATTATGAAGAGAGTATACTTATTGCATTTAATAAATTAGTAAAGTTAGGTTATGTCTATCGCGGGCTTAAACCGGTTAACTGGTGTTTCAAATGCGAGACTGCCTTGGCCGAGGCAGAGGTGGAATACGAAAACCATGTTTCACCGTCTATTTACGTCAAATTTAAACTGGAAAATAACGAGATAATCCGCGAACCCGCGAACCCGCGAACTAATAACTATTTAGTAATCTGGACTACCACACCTTGGACATTGTTAGCCAATGTAGCTGTGGCCGTGCATCCGGATTTTATTTATGCGTATGTTAAGACTAATAAAGGGAATCTAATTATAGCCAAAGATTTATTGGAAGGCGTTTTGGAAAAGATGGGTATTTGTGATTTTAAAGTAATAAATGAATTTAAAGGCAAGGGCTTGGAGGGGATAAATTATGAGCACCCCTTTGGTTTAAGGAACGGCCAGGTCGTCTTAGCGGATTATGTTTCGGGTGAAGAAGGGACAGGCCTGGTGCATATTGCCCCGGGCCATGGCGGTGATGATTATCTTATCGGTATAAAGTATAAATTAGACATTATTATGCCGGTTGATAATAAAGGCAATTTTGATTCTTCGGTAGGAGAATTTTCCGGTTTAAATTGTTTAGAGGCGGATAAGTTAATTCTCCAAAAGTTAAAGACTCTCGGCGCGCTTTTATTTAGTTTTCATATTCAGCATTCTTATCCGCACTGTTGGCGTTGTAAGCAACCGATAATCTTTCGCACTACCAGACAATGGTTTCTAAACCTTGGGCATAAAGGTTTAAGGGATAGGCTTAAAGAAGTAATCAAAAAAGACGTGCGTTGGATACCCAAAAGCGGCATGGAGAGGATCTTAGGGATGGTTGAACTTAGGCCTGATTGGTGCCTTTCCCGCCAGAGGTATTGGGGGGTTCCCATACCCGCATTAGTTTGTAATGATTGCCATGAAGAATTCTTGATTCCTGAGGTAATTGATAAGTTTATAAGTCTTTGTTCGAGGGAGGGAACGAATTCATGGTTTGCCCGGGACTTAAAAGATTTTCTCCCTCAAGATTTCAATTGCCCGCATTGTAAAAGTAGTAATTTAGCTAAAGGCACGGATATATTGGATGTCTGGTTTGACTCCGGAGTAAGCAGCCAGGCAGTATTGAAAAAAAGGAAGGGGCTTGAATTTCCAGGCTCCTTATATTTGGAGGGTTCAGATCAGCATCGGGGCTGGTTTCAGTCTTCGTTAATTCCTGCTGTTTGTATTGATAATCAACCGCCTTTTAAGAGTGTCTTAACTCACGGCTTTGTGGTTGATGGTGAAGGCAAGAAAATGTCTAAGTCAGAAGGCAATGTTATCTCTCCTTTTGATATTATCAAAGATTATGGCGCGGATATCTTAAGGCTTTGGGTAGCTTCAAACGATTATAATGATGATATACGCATATCTAAAGAGATTCTTTCGCGTTTAGCTGAGGCCTATCGTAAAATAAGGAATACCGCCCGTTTTATCTTGAGTAATCTTTACGATTTTAATCCGGATAAGGATAGCGTTAAATGTGATGATTTGAAAAAGATCGACAAGTGGATATTGGGCAGGCTTGATTTTACCTTAAACAAAGTAACTAAGGCTTATGATGATTTTGAATTTCACAAGGCGTATAAAGAAGTGTATGATTTTTGCAACGAAGAATTGTCTATGCGTTATCTGGATATGGTAAAGGGGAGGTTGTATACTTGTGCCGCTAATTCTTTTGAGAGACGTTCTGCGCAGACGGCAATGTATAAATCGCTTAATTGTTTGGTGAGGATAATGGCGCCGCTCCTTGCCTTTACCTCGGAGGAGGTCTGGCAGAATATGCCTAAGCATGCTAAAGATTCTTCCGTATTTAGCGTACATCTTTTAGCTTGGCCGAAAGAGGAGGGAGTTAAGGATGGTTCGGAATTAAATCTGATTATGGAATTGTTGCCTGAAGCAGCCAAGGCCCTAGAAGAGATGCGCGCCGTAGGGGCAATCGGCAGTTCCTTTGACGCGCAAATAAATCTGTTGACAAAAGATCAAATCCGTTATAATTTCTTAGCAAGTTTGCAAGATGAGCTTGTGGAGTGTTTTAAGGTTTCGGCAGTGGACATTCAAAAGAAAGATGCGTTGCCACAAGATGCGCTAACCAAGATTTATCCTGATATTGCCTTGATAGTCAAGAAAGCCAGTGGTTTAAAATGTTCGCGCTGTTGGAATTATAGCGAGACGGTAGGTAAGTCCGTCAAACATCCATTAATCTGCGCAAAATGTGAAGCTGTCATTGGGGCTTAGAAAAGGAGTGCGGGGTGAAAAAGAAATTAACTAAAAAAGAACTGCTTGAGTTTAAAAAGATAATACTTAAGAAAAAAGAAGAGATTAATGACGAAATAAAGCGTATCTCCGATGATACGTTAAAGAAATCGCAGAAGGACGTTTCAGGAGGCATATCCGGATACACTTATCATATGGCTGATGTAGCCACAGATAACTATGACCGCGAGTTTTCTTTAGAGTTTGCTTCTAATGACAGAAAGTCTTTATATGAGTTAGAAGATGCTCTAAAGAGGATAGAGGACGGAACTTTCGGGATATGCGAAAACTGCAATTCTCCGATAGCCAAGACAAGGCTTAAGGCAGTGCCTCAGGCGCGCCTGTGCGTTAAATGCCAGGAGAAGAGAGAGAAAAAGTAGTTTTTGTCTCGCGTGATGATTCCTCTTATCGTTTTTACAATCCTTTCCTTAGATCAGCTAACCAAATTTGTTGTAAACAAAAATTTAGGGCTTAATCATTCTCTTGCGGTAATTAGCGGAATATTTAGTATAACCTTGGTGCATAATCGCGGGGCCGCTTTCGGTATATTTAAAAATCAGTTTTGGTTATTTATCTTTATTTCTGTTGTTGCCGTAATCATGATTTATTCTATCCTTAAAGATAATAGGCAAAACAATTCTTATGCCTTTTCTTTAAGCCTTATATTGGCGGGCGCTTTAGGAAATCTTATTGACCGTATATCCTTAGGTTATGTTGTGGATTTCTTGGATTTTCATATCTGGCCGGTATTTAATTTTGCGGATAGCGCCATTACTATTGGCGCAGTGTTCTTAGGCTGGTCTATATTAAAAGCAAAATAAAATAAAATAAAAAATGCATCCTGAAATCTGTAAAGTCGGTCCTTTAGTAATCTATTCCTACGGCCTTATGCTTGCAGTTGCTTTTCTCGTAGCCGTGGCATTGGCTTCACAAGAGGCCAAGAGGCAGGGGGTTAACCCGGATATTATTTTTAATCTTTGTTTTGTTGTTTTTATTTCTGGAATTATCGGCGCGCGTATTTTCTATGTGCTTGAGAATTTAGGGTATTATCTTAGAAGCCCCATGGAAATAATCATGCTTGCCCATGGCGGCCTTTCTTGGTTCGGAGGATTAATATTGGGAGTTATTTCAGGGGTAATCTATTTAAGGCATAAAAAGGCTAACCTATATAGAATAGCAGATTTGATTATCCCTTTTGTGGCTTTGGCCCAAGCCTTAGGGCGCATAGGTTGTTTCTTGAATGGGTGTTGTTTTGGTAAGGAATCAGCCCATGGTATTTATTTCCCGGTACACCAAGCAGTATTAATCCCTACTCAGATTTATTCTTCGTTTGCCCTGCTTTTAATCTTTGTTATTTTAAGATTTTTACAGGCGCATCCGCATAGAGAAGGGCAGATATTTTATATGTATCTCCTTCTCTATTCTATTAAAAGATTTCTAATTGAGTTTTGGCGCGCGGATAACAAAGTTATTATTTTTGACCTTACTTTATTTCAGTTGATTAGTGCGGTAGTATTTGTATTTTCAGTTTTTAAGCTTGTCAGTATTTTAAAGAACAAATCATAAAATGCAAGAATATAATCTCAAGGTTTTACCGGAAGAAGCAGGGTTAAGGTTGGATATTTTAATTAGTAATTTCTCTAAGAATAACCGGTTTGGTTTCTCGCGTACTTTTATTAAGGGCCTTATTTCGAAGGGCAAGGTATATGCCGGGGAAGCCGCATTAATCAAGCCGCATTATAAGGTGAAAGAAGGGACAGAGATCAAATTTAGCGTTGAGGCTAAGAAAAATGATGCGATTAAAGCAGAAGATATAAAATTGGATATTGTTTATGAAGATAGCGATTTGGCAGTTATTAATAAGCCAGCGGGTTTAGTTGTGCATCCTGCTCCGGGAAATTATGAGCATACGTTGGTAAATGCCTTAAAGAATATTTTTAAGTCTCTTTCGGATATCAATCCCGACAGGCCCGGGATCGTGCACCGTTTAGATAAAGGAACATCCGGCCTATTGGTTATTGCCAAGAATAATGCCAGTCATTTATGCCTCGGCCGGCAATTTGCCGAGCATAGCGTAAAAAAAGAATATTGGGCTATAGTCAAGGGCAGGATGGAATTTGACGAGAACGTAATCGATGCGCCTATTGCAAGGCACTCCTTCAAAAGAAAGAATATGGCAGTTAATTTCTCGTCCAAAGCCAAAGAAGCCAAAACCTATTACCGTACTTTAAAACGCTGCGGGGATTTTAGTTTTTTGGAGCTAAGGCCTTTTACCGGCAGGACCCATCAATTAAGAGTTCATTTGGATTTTATAGGGCATCCGATATTAGGCGATGATAAATACGGCAAGCAAAATAAGTTTACCCTGTTACAGACTACAGGCCGGAAGGCCGTGGTTTGGCCTCCTTTGGCCATAGCCAAAGCCACAGGCAGGGAGAAGAAAGATAAGGTGCCTGTAACGGGGTTTACCCGTTTGGCCTTACACGCTAAGACGCTTGGGTTTACGCACCCTAAGACAGGAAAGTTTATGGAGTTTAGCGCGTCTCTCCCTCAGGAGTTCACAGATTTTTTAAATAAGGCTTGATTTTTATCTAAGGAATGTTATATTAAAAAAATATGAAGAGATCCCTCGCCCCGCATTCTGCGGGGCTCGGGATCAATTTTCTAATCTCTAAAAAATAGGGAAAATTGAGGAGGCGGGATGGATATCAAGGGTAGATTAGCGGTAATTTTATTGGTTATATTAATGTTGGTTTCTCTTTCCGCGGCAGGCATGGGATTTTATCTTTATCAGAAAGAGCATGCTAAAAATATTGAGCTTGAGGAGAAAATAGAGGAATTAAGCACCAAGCAAAAGGCAACCGAGGCGAAATTACTTGAGGCCGAGAATACTCTTTCTTCTTTAGAGATTAAATTTAAAGAAGCTTCTAGTCATATCAGCGATTTAACCAATGAGCTAAGCCAGGAAAAGGCGTCTAAGGCAGAGGTTGTTTCTAATTTAGAACAGATTAAGTCGGATCTTGAACAGCAGAAGGGTTTGCGGTTAGATTTGGAGAATAAGCTTAATCAGGCTCGGGATAAACTAAGGTCCATGCGAAATAAATTAGACGCCTTAGAATCCGAGAGAAAAAATTTGGAATCAAAGGTCAAGGATTTAGAATCAAATCCTCAAGGCGTAGAATTAGGCAAGATTGTGGTTAGCCCGGAAGTTATAACAGCCGAGCCTCAGATAAAGAAGACGAGTCTGGCAAAGAAGGCTAAGGAAGCAGTTTTAGCAGAAAAACCTATTGAAGGTAAAGTCTTAGTGGTGAATAAAGAATATAATTTTGTAGTGATTAATTTAGGCAGCAGGGATGGCGTGGGATTAGGCCAGGTGTTTTCAATATCGCGCGGGAATAATTATATTGGAGATGTGAAGATAGAAAAGCTGCACGATTCTATGGCTGCCGCAAGTTTTCTCTCGGATGAGATAAAGGATAAAATTAAAGAGGGCGATAAGGTTGTAAAAAGGGCTAAATGAAGCCATATGATATTTTACCCAGTTCAAGGTTTAAGGGTAGGATCATTTTACCCGGTGATAAATCTATAGCCCACCGCGCAGTAATCGTAAGTTCAATAAGTTCCGGCAGGACAGTTATCGATAATTTCCCCGTAAATAATGACTGCAAGGTTAGCATTAGCGCATTCCATAAGTTAGGCTTTAAAATAAAAAGAACGAAATCGGATAAAATAATTGTTTTTGGTAAAGGCCTTAACGGTTTAACCAGGCCTAAGGGCTGTTTATTTATTGAGGAATCAGGAACTACCTTTAGGCTATTACTAGGCATATTGGCTGCTCAAAAATTTGAGACTAAGTTGACAGCCGGCAAGGTTCTTTCTCAAAGGCCGATGTTAAGAGTAATCGCGCCTTTGAGGAAAATGGGCGCAAAAATCACCGCAAAATTATCAAGCCCAAGAAACCATGAACCCGCGAACTCACGAACCCGCGAACTCACGATAGAAGAATATCCACCCATTGTTATCAAGGGAGGCAATCTCAAGGGTATTACCTATAAAATGCCGGTAGCCTCGGCGCAGGTAAAATCAGCTATTCTCTTAGCCGGGCTTTATGCTCATGGCCAGACTGAGATTATTGAACCGGTTAAGACGCGCGATCACACCGAACGCATGTTGCAATTATTCAGGGCCAAAATAAAACATAAAGGAAATGCTATAGTTCTAAAAGGAAGACAGGGGTTAGTTTCTCCTGGGGTGGTTTATATTCCGGGGGATATATCTTCAGCAGCATTTTTTATGGTTGCCGCGGCGATTGTCCCGGGTTCTAGTATTTTAATAAAAAAGGTAAGTTTAAATCCTACCCGCTTGGGCATAATTAAGGTTTTAAAGAGAATGGGCATGAATATAAGGCTTACTAATAGAGAGCTTAAAGTATACGAGCCTAGAGGAGATATATTGGTTAAAAGCAGTAGTCTAAAAGGCGTAAGGATTCTAAGGAGGGAGGTGCCGTCTTTGATAGATGAGGTCCCTATTTTAATGGTAGCTGCCTCTTATGCTAAAGGCAGAACAGTTTTTGAGGGCGTAGGCGAGCTTAGGGTAAAAGAGACAGACCGCATACGTTCGATGTCGGAAAACTTAAAGAAGATGGGCGCGGATATTAGAGTAGTCAGGGCCGGCAAGTCAGAAAATATAATTATTCAAGGAGTGGGTCAGCTTAAGGGCGCGAGCCTAAAGAGTTTTGGCGATCATCGCACAGCCATGAGCGCAGTTATTGCCGGCCTCGCCGCAAGCGGTAAGAGTAGCATAGATGATGTATCCTGCATCAATAAATCCCTTCCGGAATTCTTAAGTATTCTAAAGAGTATAATTTAACTTTTACGTTTTCGCTTTCGGCATGCGCTGTCCCGACGTTACGTCGGGACTAATGCGCCTTCAGCAAAAACGTAAAATCTTTAATATATCTGTCAACTCACTAAATTGAGAGCGCTGAAAAATTCTTAAAAATTATATCAGCGCTCTCTGATTACACAGATTATTTAAGATTACACAGATTTCTCTGGCGGGAATTTAATCTGTGTAATCTGTTTTTAATCTTTTAATCAGAGATTGCTGCCTATTTCTGGATTATTTCAGCAATCTCAAATTGCTTGCAATTTTGGAATTTGTGGTAAAATATATTGTTAGAGGATGTAGAGAGGGGTTCGTTTTCTAGTGTTTTAAAATAAGGAGGTGTTTATGTTTGGTTTGATTGTGACTTTAGTAATTTTAGCTGTAGTTATTTGTGCGTTTGGAATTAGGATTGTGTCACAATGGCAGAGTGGCGTAGTTTTTCGCCTGGGGAAATATGTCAGACAAATTAAGCCTGGATTAAATATCATAATTCCCGTTTTGGAATACGTAAGTCTCGTCGATATGCGCATTCGAACAATGGATGTCATTCCTCAAGAAATTATGACTAAGGATTCGGTTCCAGTCAAAATCGACGCCGTGGTCTATTATAAGATTTTCGATGCACCGAAGTCAATTATAGCAGTTGAGAATTTTGGTATGGCGTCTACCTTATTGGCTCAATCTAAGCTGAGAGATGTTTTAGGTAAATATGATTTGGATACCCTTCTAGCTAACAAAGATCAGATTGGTAAGGAAGTATTGGTAGCATTACAAGGGCCGACAGATGAATGGGGTATTACTATCATCAGCGTTGAGATTAAGAATATCGAATTACCAGATAACATGAAGCGTGCAATGGCTAAGGAATCTGAAGCTGTCCGAGAGAAACGCTCGCGATTAGTTAAAGCTTCAGCAGAAGAGGAGGCGAGCAGGAAGTTTATGGAAGCTGCTAAAGTTATGGCCGAGTCTCCGAATGCCCTTATTTTAAGGCAACTGCAAACTTGGCAGGAAATCGGTGCGGAGCAAAATAGCTTGATTATACTTGTGCCTACTGAATTTGCTACAATTGTAAAAAAGTTACAGGATAGTAAATAAAACAATAGCGGAGCACCTTAGAGTGACGAGGGAAAGTCTCTCTTAACCAAGAATATTTTTGGGGTATAGCTAGATATTGCGTACATAGTTACTCTAGTGAAATCAGAGAGGTTTCCCCTCATGAAATATGAGAGGGACTCCAGTAATATCATTCTCTTCGCATAATGGGGAGTTTAAGCAACATACCATCATAACCAATCCCACAGGGGCTGGACTTGACCGTTTAGCCCTCTTTCTTACACTTCGCCCGAGAATGAACCTGTCGTGATTTCGAGCGAATGTCGATTTTAGCCAATGGAGCTTGAGTATTGAGGGTATCCCTGTGGAGTCCCGCCGTAGGCGGGACGACAAAACAGGGACGGTAAAACTGTTTGAGCG
>PEYI01000008.1 GCA_002774445.1 Candidatus Omnitrophica bacterium CG08_land_8_20_14_0_20_41_16 | reverse complement strand
CGGAGTGGCCGCTTTTATTTTCTATTTTATTACGAATTTGTTAGTGCTTTATGCCTCGCGTATCCGGGAGTATTTTGCTGACCGCGGCTCTGTTGCTTTAGGCAATAAACCTTCCGCGCTTGCCTCAAGCCTTTATAAGCTTGTTTACGGCTCAGCGCGCATGAGTCCGGAGTCATTGAAGGAATCCGAGGGGCTCAAGGCATTTTTTGTTAATGACCCTTCTCAGGCAAGAAAAGAGCTCAGGGAGCTATCTCAGCTTGATTTAGATAAAAACGGGACAATAGACCAACGAGAGCTGGAGTTATTGCAGAATGAGAATATACGTTTAGGGTTCGGTGATAAAATGCTGGAAATTCTAAGCACGCATCCGAATATGCTTAAGCGGATTAAGCGTTTATCTGAATATAAGGTTTAAACCTGCCTGTTTTGCTTCATGCGTCACCGTTCGGTTTCCCCCGCCATATATTTCGATTATTTTGCTTTTACGTTTTCGCTTCCGGCGCGAATTGTTAAATAACTCTGTCAAGCTTCTCGCTCAAGTCGTGCTTTTCGCAGAGGCGAAAAGTACGACATTCGCTCGAACCTTGCCAGAGTCATTTTTTAAACAGTGTTATTTTTAGCGGGTGGCACGGGGATGCTTCGCAGCGCGTGAGCGCAAGAAGCGCCCCGTGACAGGACCCGCTAAAATCGAATAATTTTCTTTTGACCTCGCACCTTCTTAATATTCAAGAAATAACAAGAGTTTTTATTGATCAAGAATATGAATAAAAGTTAGAAGGTGCGGGGTTGACACAACCCTGATTATGCTATATAATTATAAAATTGTGGAACTTAATGAACTGATAGAACAGAGGAAAGCGAAGGCAGAGGCGCTTAAGGCTAAGGGTTTGACTCTTTATCCGGCTAAAGTAGCCCGGCATATTGCTATAGGCCCTGCCATTGTGGATTTTAAGGAAGGTGAGAAAACCAGTTTCTGCGGCCGGATTACTGCTAAGCGTTCACATGGGAAGGCAGCTTTTTTGGATTTAAGAGATTCAACCGGCAAGATTCAGCTTTATATCCGGGCGGATATCGTAGGAGTTGACAACTTTTTTATTTTCCAGAATTTGGATATTGCCGATATTATTTATGTGGAAGGCGAGCTTTTCAAGACGCATACCGGAGAGCCAAGCGTTAAGGTTGAGAAGGTCTCTATTTTAAGCAAGGCATTGCGGCCATTGCCTGAGAAATGGCACGGCTTGAAAGATGTGGAGTTGCGTTATCGGCAGCGTTATTTAGATTTAGCCTCCAATGAAGATGTGAGGAAGATATTTATGACTCGCGCAAGTATTATTAAGGCAGTAAGGGTTTACTTAGATACTAAGGGGTTTTTAGAGGTAGAGACGCCGATGATGCATTCTATTGCCGGAGGCGCTTGTGGACGTCCGTTTAAGACATATCATAATGAGTATAGTATGGATTTGTTTTTAAGGATTGCCCCGGAGCTTTATTTAAAGCAGCTTTTAGTCGGCGGGATGGATAAGGTTTATGAGATGAATCGGTCATTCCGCAATGAAGGCGTATCTACCCGGCATAATCCGGAATTTACCATGCTGGAAGTTTATTCTGCCTATTCTGATTTTGAGGGGATGATGTGTTTGGCTGAGGGATTAATTGTTTCCTTGGCGCAGGGGTTATTTGGTAAAGTTATGGTGAATTACCAGGGCAAGGAGATAGATTTTACCCCTCCTTGGAGAAGGGTCTCTTTCGCGGAATTAGTAAGAGAGAAGTTTGATATTATCCCTTCTGATGATGAAGCCACTATGTTAAATAAGCTAAAGGCGAAAGGTTTTGCTAAGGAAGTTAATAGGCTTTCCCGCAGTCAGATTGTCAAGATTATCGAGGAGGTCTTAGAAGAAGGGATGAACCTTAATCCTACTTTTGTTACAGATTATTTTACCGCAATGTGCCCTTTAGCTAAAGCCAGAGAGGATAATCCTTTGCTCTCAGAAAGGTTTGAGTTGTATATAGCCGGCCTTGAAATCGGTAATGCCTATTCAGAGTTAAACGATCCCCTTGAACAGAGGAGGCGTTTTGAAGAGGAGATTAAAGATTTGCTTCCTGGTGAAAAGAAGAATGTAGATGATGATTATTGTCTTGCCCTTGAACATGGAATGCCTCCGGCCGGGGGGTTGGGAATTGGTATAGACAGGTTAGTTATGTTACTTACGGATCAGCTTTCAATCAGGGATGTGATTTTGTTTCCCCTATTGCGTTCGGAGCAGAAATAAAATGAACCCCGCACCTTCTTTATATTCGTATACTAAGGCGCGAGGTTTGGAATATATGAATAAAGAAGAAGGTGCGGGGTGAAAGTAGAATTAATTTTAAGTTGGCGTTATCTTGCAGCTAAAAGAAAAGAGAAGTTTATTTCTCTGATTAGCCTCATTTCGGTCTCAGGGATAGCTATCGGAGTTATGGCCTTAATTGTCGTTATCGCGGTTATGACTGGTTTTGATAAGGACTTGCACGATAAGATTGTAGGTAATTATTCGCATATTACCCTGACCGGTTTTAAGGCTATGGATAAATTAGAATACGAAGATATTTCCATAAAGATTGCAAGTAATCCTCATCTAAAAGGCATGGCCCCTTATTTGCAGGGGCAGGTATTGCTTAAGGGGGAGGATAAGTTTTTTGCCGTGGGTTTAAAAGGGATAGACCCTTCAGAAGAAGTAAAGGTTACTAAGATTAATCAATATTTAATCTCAGGCAGTCTTGAAGGCTTAAGGCAAAACGGGATTATTGTCGGCAAGGAATTGGCGGCATATTTAGGATTAGGGTTAAATTCAAGCCTTACTTTGTATTCGCCTTTAGGTAAACAGCATATTTTAAAAGTTGCGGGTATCTTTAGTTCTGGCATGTATGATTATGATCTTAATCTTGTATTTACGGATTTAAAAAACGCCCAGGATATTTTTGGTTTGCCTAATCAGATAAGTTCAATAGCTATTAAATTGGATAACTCGGATTTCGCGGCTAAGGTAAAAAGTGAGTTGGGAGCAGCTACGGGGTTTAATTACAGCATTAAGACTTGGGAAGAGGCAAATCAAAATTTCTTTGCCGCGTTAAAATTAGAAAAGCTTACCATGTTTATCATTCTGGCCCTGATTATTCTCGTAGCTTCTTTTAATATTATCAGCACTTTAATTGTAATGGTGATGGAGAAGACTAAGGATATCGGAATATTAAAGGCCTTAGGAATGACATCGCGAAGTGTTAGAAGAATATTCACTTATCAGGGCCTAATCATAGGAAGCGTAGGAACGTCGTTCGGGTCTTTGGGTGGTATAATACTATGTTGGTTATTGAAAAAATACCAGTTTGTGAAATTGCCGCATGATATATATTATATTGATCACCTGCCGGTTTCTATAGAATTATGGCCGGATATTATTTTAATTATTTCAGTAACTATGGTTATTGTTTTGGCCTCAACTATATATCCGGCAGCTAAGGCAGCGCAGCTTAAGCCGGTTGAGGCGTTAAAATACGAATAAATGAGAACATATTTATGCTAGAGGCGATAGATATACATAAAGTTTATAATGATACCAAAAAGTCTCTCCCGGTATTAAAAGGGATAACGTTAAGAATAGAGGGTGGTGAATTTGTGGCAATAGTTGGGCCTTCCGGGGCAGGCAAGTCTACCCTCTTGCATATCCTCGGAGGGTTAGATTCTCCGTCTTCCGGAAGAGTTGTTTTCCGGGGGGAAGATATTTATAAATTAAGCGATGAGGGGCTGGCAAAGGCAAGGAATGAAAAGATAGGTTTTGTTTTCCAGTTCTATCATCTATTGTCTGAATTTACAGTCATGGAGAACACGCTCTTGCCGGGCCTTATAAAAAATGAAAAAGGCGGTAACCTTAAAAAGAGGGCGGCGGAATTATTAAATCAGGTTGGCTTAAAAGACAGAATTAATTATTTTCCTTCTCAACTCTCGGGAGGAGAAAAGCAAAGAGTGGCGGTTGCGCGTAGTTTAATAAATAGCCCCAGCCTTCTTTTCTGCGATGAGCCTACGGGAAACTTGGATTCTAAGTCCGGTGAGGGAATTATTTCTTTGGTTAAGGATATAAATATTAAGAATAAAATGACGGTAGTCTTAGTTACGCACAATTCGGAATTAGCAAAGGTAGCGGACAAAGTGTATCATTTGTGTGACGGGAGGTGCAGCTATGAAAGTTTATATTAACGGGAAATTTTATGAGAAGGGGGAAGCGAAAATCTCCGTGTTTGACCATGGGCTTTTATACGGTGATGGGGTGTTTGAGGGGATCCGTTCTTACAACCGCATTGTATTTAAAT
This sequence comes from Candidatus Omnitrophica bacterium CG08_land_8_20_14_0_20_41_16, assembly GCA_002774445.1. Taxonomy (GTDB): domain Bacteria; phylum Omnitrophota; class Gorgyraeia; order Gygaellales; family Profunditerraquicolaceae; genus Sherwoodlollariibacterium; species Sherwoodlollariibacterium unditelluris. The sequence continues at coordinate 26,819 of PEYI01000008.1, read as the reverse complement.
TAAAAGAACATATTGACCGGCTTTTTGAATCTGCCAAAAGCATCATGTTGACTATCCCCTTAACTAAAGAACAATTAGTTAATGCAGTTATTACTGCATTAAAAGAGAATAAGCTTAATGATGCCTATATCCGCTTATTGGTTACGCGCGGAGAGGGGGATTTAGGTTTGGACCCGCGTAAATGCAAAGGGGGCGCGAGAGTTATTATTATTGCGGATAAAATCGCCCTCTATCCTAAGGAATTTTATAAAGAGGGCTTAAAGATTGTTACTGTGCCTACCGTAAGAAACCTGCCGGAGGCGCTTAATCCCCAGATTAAATCTTTAAATTACCTGAATAATATTTTGGCCAAGATTGAAGCGGCTAATGCCGGCTGCGACGAGGCAATTATGCTGGATTCCTTAGGTTATGTTGCTGAGTGTACCGGAGATAACATCTTTATTGTTAAAGCCAAACACCTTTATACTCCGCCGCAATGCATGGGCACATTAAGGGGGATTACCAGGGATTCGGTGCTGGAGATTGCTAAAAAAACAAAGATCAGTGTCCATGAACATGTAATTACCCGGCATGAGGTATATATCTCCGATGAATGTTTTCTGACCGGCACCGCCGCGGAGATTATTCCGGTGGCAATGGTTGACGGGCGTTCTATTGGGACAGGAAAACCCGGTAAATTAACGCTCTCTTTGATGAAGAAATTTAAGGAACTCACTAAAAAATCAGGAGTGAGATATTAATATGCTTTGTAATATTTGCCATAAAAATCCGGCTACTGTGCATTTGACAGAGATAGTAGATGGGCAAATGAGCGAGCTGCATTTGTGCGAGGAGTGCGCGCGCGAGAAGAGCCAGGCTATGGAGCAGCAGTTTGGCCTCTCGGATCTTCTGGCAGGTATGGCGGATTTTGATAAGCCTAAGAATGAAACTTCCGCGATGGTTAGGGCGGTTAAATGCCCAAACTGCGGCCTCACTTATGTTGACTTTAAAAAGATCGGCAAGTTAGGATGTGGTGAATGTTATGATGCTTTTAGGAAATACTTAGGCCCGCTCTTAAAGCGAATTCATGGTTCAACACAGCATACGGGCAAGTCTCCGCTTAAGGTGACAAAAGTCTTAAAGAAAAGAATGGATATTCAGGAATTGCATAACCGGCTTAATAAGGCTATTGAAACAGAGGCATTTGAGGAAGCGGCTAAAATACGCGATCAAATCAAAGAGTTGGAAAAGAAAGAAGCGGGAAAGAAAGAATAAGATGGAGTTAAAAGACCTGTTAAATCATACGAGTGAATGGCTAAAAGGGAGCGGCCCGAATTCGGATATTATTATCTCAAGCCGCATTCGGCTTGCCCGTAATCTGGCAAATACCCCTTTCCCGCATTGGGCGGATAAAAAACAGAGTGAGGATGTTTTAAATAAGATTAGGGATAGCTTTTTAAAAGTTGATTATTTAAAAAAGACCACATTTTTTGAATTAGCCAAGATGGATAGCGTAGATAAGCAATTTTTAGTAGAGAGGCATCTGATGTCTTTAGACCATACCCAGAAGGCCAATAGTAAAGCGGTAGTAGTTGATGACGAAGAAGTCGTTTCTATTATGGTTAATGAAGAAGATCATATCCGCATGCAGGTGATGCAGTCGGGGTTTAATCTTTATGAAGCCTGGAATATTATCAATAAGATAGACGATGGTATCGCGAAGGAATTAAATTTCGCTTTTCTGTCGGACTGGGGGTATCTTACTGCCTGCCCTACCAATCCCGGCACAGGAATGCGCGGTTCAGTTATGCTGCATCTGCCGGCCTTAGTTATGTCTCGCGCCATTGACCGCGTTTTAGCCGCTATTGCCAAGTTAAGTTTTATCGCCCGCGGGCTTTACGGCGAAGGCACGCAGGCTATGGGTAATTTTTTCCAAATTTCTAATCAGGTTTCTTTAGGCCCAAGCGAGAATGAAATTATTGAGAATATTAATGGTTTGATCCGCCAGATTATTGAGCAGGAAAATCAAGCTAGGGAGGTTTTGGTTTCCAAGAATAAGCCTCTTTTAGAGGATAGGGTTAATCGCAGCTTAGGAATTTTAAAGAGCGCGCATATTATTACCAGCCAAGAGACAATAGAATTGCTCTCTATGGTTAGGTTAGGGTGCGACTTAGGGATGGTTAAAGATATTGACCACAGGAGAATCAATGAGCTTTCCATTATAACGCAGCCGGCGCATCTTCAAAAAATAGAAGGCAAGAAGCTTTCTGCGGAGGAGCGCGACGTAAAAAGAGCTCAGATTATTAGGGATAAGCTTAATATTTATTAAACTGTACCGTGGCTTTGGCTAGAGGAAGCCAAACCACGGCCTGTTGGCCAGTAGGGGAGGTTTAAACCTCCCCTACGAATTAATTATATAAAGAACAGATCCTGCGCATAGCGCAGGATTAATTAAGCGCTAAACGCCAGAGGCAGCGCTTAATTAAGGGGGGAATATATGTTTAATAGGTTTACCGAGAGGGCGCGTAAAGTAGTTATCTTGGCTAAAGAGGAAGCCAGGCGTTTTAATCATGATTATATCGGAACAGAGCATATACTCTTAGGGCTTATCCGCGAAGGCGAAGGTGTGGCTAGCACAGTCTTACAAAAGTTGGGGTTATCTTTGGAGAATATTCGGATTGAGGTAGAGAAATTGGTGCAGCCAGGGCCAACAACGCAAATCATAGGAGATATACCTTTTACCCCGCGCGCGAAAAAAGCCCTGGAATTAGCCGCCGAAGAGGCGCGTTCCTTAGGGCATAATTATATCGGCACCGAGCATCTTTTATTGGGGTTAATCCGCGAGGGCGAGGGGATAGCTTCGCAGGTATTATTGAATTTAGGTTTAGAGTTGAATACCGTGCGTAGTGAAGTAATGGAGCTATTAGGTTCGGTTTTACCCGGGGGGCAGGGGGGATTCTCGGGCGGGCAGCATGCTAAGAGTAAGACTCCGGCCTTAGATGCATTTGGCCGCGATTTAACTACCCTCGCGCGGGAAAATAAACTTGACCCGGTAATCGGCCGGGTTCAAGAGATGGAGCGCGTTATCCAGATCTTAAGCCGCCGCACTAAGAATAATCCGGTCTTATTAGGTGAAGCAGGAGTGGGAAAGACTGCGATTGTGGAAGGATTGGCGCAGGCGATTATTTTAGATAATGTTCCTGAAAATTTACGCGGCAAGAGGCTCATTGGCCTGGACCTTGCATTAATGGTTGCCGGGACAAAATACCGCGGCCAGTTTGAAGAGAGAATCAAGGCGGTAATGGAGGAGATTAAACGCTCGCAGGATGTCATTATTTTTATTGATGAATTGCACACCTTAGTCGGCGCGGGCGCTGCCGAGGGGGCGATTGATGCTTCTAATATTTTAAAGCCCGCTCTTTCTCGCGGCGAGATGCAGTGTATAGGGGCAACCACTATGGATGAATACCGCAAGTATATTGAAAAGGATGCGGCCTTAGAGCGCAGGTTTCAGACAATTATGGTTGAGCCTCCAACGGTCGAACAAACTATTGAAATATTAAAAGGTTTACGTGATAAATACGAAGCGCATCATCGGGTAACTTTTAAGGATGAGGCGTTGGGCGCGGCGGCAAAATTAGCTGACCGTTATATTTCAGGCAGGTTCCTTCCGGATAAGGCTATTGACTTAATTGATGAAGCGGGTTCGCGCTCCCGGCTTAATGTCTTGATTGTCCCTCCGGATATCAAGAAGTTGGAAGAGGAGATAAAAGGAATAAAGAAAGAGAAGGAGTCATTTATTAAGAGCCAGGATTTTGAAAAGGCAGCATCTTTGCGCGATCAGGAGCGCCAGGCCCGTCAGGAATTAGAGCGGTTAAATAAGGAATGGCTGCAGGCCAAGGATAAGATGCGGTCTGAAGTCGGCGAAGAAGAGATTGCCAAGATTGTCGCGCAGTGGACGGGGATACCTATATTCAGGTTAGAGGAAAAAGAGAGTGAGAAATTATTAAAGATTGAAGAAGAATTGCATAAGCGTGTAATAGGGCAAAATGAGGCAATTGAGGCAATCGCGCATGCGATCAGGCGTTCGCGCGCGGGGATTAAGGATCCTAAAAAACCCATTGGTTCGTTTATATTCTTAGGCCCTACCGGCGTAGGCAAGAGCCTGCTCGCTCGGGCGCTGGCTGAGTTTATGTTTGGGGATGAGGATGCCCTTTTACAGTTAGATATGTCAGAATATATGGAGAAATTCAATGTCTCTCGTCTTATTGGCGCCCCTCCGGGGTATGTAGGCTACGAAGAGGGAGGCCAGCTTACCGAAAAGGTAAGGCGTAGGCCATATGCCGTAATATTATTAGATGAAATTGAGAAGGCCCATCCGGATGTTTTTAATTTATTATTGCAGGTTTTCGAAGAAGGCCGCCTAACGGATAGTTTCGGCAGAAAAGTTGATTTTCGCAATACCGTGATTATTATGACTTCTAACGTCGGCGCAAGTTTAATCCGCAAAACCGGGTCGTTGGGTTTTAAGACGCAAAAGGAGGAAGTCAGCTATCAGGAGATGAAAGATAAGCTCTTGGAAGAAGTGAAGCATACCTTTAAGCCAGAATTCTTAAACCGCATAGATGATATTATTGTTTTTAAGCAGCTGGTTAAAGAAGACCTTCACCGGATCATTGATATTGAGGTAGGCTATGTTGCGGCAAGGTTAAAGGAGCAAAATATAAGCTTAGAGGTTAGCCCCGAGGCAAAGGAACTTCTTATTGATAAGGGTTTTGACCCTGTATTCGGGGCACGGCCTTTAAAAAGGGCTATCCAGAGATTCCTTGAGGATCCTTTGGCTTCGGAAATAATTTCTAAGAAGTTTAAGGATGGTTCGCTAGTTAAGGTAACGCGCAAAAACGAAGAATTAGTCTTCGAATAAAATATGTTTGATAACTTCTTTATAATAATCGGACGGCACATAATCTCCTTTTTGTATTTTCTGGGGGGCTTAGGTAATTTGGCGTTTAAGACTATTTACTTCTCCTTTATCCCGCCCTATAAGAAAGGCCGTATATTTGAACAGGCTAAAAAGGCAGGGCTGGATAGTTTGCCGTTAGTATCTCTTATTGCTTTATTTATCGGTTTTATCTTCGCGCTTCAAACCGCTTACTTTATGCAGCGCATAGGCTCAGAGCTTTATATCGCTAGTCTCGTTGCCCTTTCTATTGTGCGTGAGCTAGGGCCGGTTATTACCGCGTTGGTTGTAGCGGGGAGGGTAGGCGCTGCTATTACTGCGGAGATTGGTTCAATGCAGGTTACCGAACAGGTTGACGCATTAGAGACTCTGGCGGTAAGTCCGATGAAATATCTGGTGGTGCCGCGTTTCTTAGCCTTAAGCCTGATGCTGCCCTTATTGACAATATACGCTGATGCTGTCGGTATATTAGGAAGTTATATTATTTGCGTATTCAGATTGGGTATATCTTCCAGCATATATTTGCGCGTTACCGCCGAGGCGCTCTTTTATAAGGATTTATTTACTGGTTTATTTAAGACTATATTTTTCGGGATGATTATCGCGTTGGTAAGCTGCTACGAAGGATTTAATGTCAAGGGCGGAGCAGAAGGCGTGGGCCAAGCCACTACGCGCTCAGTGGTTTTTTCTTTTATCATGATTATTATTGCTGACTCTATTTTTACGGCTTTATTTTACTTTATATTTCCTTAAGTGAGGCCAAAACTTATGGAGCATAAGCGAACATAAGTTTTATGGCCGAACTTACCCCGCCCCTGCACGCAGGGGCGGGGTTAATTCGCCCCGACCAAGCGCAAGCGAGCGTCGGGGCTCATTAAAATGATTGAGATATTAGGAGTAGAAAAGAATTTTAACGGAAACATAGTTTTAAGAGGAGTTGATCTTAAGATAGATAGAGGGTCTACCTGCGTAATTATCGGCCGTTCCGGGTGTGGTAAATCCGTGCTGCTTAAACATATAGTTGGTATCTTAAAGCCGGATAAGGGCAAGATTATCATAAACAGTAAAGATATAGTCCATTTAAGCGAAGAAGATTTGAATGCCTTACGTTTAAAGATAGGCATGGTTTTTCAGGGCGGGGCATTGTTTGATTCTATGACCGTAGGCGAGAATGTAGGGTTTGGCCTTATTGAGCATAATCATACCTCGGATAAAGAGTTGAGAGAAACGATAGAGGAGTCTTTAAGTTTAGTCGGCCTATCCGGTATAGCCAGCCTTATGCCTTCGGATTTAAGCGGAGGGATGAAAAAGCGCGTTGCGCTTGCGCGGGCGTTATGCATAAAACCTGAAATCATACTTTACGATGAACCAACAACAGGGGTAGATCCGATTAGCGCCGATAGCATTAATGAACTGATTAAGAATTTGCATGATAAATTAAATGTTACTTCTATTGTGGTGACTCATGATATGAAGAGCGCATATAGAGTAGGGGATAAACTCGCTATGCTTTATCAGGGTAAGATTATTGCGCAAGGATCACCTAACGAGATTCAGAAAACTGAAGATCCTATAGTGCATCAGTTCATCAATGGCCTGGCGCACGGCCCGATAACCGAGACCTGAAACCTTAAGATTGCTTTAGGGTAAGCATTTACTGTGCAACACCCGGCGCTTCGCACCTTGGCAAAAAGGATTGCCAAGTGCGCCTCTTCTGAGGCGGATGCGCCGGTGTGCGCTCTCTCTAGACTAGGAGGTTAATATGATTTTTGGAAAATCAAAGTTAGAATTAAAGGTAGGGATTTTTGTCTTTATAGCCTTGGCGGCCTTGGTAATCTTTGTTCTTTCTATAGGCGGGGTTAAAACCTGGACTTTAGGTTATCGGGTAAATTTTATCTTTAATTTTGTAAATGGGGTTAAATATGGAGCGCCGGTAAGGTTTGCCGGAGTGGACGTGGGGGGGGTCAAGGATATAAAGTTTTACTATGACGATAAAGAGGCTAAAACCAAGATTCGTATCAATTGTTGGGTGCATAAGGAAGTAAATATCCCTAAGGATTCCGTAATTTGGATTAATACCTTAGGGTTGTTGGGGGAAAAATACATTGAGATTATGCCGGGTAAGGATTATAAGAATTATCTCGCGGCGGGCGGGGAATTAGCCGGAGAGGATCCTTTGCCAATGAATGATGTCTTAAAGATTGCTAAGAATATCGCCGGAAATTTAGATACCGGAATTAACCGGGTATTAAACAGAGAGGGGTCGTTAGGCAAACTTTTGTATGATGATAAGATGTACAACGATTTAGATGCCTTGGTTACAGATATAAGAAAGAATCCTTGGAAACTTTTCTGGAAGACAAAAGAAAAGAAATAATTAATGCAGATTAAAACTGTATTCAGCTGTCAAAAATGCGGTTATCAATCTCCTAAGTGGTTTGGCAGGTGCCCGGATTGCCAGAGTTGGAATTCTTTTGTAGAAGAAGATTATTCTTTGCCTAATTCTAACACCAAAGAGCGCGTCACGCTATATAAGGACAAGCCGGTTTTATTAAAAGATGTCTCTGTTAAAGAGGATAGCCGCCTTAAGACGGATATATTAGAGTTAGACAGAGTTTTAGGCGGTGGTATAGTTAAAGGTTCGGTAATTTTAATCGGGGGAGATCCAGGGATAGGCAAATCTACGATCGCGCTTCAGGTTTCTAATCAATTAACCCGCCAAGGCATAATTGTGCTTTATGTAAGCGGTGAGGAGTCAACACATCAAACAAAATTAAGGGCTGAGCGTTTAGGCGCGCATGATTCGGAAAGCCTCTACATTGTTAACCAGACAGATTTAAACCTAATCACTGAATATATAAAAAAGCTGGCGCCTGAAGTTGTAATCATAGATTCTATTCAGGTTATTTTTGACCCTAAAATTAGTTCTTCTGCCGGAAGCGTTAGCCAGGTCAGGTGGTGCGCTGGGATGCTCACGCAGTTAGCCAAAACGAGCGGCACCTCAATTTTTATTATCGGCCATGTAACTAAAGAAGGGGCGATTGCCGGGCCGCGGGTTTTAGAACATATTGTAGATACAGTGCTTTATTTTGAAGGTGATAGGTTCTCCGTATACAGGATATTGCGCGCGGTAAAGAACAGGTTTGGATCGACCAATGAGATAGGCGTATTTGAGATGAGCTCAGGAGGATTAATCGAGGTAAAAAATCCTTCTGAGATATTTTTATCCGAAAGGCCCAAGGATGTTTCCGGGTCAGTAGTTACTTCTGTTTTAGAAGGGACTCGCCCTTTATTAGTTGAAATACAGTCATTAGTGAGCAAATCTAATTTTGGTTATGCTAGTAGGCGCTCGCAGGGTTTTGATTTTAATCGTTTGAGCTTATTAGTTGCGGTTCTTGAAAAGAGAATAGGTTTGGCGCTTGAAGCAGAGGATATTTTTGTTAATGTTGCCGGCGGTATAAAAGTAGAGGACCCTACAGCTGACCTTGCGGTTGCGGCAGCTATAGCATCCGCCTTTCGTGAGCAGATGGTTATACCGGAGACGGTTATTTTAGGAGAGGTGGGTTTGGCAGGTGAGATACGCAGTATTTCGCAGATAGCCTTACGTATAAACGAAGCGGAGAAATTAGGTTTTAAGCGCGTTATTATTCCTAAGAATAATTATAAGAGTCTTAAGGATTATAAGGGGGGTATAGAATTAATTCCGATAGCAACCTTAAAAGAAGCGCTGGATATCGGATTAGGAGGTAAAAAATGAATTTATTATTAGTGCGTATTCTTTTTCTAACCGGCAGTATGATTGTGGGTTTTCAGGCAGGGAATGTGATGGGTATTCTTATCGGAGCCTTGGCTGCCCTGGTAATGATTCTCCTTGAGATTGGTTTGCGTAAGGTTTCGGTAAGTGGGCTATCCAGCACAGTATTCGGGCTTATCTTAGGGTTAATTATAGCCAAGTTAGTTGGGGATGCCTTTAGCATTACCCCGATTTCGGCGGCAACACTCTCTTCAATCAGGGTTATTTTGACCTTAGTCTTTTGTTACCTGGGTATGGTTATGGCCTTACGCGGTAAGGATGAGTTTAACATTATTATCCCTTATGTGCGTTTACGCCGCCAGGATCAGGAAGAGGACATCACGCTCTTAGATACCAGCGTAATTATAGACGGAAGAATCGCGGATATATTTAAAACGAGATTCTTAAGCGGCAAGATCATTATTCCTAAATTTGTCCTTCACGAGCTGCAGCAGATCGCGGATTCAACCGACCCTATCAAAAGGCAGAGAGGTAGAAGAGGTCTGGAGATTTTAAATACCATTCAAAAAGAGTCCGGTTTGGATATAACCATAAACGAAGAAGATTTCGCGGGGACCTCAGAGGTAGATGCTAAATTAGTTAAGCTGGCTAAGCTTCTTGGGGCAAAGATATTAACCATAGATTTTAACTTGAATCGCGTAGCTACAATTCAGGGAATTAAGGTTTTAAATATTAACGAACTGGCCAATGCGCTTAAATCTCTGGTTTTTCCGGGGGAAGAGATACAGATTAAATTAATCAAAGAAGGCAAAGAACATAATCAGGCAGTCGGGTATTTAGATGACGGGACAATGGTTGTGGTTGAAGATGCGCGTAGATTAATGGGCCAGGAAGTTAAAGCTGCGGTAACTTCGGTCCTTCAAACTCAGGCCGGCAGGATGATTTTTGCCAAGTTAGTGCGATAAGATGTATGTGAGTGCCATAGTTCTTGCCGCTGGCAAAGGCTTAAGGTTTTCCCGCCCCGATAGGCGCGGGATCCCCCGACGTTATGTCGGGAGAAATCCTAAGATTCCTAAGCCGCTCATCAAGATTAATTCCAAACCGGTTATAATTTACTCTCTAAATACGCTCAGTAAACACCCGGCCGTTAAGGATATCATCGTAGTAGTTAATGCCTTGAACCAAAAAGATATTGTGAGGAAGATTAGGCAATATGCCATAACTAAAGTCAGGCAGATAGTTTTAGGCGGTAAAGAGCGTCAGGACTCAGTGCGAAATGGCCTAAAAGCAATGGATAGCTCTACCGACTTAGTCCTGATACACGACGCGGTGAGGCCTTTTATTATGAAGGGAGGTATCTCTTCGGTAATAAAAGAGGCGCAAAATTGCGGCGCGGCTATTTTGGGAGTGCCGGTTAAGGCGACGATAAAATCAGTTGCCAGTTGCCAGTCGTCAGTCGTCAGTAAAACATTAAACAGAGAGAATCTCTGGGAGATACAGACGCCGCAGGTATTTAGGAAAGATTTGATCTTAGAGGCGTATAAGAGATTCGGTGATAGAGAAGTTACTGATGATGCGGCATTGGTAGAAAAATTAGGAGCAAAAGTAAAGTTAGTGAGGGGTTCGTATTTTAATCTTAAAATAACTACGCCTGAAGATTTGGTAATCGCAGAAGCAATCGTAAAAAGATTGAGGTAGTAACTTATATTATTATGGGCCATCGCATAGGCATTGGTTACGATATCCACCGTTTGGTGGATGGCCGTAAATTATTCATTGGCGGTATTGAAATTCCTTATGTTAAGGGCCTATTAGGGCATTCTGATGGAGACGTGCTTTTACATGCTATCTCTGACGCATTATTAGGGGCTCTATCAGCAGGTGATATCGGCGAACACTTTCCTGATACTGACCCTAAATATCAGGGCGCTTCAAGTATGGAATTGCTGAAGTCAGTTTTAGGTTTAGTTAGTAAAAAAGGATATAACGTTTGCAATATTGACGCGGTAATAATTGCCCAAGAGCCGGCAATGGCTCCTTTTAAAAAGAAGATACGGGAAAATCTGGCTTGCGCCCTTAAGGTGGATAAAGATTGCGTAAGCATTAAAGCTAAGACTAATGAAGGAATGGGCGAAACCGGCAGGAAAGAAGCGATTGCCTGTTATGTCGTAGCATTGCTTAAGAAGCCTGCCCCGTAAAAATCCCATGGAGGATTAACCTATGAACTATTTTATACAAATACTGCTTATCATATTAGCTCTAATCTTGATTAAGATTCTCCTTATCGCTTTATTCTTCCGTCAGGATATAAGAGCGGCGCAAAAAAGAGATCCGGCGGCAAAAAGTTTTATTGAGGTTTTACTCCTATACCAGGGTTTACATGTCTTAGTTGCTTACCGCGCTGCGCATTTCTTATATAATATGCATATGTTTTTTCTTGCGCGCTATATATCTCAACTTGCGCGCTTTGCTACTGGGATTGAAATCCATCCTGGGGCAAAAATCGGGAAAAGATTTTTTATTGACCATGGCATGGGGATTGTAATAGGAGAGACTGCCATTATTGGAGATGATGTCTTGCTTTATCAGGGCGTAACTTTAGGCGGGACAGGGATAGAGAAAGGGAAACGCCATCCGACAATCGGTAATAACGTGGTTATCGGAGCAGGGGCAAAAGTGTTAGGAAATATTACGGTCGGTGATAATTCCTATATTGGATCAAATGCGGTGGTGATCAAGGATGTCCCTTTGAATTCAACGATTGTGGGTGTTCCGGGAAGAATTACCAAGCAGGATGGGAGGAAGATTGATGTCAGCCTTGACCATATGCAAGTCTTTGACCCTATAATACAGACAATAGAAGAGCTGCAGAAGAGAATAGAAAATTTAGAAAAAAAATAACCGGGTCAATAGTCTATAGTCTATTGACCATAAACCCGTCTATGCCTATTCATATCTATAATTCCCTCACCCGGAAAAAAGAAGAATTCATTCCCATAAACCCGCCTCAGGTAAATATCTATACCTGCGGGGTCACGGTATATGATGAAAGCCACATCGGCCATGCCAGGAGTCTTTATATCTTTGACGTCATCAGGCGGTATCTGGCCTACCGCGGTTTTCAAGTTAAGTTCGTGCGTAACATCACCGATATAGACGATAAAATAATTAATCGCGCTAATGAATTGAAAGTGGACTGGCAGGAATTGGTGAAGAAATATATTGATAGATATTACGAAGATTTAAAGAGCTTAGGAATTAAAAAGGGCGATTTTGAGCCGCGGGCAACCGAAAATATTCCCCAGATGATTAAATATATCCAAGGGTTAATTGAAAAAGGATTTGCCTATACAGCAGGCGGCGACGTATATTTTAATGTGCGTAAATTCCCTGCATATGGCAAGTTGTCCGGCCAATCGATAGATGAGATGGAAACCGGCGTGCGCATTGAGCCGTCCGAACATAAAAAAGACCCTTTGGATTTCGCGCTCTGGAAAAAGTCCAAAGAAAATGAACCGTCTTGGGATAGTCCTTTCGGAAAAGGACGTCCGGGTTGGCATATTGAGTGTTCGGTAATGAGCCAGAAATTCCTTAAAGCTGCAACGCTTGATATTCATGCTGGTGGCCGCGACTTAATTTTTCCGCATCATGAGAATGAAATTGCCCAAGCTGAGGCATTAACCGGTAAGCCTTTTGCAAAATACTGGATACACCACGGACTGCTGACGATAAACGGCCAGAAAATGGCGAAATCATCGGGAAATTTTGTGACGATAAAAGATTTTATCAATAAATACAAATATGCAGATATTCTGAAATTATTCTTTTTGTCTGCGCATTATTCTCACCCTATAGATTATAACGAAGAAAAAATGGAAGAAGCAAGGCAGGCGCTGGAGAGAATTATTATTTTGATGGATAATATAGAAAGAAAGCTATCAGCTTTCAGCTCTCAGTTGTCAGCTAAAGAAAATAGCGAAGTAAAGGCGTTAAAAGAAAAATTCCTCAAAGCTATGGATGATGATTTTAATACGGCACAAGGCTTAGCGGTAATTTTTGAACTGGTAACCTTGGCGAATAAGCATCTTGATAATCCGAATTTTATCTATAATGCTAAAATTGCCTTAAAAGAAATGTTCGATATTTTTAACTTATCACCAAAAGCAAAAAAAACAATTAGAAAGTCAGCTACCATTACAAGTGATGCTCATATCGTTATGGAAGAAGAATACGTTAATTTAAAAATTCGGGAGAGAGAAAAAGCGCGCCAAGAAGAAAACTATAATCTTGCGGATAAAATTAGAAAAGAGCTAGAGGATAAAGGCATTATATTAGAAGATACTAAAGATGGGAAAACCACTTGGCGAAGGAAACTATGAGTTTTTATTGGTGACTTAATGCCACTGGCGAGATTGCGAGCGAATGGAGCTTTTAGCCAGGAAAATAGGGACAGCGACTATTTTTTCTTTAAATAGAGTAGGGACGGTTATGTTTTTAGCGGGTGGCTTGGTTTGATTCGAGCAGCATGTAGTTTGTGCGAGCGGCCAAGGTGCCCAAGCTAAACTGAAGTCGGGGCGAGCGAGTACAAACTCCAAGCGACATTTTCCTCGGTGGGGAAAATGGAGCGGTGCTGCGAGAACAAACCAAGGCAGGCCCCGCTAAAAGTAATAGATAAATTATGAAGAAAGGTAAATTCATTACATTCGAAGGCTCGGAAGGATGCGGCAAGAGCACACAGTCAAGGATGCTCTATGAGTACTTAAAGAGAAAACGTAGAAGAGTGATTTATCTGCGTGAACCCGGAGCCACAAAAGTGAGCGAGAAAATACGTAGCATATTATTGGATGCCAAGAATGACGCAATGTTGCCTGTTTGCGAAATGCTTCTTTATATGGCTGCCCGCGCCCAAATCGTCGGCGAGATTATTAAGCCTAAGCTTAAAGAAGGTTTTATTGTAATATGCGACAGGTTTCTTGATTCTACCATTGCTTATCAGGGGTATGGTTTGGGGATGGATATTGGTTTTATTAAACGTGTGGGTAGATTTGCTACTTTTGGCATAAAGCCGGACTTAACTATACTCTTAAATTTGCCCGTAGATAAAGGGCTTTATCATCGTAGATTGTCTCAAGATCGCATTGAGAAAAGGCCGCTTGCGTATCATCAAAAGGTGCGCCGGGGGTATTTAAGTTTAGCAAGTAAGGAAGGGGCGAGGATTAAAATTGTCAGGGTAGAAGAGGATAAATTTAAGACGCAGGCTAAGGTCAGGGATTTAATAGAGAAATATGCCATTTAGCGATATTAGAGGCCAGGATAGGCCAGTAGAAATTATTAAAGCTTATATAAAGAATGGGCGTTTAGAGGGCGGCTATCTTTTTACAGGGCCCGCGGCCATAGGTAAAAAAATGACGGCTAAAATATTATCCCAGGCGCTAAATTGCATTGGAAATAATAATGAGGCTTGCGGTTTATGCCCCTCTTGTTTAAAAATAGAGAGAAATAATCATCCGGATGTGCATATAATTTCTAACGATGAATCGCAGGTAAACCCCGTTAGAAACACCATGCAGGGAAATGTTAATAAAATGGTTTCTAACGGGGTAAAAATAGATGCAATCCGCCGGCTGCAAAAAGAGATAAGCCTTAAAGCGTATGAAGGCAGGTTTAAGGTTTTTATTATTGATAACGCGCATACGCTTACTTCCGAGGCCTCCAATTGCCTCTTAAAGGTTTTAGAGGAGCCGCCTAGAGGAAGCTTGATTATCTTGGTTACCGATAAGCCCAATCTGCTTTTTAAAACTATTACCTCAAGGTGCAAGGTTTTAAAATTTCGGGCTATTAAGAGGGAAGAGTTGGAAGCAGTATTAAAGAAGGATTATGGCTTGGATAATGGCTTCGCGCATTTCTTGGCCTATTTTTCTGAGGGAAGGTTGGGCGAGGCATTAAAATTAAAGGATACGGATATTCTAAACTTTAAGAATAGTATCATTGATAAGTTCGCAGTACCTTCTACGCTCAATATAGAAGGCATAAAAGTAGAGGATAGGCGGGACGTTCGCTTGAGCCTTAATATATTGAGCGCCTGGTTTAGGGACCTTTATTTTATGAAATCCGGCATGCCGGATTTAGAGCTGATAAATTATGACCGCAGGCCAGATTTATTAAAAACAGTAAACCGTTTTTCACATGCGCAGTTGTATAGGATCGTAAATGTTATATCTAATACTATGTCATACTTAGAACACAATATAAATACCCGGTTATTGCTGTATAACCTAAAGGCGGAACTATGGGCGAAATAGTTTTTGTACGTTTAAGGGATTCGGGACAAGCCTATCCTTATGATAAAGGCGGACTAGAAGCTAAAAAAGGAGATTATGTGATTGTGGAGCATGACCGTAGTCAAGATTACGGGCAAATTGTTTCTTGCGGCAGCGCGTGTTTAACTAAGGAAGCCAAGGAGCCTGCGAAGAAGATATTGCGCTTAGCGCGGGATACAGATATTAAGCAGATTGAAGAAAATAGGGTCAAGGCTAAGGAGGCATTTAATTCCTGCGATAAAAAGATAGCGGAGCATAAATTAGATATGAAGCTTGTGCGGGTAGAATATTCCCTTGACCGCTCTAAGATAGTATTTTATTTTACCGCTTTGGGCAGGGTTGACTTCAGGAATCTAGTCAAGGACCTGGCTAAGGCCTTTAAGGCGCGGATTGAGCTTAGACAAATAGGCGTGCGCGATGAAGCGCGGTTTTTCGGCGGGTTCGGGCCATGCGGAAGGGAGCTTTGCTGTGCTAAGTTCTTAAAAGATTTTGAGCCGGTAACTGTTAAAATGGCCAAAGAAGAGGGCCTTCCCCTAAATCCGCCTAAGATATCCGGAATCTGCGGAAGGCTTATGTGCTGCCTGGCTTATGAATATGAAAATTACAAACTTCTCTCTAAGGGGCTGCCTCGCGAAGGAGAGTACGCGCATACCCTTAAAGGTAAAGGTAAAGTTATAAGTGTAAATGTATTTAAGCGTATGGCTTCAGTCCAGCTCGATGACGGGACGATAGTAGAGGTAAGCTATAAAGAGAAAGAACATGAGAAATAAGTTTTATATCACTACGCCTCTTTATTATGTTAATGCGTCTCCGCATATAGGGCATTCCTATACGACTATTGCCGCGGATACCTTAAGTCGTTATATGCGCCATGTTTTGGGAGACAAAAATGTCTGGTTTCTTACCGGGAGCGACGAACATGGGCAGAAGATTCAACGGGCTGCGGACGAGGCGAAATTAAGCCCTCAAGACTTTGCGGATAAAATGAGCCTGCAATTTAAAGAGCTTTGGAAAGAGCTTGATATTTCTTATAATGATTTCATTCGCACTACTGAAATCCGGCATATTAAAACCGTGCAAAAGGTTTTAGATATCCTTCATAAAAAAGGTGATATTTATGAAGGTAAATATGAAGGTTTGTATTGCACACCTTGCGAGACTTTTTGGTTAGAATCACAGGTTTCGGATAATCTTTGTCCTGACTGCAAGAGGAAGCTAGAGAGGATATCGGAAAACAATTATTTTCTTAATTTGGAAAAACACCAGGCCTGGCTGCTGCAATATATCAAAGATAACCCGTCTTTTATTAAGCCGGAAAGCCGAAGGAATGAAGTTCTAAGTTTTCTGCTATTAAATAAGCTTGAGCCGTTATGTATTTCCCGTCCGAAGGAACGTTTAAGCTGGGGTATACCTCTGCCGTTTAGCCCGGACTACGTGACTTATGTCTGGTTCGATGCTTTGATAAATTATATAAGTGCGGTGGGTTCATTTGATGAGGACAACAAGTATATCTCTAAATGGTGGCCGGCAGACTTGCATTTAATCGGTAAGGATATTTTAAGGCAGCATGCAGTGTATTGGCCAATAATCCTGCATGCCTTAGGGGGGATAGAACAGCCTAAGACAATATTTGCGCATGGCTGGTGGTTGATTAATTCTGATAAGATGTCTAAATCCCGCGGAAACGTGGTTAGCCCGCTGGATATGGTGAATAAATTTGGTTTAGATGTTTACAGGTATTTTATATTACGCGATGTGCCTTTCGGGCTGGACGGAAATTTCTCGGAGGAAGCTATAATCAAAAGATTTAACGGCGATCTCGCCAATGATTTAGGAAATCTTATTTATCGCACACTTACGATGATTGAGAAATATTACACGGGGAATGTTCCGGAGCTGGATATTTTTAATATCAAACTTGATAATAGCGGCGAAAAAATAAAGCAGGCGATAAATGATTTAGGAATTTATCCGCTATTAAATCTAAATTTTGATTTTAGTTTAGCCCTTGAGAAAATTTGGGAGTTGATAAATATGGCAAACAAATACGTTGAGGAGACTAAACCATGGAATTTGGCAAAAGAAAACAGAATAGAAGAACTTAAATCTTTTATACGTTTATTAGTAGAAGTAATTAGGAAAGTTGCTGGGGAGATTTATCCTTTTATGCCGGAAACTTCAAAATCGATAATCCAGCAGATTGGCGAAGATAAAATCAAAAAAGGCAAACCTTTATTCCCCCGCATCGATACTAGTAAACCTGTTACCTAACACCTATCACCTATGTTTATTGATACGCATTGCCACCTGGGGGTATAGGAAAGTATAAAAATTACTACCCACTGCGAAAATCGCTGAAAGTCATTGTCGAAGGCGATTTTCTTGATTTTCCGGAATTTAACCAAGAGAGAGATGAATGCGCAAGTCAGCATTATAAGATGCGGTGATTATGCTCCTGTTTTGGTTCAAGGCGCGGTTAAGAAAGCCATAGATTCACTTGGGGGCATAACTAATTTTATTAAACCGGCATCTAAGGTTTTAGTTAAGCCCAATCTCTTAATGGCTAAGGGGCCGGAATTCGGTATCGATACCCATCCTGAGGTTGTGCGTGCGGTAGTGAAGCTCTTAAAAGGGATTAACTGTAAAATATTTTTAGGCGACGGCCCGAGTGTCTGGGGTAGTCAGATAGAAAATGTGGATGAGGTTTATGTGCAATCCGGGATGAAAGCAGTGTGTGAAGAAGAAGGCATTGAATTAGTTAAATTCGATAAGCGTCGCTGGCGGGGTAAATTTCCCTTGACTACCTGGCTTGATAATTGCGATTACCTTATTTCAATCCCTAAATTTAAAACACACGATTTTACTATTTTAACCGGCGCAATAAAGAATCTTTTTGGATTAGTTTCCGGTACCTATAAAACCGAGCTGCATAAAAAATATTTTGCCGAGGAAGAGTTCGCGAAGATGCTCGTAGATATTTATGAGCAGGTAAGGCCTAGTTTAACGGTTGTCGACGGGATTATGGCAATGGAAGGGGATGGCCCGGGAACCGCAGGAAAATTACGCCAGACAAATTTACTGCTGGCAGGTTCTGACGGCGTGGCTTTGGATAGCGTAATGGCTCTGATTATGGGGCTGGAACCCCTTGATATATTAACTACCAAAGAAGCAGCCCGGAGACAATTAGGCGCGGCAGATATCAATTGTATTGAAGTTCTGGGTGAGAAATTAGAGGATGTCATTAATGAACCTTTTCAGTTACCCGCTACTTCCCTCATCAAAAAGACACCTCGGCCAATTATTGAAATAGCTAAAAAGTTCATCCGCTTTTATCCCAAAATAAACCATCATCGTTGTATTCGTTGCGGCGCCTGCATTCAGGCCTGCCCGCAAAAGGTAATCAGTATGCAGGCGAATAAGATCGTGATTGACTATCGCGGTTGTATCTCTTGTTTTTGCTGCCCTGAGGCCTGTCCCGCGGCAGCGATTAGGGTAAGAAAAAGTTTGTTAGCTAAAATGATCGGGCTATAATTTTAGCGGGTCCTGTCACGGGGCGCTTCTTGCGCTCACGCGCTGCGAAGCATCCCCGTGCCACCCGCTAAAATCATAAGCACAATTATGAATCTAAAAACTATTGAATGGAGGGATGGTAAAATTAAGCTTATTGACCAAACTAAGCTGCCGCATAGTTTAGAATATATTTATATAAATAATATCAGGGATTTATGGCAGGCGATAAGGACAATGAAGATACGCGGGGCGCCGGCGTTAGGCGCGGCAGCAGGATTGGGTGTTTATTTAGGGATTAAAGATTCAAAGGCAAAGAATTTTGGCGAGTTTAGCAAGGAATTGGAGAGAGTGGCAAGATACCTTGCTGTTTCTCGCCCTACTGCCAGAAATCTTTTTTGGGGTTTAGAGAGGATGTGTGGTATTGCCGTAAAGAATAAAGAGAAACCGGTACCTGTGATTAAAAGGCTATTTTTTAAAGAAGCGCAAAAGATTATTGAGGAAGACCGAAGGGCTTGCCGAAGGATAGGCGATTATGGCGCTAAATTAATTGGAAATAATGATACAATATTGACGATTTGTAACGCTGGGATATTGGCGACTATTGATTATGGCACTGCTTTAGGGGTGATTTATCGCGCAAAAGAAAAAGGCAGGAAGTTTCAAGTTTATGCCTGCGAGACTCGTCCGCTCCTGCAGGGTTCACGGCTGACTGCATGGGAATTAAAGAAGAATGGCGTAGATGTTACTATTATCTGCGATAATATGGCCGCAGCGCTTATGCGGCAGGGTAAAATAACAAAGGTCATCGTCGGAGCGGATAGGATAGCCTTGAATGGCGACACGGCCAATAAAGTCGGCACCTATAATCTGGCAATATTAAGCAGGTATCACAACATCCCTTTTTATGTCGCGGCGCCGGCTTTCACATTTGACCCGGATATGAAAGTTGGCAAGGATATCCCGATAGAAGAGCGCGCTGGGGATGAAGTAAGGACCATATTATTTAGGAGAGAAGTCGCTCCTCTTAGTATAAAAGTATTTAATCCTGCTTTTGATGTTACGGAACATAATTTAATTACAGCGATTATTACGGATAAGGGCATTATTAAGCCGCCTTATAATAAAAATATCAGTAAGATACTATGTTAGTCAAAGATTTAGGCGAATTCAGGTTAATCGAAAGATTTAGAAAGCGTATTTTGTTGGATTCATCAGTAATCGCAGGCTCGGGCGATGATTGCGCCGTACTAAAGTTTGATAAAAAAAGATACCAGCTTTTTACCTGCGACATGATTGTGGAAAATGTTGATTTTACTCTTAAGGATAACCCGTATCTTATCGGCAGAAAGGCAGTGGCTATATCCATAAGCGATATCGCCAGTTGTTGTGGTTTACCATGGTATTGTCTTATTTCTATGGGGATGCCCAAGAATACGCCGGTTAAATTTGTGGACCGTATTTTTAAAGGGATGTTGGATATTTCCCGGGAGTATAACATTAATATCGCGGGAGGGGATTTAAGCCGTAGTGGTAGAATAGTTATTGATGTAAGTATGCTTGGGTTGGTAGAAAAAAAGAATCTCACTTTAAGAAGTTCGGCGCGGACAGGAGATTGTATTTTTGTTACCGGCGAATTAGGAGGGTCTATCCTCGGTAAACACCTTAGATTTACTCCAAGAATAAAAGAGGCGCGTTTCTTGGCTAAGAATTTTAAAGTTAACGCTATGATCGATATATCCGACGGACTGGTACAGGATTTACGGCATATTCTAAAACAGAGCAAGGTGGGTGCCGTAATTTACGAGGAATTTATTCCTTTAAGCCCAAAGGCGCGCAATTTATCCGATGCGCTAAAAAGCGGAGAAGAGTTTGAGCTTCTTTTTACCCTGCCGCGCAAAGAGGCGAAGAGGATTTTAAATAAAAAGTTAGTTACTTTTAAATTTATCGGAGAGATAGTGGATAGAAAATACGGGTTTAAATTAATAAACGAGGCAGGTAAAATAAAGGATATTAACTTAAAAGGAAATTCCCTAACGGGTTTTACTCATTTTTAAACGTGCCCCGCACCTTCTAAAATATTCATAGTTAAATATTTTAAAGGTGTGGGGGTAATGAATTAAAAGAAGGTGCGGGGTGGTGATAATTTCTCATTCGTTTAAGGAAACCTTAAAATTTGGGAAGGCCATTGCCAAACATCTTAAACCGGCAGATATTATCTGCTTAAGCGGCGAGCTTGGCTCAGGCAAGACAGTCTTAGCTAAAGGGATTGCCTCAGGCCTTGGTATTAAAACTTCCAAGATAACCAGTTCGTCTTTTGTCCTTATACGGGAGCACCTTGAAGGTAGGCTGCCTTTCTACCACTTTGACCTTTATCGGCTTAAAGAAGCGCGGGATATATCTACCCTGGGTTATGAAAATTATCTTTCAGGTGACGGGGTCAGTGTTATTGAGTGGGGAGAGAAGTTAAAATATCTTACACCTAAAGAACATCTTAAGGTAGAATTGAGTTATCATGGTAAATTTAAAAGAACGTTGAAGTTTTATGCGCAAGGCGCGCGTTTCAAGGATTTGTTAAGGGAGATACGTGAGTCCCGTACCTTCCAAAAGTTCAAACAGAATAAAAAGAAGGTGCGGGGTGAATAAAAGAGAAGGTGCGGGGTGAAAATATTAGCGATTGATACGACGACTAAATTTTTGACCTTAGCTATTTATGATAATGGCCGGGTTTGCGAGTACAATTTAGAGGTGGGGATTAAGCTCGCTTCTTTATTAGCTCCTACAATTAAGAGGGTGCTTGAGGCAGCGGGTTTAACGATAGGCGCAATTGATTATTTTGCCTGCGGATTAGGCCCGGGTTCTTTCACCGGAATACGAGTGGGTTTAAGCACGATAAAGGGTTTTGGTTTGGCATTACATAAGCCGATAATAGGGGTGCCAACCTTGGATATACTGGCAATGAATGCCCCTATGGGTGATAAGATTATAATTCCTGTTATTGATGCCAAGAGAAGCCTTATCTATTCCTGCGCCTATAAATATAAGAAAGGTAAATTAAGCAAGGTAGTTCCCTATGCGCTTATAACTAAAGAGGAGCTTTATAAGAAGATAAAATCTCCGAGTATTGTATTCGGCGATGCCCTTATTTTATACCGAGAGGATATTATTCGCCTTCAGTCGCAAGCTCCTTACGGTGGGCCCGCCGTAGCGAAGCGTAGGCGGGTAGCGCTAGGCGGAGTGTCTTTCTTAGACAAAGATTGTTGGTATCCTAAGGCGCATAATATAATTACTTTAGCGCTTGATAAGATAAGGCAGGGCAGGGCCGATAAAAACTTTAAGATTAATCCTATCTATCTTTATCCGAAGGAGTGCCAAATTAGCAGACGATAGAAAAATTAACGGGTCAATGGTCTATAGGCTATTGACTATAGACCCATGTTGTAAAACCGCTAATAAATATGAAAAGAATTGACAATATCGGATACCGGCCGACTTGGGCGGAGGTGAACTTAAAAAATCTTGAGTATAATTTTTTTGAGATAAGAAAAAGAGTAGGGCCAAGGA
The DNA here is from genome assembly GCA_002774445.1 of Candidatus Omnitrophica bacterium CG08_land_8_20_14_0_20_41_16. GTDB lineage: Bacteria > Omnitrophota > Gorgyraeia > Gygaellales > Profunditerraquicolaceae > Sherwoodlollariibacterium > Sherwoodlollariibacterium unditelluris. Next base: position 4,735 of record PEYI01000008.1, on the reverse strand, counting down.
TAAAAATTATGGTTACGGTCAAGGCAGACGCTTATGGCCATGGTTTAGTCCCCGTGGCTAAAAGGCTTGAGGTTTGTGGAACAGATTTCTTCGGGGTTGCCTCCATTGACGAAGGAATAAAATTAAGGGAAGCGGGGATAAAAACACCGATATTAATATTAGGCCTTATTTTAAAAGGTGATATCGCGCCGCTATTTAGGTATAATCTTTCTACGACTGTTTGCGATGAGGAATTGCCTTCTGCCTTGAATAATAAGGCTAGGGCCTTAAGGAAACGCGTTAACGTGCAGGTAAAAGTTGATACGGGTATGGGTAGGATTGGTGTCCAGCACTATGATGCCTATAAATTAGTAGATAAAATTAGCAGATTAAAATTTATCACAATTGAGGGAATTTTTACGCATTTTGCCCTCGCTGACTTAAATAAGGAATTTACATTTCACCAGATAGATTTATTTGATCGGTTAATAAGAAGGTTAACCAAGGCAGGAATTAAGATACCCTTAATCCACGCGGCAAACAGCATAGGTTTACTTAATTATAAAAACAGCCATTTTAATATGGTCAGGCCCGGCCTGATAGTTTATGGGTTATATCCTAAGGAGAATTTGAAGATAAACTTAAAACCGGTCTTAAACCTTAAGACAAAAGTAGTTTTTGTAAAGAAAATGCCCGCGGGAAGCGGCATAAGCTATGGCCATGATTATATTACTAAGAAAGCTGCTAACATTGTCACTTTGCCCATCGGTTATGGCGACGGCTATCCGCGCAATTTATCTAATAAAGCGGAAGTTTTGATAGGAGGCAAACATTTTAAGGTGTGCGGAAGGATTTGTATGGACCAGATTATGGTTGATGTGGGTAATGCTAAACCAAGAGTGGGAGACGAGGCCGTCTTAATCGGAGTTCAAGGAGGCAAAAAGATTACCGCCGAAGAATTGGCTTTAAAATCAGGAACTATACCCTACGAAATTGTCTGTGGTTTGGGCAGCCGTATCCCCAGAATATATGTATCTTAAGACATGCTGTTAATAAGGCAGAGGCTGAAGATCAGCCCGGTAACGTGGCTTAACGAAGCGGCTACGAACGGTGACAAAACCCCTCCGCGGCCTATGGCAATGCATATCGCATCCAGTATATAATATAAAAATCCCACTATAATTGAGATGCCAATGGATGATAAGCCCGTAGCCCTTTTGTGCAGCATCAATGAAAAAGGTATCCCCAGCAAGATAATAATCAGGCTTATAAAGGGTGATGTAAACTTCTGGTAAAGGTCTATCTTTAGATTCCTTATTACATTGGTAGCCCCGCTCTTGGAGAGTTTCCAGATGTAGGTATCTAACTGAGCTATGGTCATTGATTCCGGGAGCTGCCTCTGGTCGAGAAAATCCTTCGGCCCTTCCGGTATTGTCATTATTTCTTCTTTCAGATAAAGCGGCTCTTCAATAATCTGGCCATTCAAGTTAAAATTATAGGTAATGGAATGATAAAATTTCCAGAGCCTGTCTTCATAAACTCCCTTATTGGCGACAATCTTCTTGGTCAGGTTTTGTTGTTCATCCTGTTCAAGTATGGTTATACCCTCCATAGTATTAGTGGCGGGATAGAATTTATTGATGAAGAAGAGCCGGTTTCTTAGCCCATACATAGTTAGATTATTAATAACTTTCTCTTTCCCATCGCTTTTCTTTTTTTCTCCTTGTTCAATCTGAGTTTTTATCTTTTGAGTTATGCTTATAGATTGAGGAACGAAACGGTCATTAACCCAAAATACAAGCAGGCTTATTATTGCGCCAAAAACCAGGACTGTTTTTGTAATATAGAATATGCTTAAGCCTGAGGCGCGCATGGCAATAATTTCGTTATTGTGGTTTAGTTTGCTAAAGGTGTAAATCGTGCTTAAGAGGCAGGAAAACGGCGCTATCTGGACAAACATAATCGGGATGTAAGAGAGATAATACTGGATTAGGATTGTCAAATGTGTCTGTTGTTTTAATATATCGTCTAAGTGCGATAAAACATCGATAATGACATAGAGGAAGAGGAAGAAGAAGATGCAGGAAAGGAATATCCCAATTACCGATTTTAATATATAGCGGTCTAAGATACGCATAGTTTAAAGGTTAAAATTGTCCCCAGCGTCCCGAAGATTATATTGGGTATCCACATCGCCAGGCCGGGGTTAAGATAGCCTTGTATGCCCAGCGCCTCGCATCCGATAAATAAGGGATAGTATGTTACGATAATAAGTGTGGCAATTCCGATGTTAATGGATTTTTCTCTGCGCCGGGTAATAATGGCGAGCGGCGCCCCCATAAGTATAAATATAAGGCAGGAAAAGGCCAAGGCAAGTTTTTCGTGTATTTGAACGATTAAGGGCGCGGGGTTTATGTTCTCTTTTCTTAGCTTGCTGATTTCTTTGCCTAATTCCTCCATAGTCATTTCTTTATATTTTTTCTCAACCTTTCCTTCACCTCTGTCGTCAGCGAGGTTTAGGTTCATAAAATATGTCCTAAAAATAAGTTTATAGAAGTTAGCGGGGTTGTTTGGGTCAGGCTCATCAGAAGTGCCGTCCATGAGTTTTAATTTTATCGCGTTCTTTCCAGGTATGGCGACAAATTCGCCGCTTTTGGCTATGATAGTACGCGTGGGTTTATCATCTCCCTGTGGTTCGTAGATACGCACGTTAATCAACCTGTTTTTTTTCTGGTCTACTTTGTAGATAAATAGGACATATCTCTGAAATGAATTTATGAATACCCCTTCTTCAAAGGCGGCGGTGGGATTTTTAATACCTATTTCAATAAGAGTTTTGCGATATGCGTAGTGTGCGTATGAGGCAGCACGGTCATTAAATACCACCAGGCTTAGGCTTAAGATTAAGCCCACTGTTATTATGGGAAGTATAAGTTTAAAAAGATTTATCCCGCTTGTCCTTATGGCGATTATTTCGTTATCGCTGGAGAGCCTGCCTAAAGAGATAAGCACAGCCGTAAGTATAGAAATAGGCAGGGCATAAGTTACGATATAGGGGGTTAGGAGGATAAAAATCTTTACGACGCTGAATAAATCTACTCCTTTATTTATAACCAAGTCAGCTATCTTTTTTAAATTTCCTACTATGACCATAGTAAAGCTTAAGACGCATAAGGTCAGGAAGAAGGGCCCGATAAATTCCTTTAATAAATAATTGCGTAAAATTTTCATACTGTTTTAATAACTAAAATTTTATGATTACGCAGATTAAAAAGCATAGATTACACAGATTAAAGATTGTCGCCAAATCTGTGTAATCTTTTTTAAAAATCTGTGTAATCAGAGGTCTCCTGCTATATTTACTCGGAGACCTCTTAATTTGCTAAAGTTAAGACAAATACAGCATGCGCGCCTGCTTTTTTTAGAGTCAGGGCAGCTTCAGAAGAAGTTGCTCCTGTCGTGAGCACATCGTCAATTAAGAGGAGATTTTTCCCCTTTAGGTTCGCGGGGTTAGTTATTGAAAAGCTATCCGCGACATTTAAAAAGCGCTCGTTATTTTTAAGCTCGGTTTGCGTTTTGGTTTGGCGATGGCGCATAAGCGCGCCGCTAACTAAATCTTTCTTAAATTCTTTTGCGATATGTATACCTAAGATTTCCGCTTGATTAAATTCTCTTTCGCGCAGCCTTGTTTTATGAAGCGGCATAGGGATGATGAAATCAAGGTAACTTATAGGGAGGTTATATTCTTTGATGAAATCAATCATTATTTTGCTTAAGGCCGCGCCTAAATTATCTTTACCTTTATATTTAAATTCATGGATCAGTTTCTTAATCACTCCATCGTAAACGCAGGGGGAGAACGCCCGGTCAAAATTGAGCCTCTTTTTTATGCACGCGGGACAGATATTCTTATTCAGATTATTTTTTTCAAGATGCCTGCCGCATGAAGAGCAAAAAGGCGGCAAATTTCTCTTTATCTCTGAGTAGCACTTCCGGCATATTAATTCTTCACCCGTTGTTGCGCTAATTTTAGTTTTGCAGGATAGACAGGTTTTAGGATAAATAATATCCCTTAAACTCCGCAACATTCGCCGCAGCATAATGGTATGATAACAACTAATCTGGTTTTTGTCAATCCTCGCGGGATACCTATTATATTGACAGAGGTTGTTTTGGATAGTAGAATAAAAGCACTATGCAAGATACCGGATTAAAAGAGTTAAAGGCGCAGCTCCTTGCTTTACTTAATAAAGAGGCGCTGAAGAAGGGGAAGTTTATCCTCTCAAGCGGCAAGAAGAGTAGTTATTATTTAGACGGCCGGGTAATCACCCTGACTCCTGAAGGCGCTTGGTTAGTAGCCAATATTATCTTGGAGCAATTCAAAGAAAAGAGTATAGATGCTATCGGCGGCCCAACTTTGGGAGCAGACCCGATAGTAGGCGCCATTGCAGCGTTGAGCCATATAAAGAGAATCCCTATCAAGACTTTCATCGTCAGAAAAGCTGTTAAGGGACACGGCACCCAGCGCCAGATTGAAGGCCCTGAATTAAGAAAAGGAAGCAGGGCCATTTTAATTGACGATGTAGCGACTACCGGTAAGGCCTTAATTGAGGCAAAACAGGCCTTGGATAAAATAGGCGTTTTGTCCGATACCGCCATAGTGATAGTGGACAGGTGCGAGGGCGCTAAAGATAATCTCCAAAAATTTGGCTTAAAATTAGAAGCTATATTTACTATCAAGGATTTTGGCCTTTAG
>PEYI01000053.1 GCA_002774445.1 Candidatus Omnitrophica bacterium CG08_land_8_20_14_0_20_41_16 | reverse complement strand
TGAGGGGGCGGTGGAAACACAATTCGGCTGTGCGCCACTGCTCTACTCTACTAATCAGGTATAATCCATAATTATACCTGAAGATTATACCAGGAGGTTAAAATGAAAATGGCGGTTAAGGATATTTTGGCGCTAAAGAATAAACGTAAGATTACCATGCTTACTGCCTATGATTATCCGCTTGCGTCATTAGTTGATGCAAGCGGCATTGATATGATCTTAGTGGGCGATTCTTTGGCTAATGTCGTCTTGGGGCTGGATTCTACCACTAAAGTCGGGATGCCTGAGATGCTGCATCACTCAAAGGCAGTTACGCGCGCGGTAAAAAACGCGCTGGTAATAGGAGACATGCCTTATGATTCTTATCAGGTTAACCCTGTTAGAGATAAGACACCGCAGGTGTCTGACGGCTGCCTGCGGCAGCCTGTCTCTAACAGGGTAAATCTCGAAGGATGCGTCAAAAACGCCAGAAGATTTATTGACGAAGCTAAGTGCGACGCGGTAAAATTAGAGTGGTTTGATCGCTGCTTGGAGGTAACTGAAAAAATAATCAAGGCAGGAATTCCGATGATGGGGCATATAGGTTTAACACCTCAAACCGTGGATAAAATAGGCGGTTTTAAAGTGCAGGGCAGAGATGCCGAGGCCGCCAGAAGGCTTATTCAGGAAGCCCGCGATTTAGAAAAACTTGGCTGTTTTTCAATAGTCTTGGAATGCGTCCCGGATAAGCTCGCCGAAATAATTACACAAAATTTAAAGATCCCAACCATTGGTATCGGCGCGGGGGCCCATTGCGACGGGCAGGTCTTGGTAATCAATGATATGCTCGGGCTTTTTGAGCGCTATACGCCTAAGTTCGTAAAAAAATACATTAATTTGTCGGCAGTAATCTTAAAGGCAATAGCAGAATATAAAAATGATGTTATCCAAGAAAAATTCCCCGGCCCGGAACACAGCTTTAGGATAAAGGAAGAAGAACTAAAAAAGATATGAAAAAGAACCCGGCTAAATTTATACCCTTAATTATCCTTTTTGCGCTGGCTATTGTTTTTACAGCAGCTTTTAGCGGGCCGAAGATCCTAACGGCTTATATTGAAACCGGTATTGGCAGCTGCTCTAAAATTCCCATCCTCTGTAAAATGCCTACCCAAGAAATAATTAACCCGCAGATAGACAAAGATTATACCTCAACACTTATTCCTTACAAATTCTCCAAATTATCAATTGCCGCGCCAAAAGGTTTTGCCGTAATACAAGAACTAGAGAAGAAGCTATACTATAAAAAAAGATTAAACAGGCATAAGGAATCTGTCCTTTACGCATTTCACCAGGAGCCGGGATATTTTACCAAATTATTCCCTCAAGTTAAGAAAATAGGCATAAACAATAACTATGATTTTATAAAACAGTTGGCTTTCGCCCGGATTGACGGAATAAAAAATATCGCGGATGCGTTTTTCGTGATATTAAAAAGTATTTTTACTCCTGATATAGGGGATCAAAACAAGGTAGTTATGGCCTCCTTTGTCATGCCTGGCAGGAGGGGCTTTATAAGCTACAATCTTTTTGATAAAGAATATTATTTTGATTGCGATATAGTTATGGATTCCGGAGATTTCTTTAAGGTTTATGTTAGAGATAAAGGAGATAAAGGTACCAGATTAGAATTAAAAGAAGTATTCGCGATTATTTCGACATTAAATAAGTAGGGGAAAGCGTTCATTAAATAGGGACAGCGACTATTTTTCTCGCGCCGCCCCTAAATATGCTTGATTTTTATTCCAAAATATGCTAAAAATAAAGGCCTTAAGATACATTAGAAAGGAGAGGAAAAATGGCTAAAAATAGAAGTTCGGACCGCAGGGAAAAACGTAGAATATACTACGCCATTCCCTTGACTTGCGGGATAATAGACCCTCAAACAAAAACCGTAACCAATAAAACTTACCTTGCCCGGAATATAAGCTCCAGCGGCCTTTATTTTGAAAACAATGAACCATTAAATTTACAAACGGAATTAAACTGCAAATTTACCTTGCCTAAAAGCAACATAACAATTAATTGCGTAATAAAAGTGGAAAGGGTGGCGTTAATAGATGACGGGAAGGCATTTGGCATCGGAACAACTTACTTGGCTATTTCGGAAAAGGATAAAGAGACGATTAAACAACTGATCGACCGTTGCGATGTTAACGGTCTCCTTGAAACGACGATAAAAAGGTCTGCTTCGGACTTGCATTTACTCGCCAATCAGCCGGCGGTATTACGCGTGAACGGAGAGCTTGAGAACTTAGGTACCGAGATATTCAACCCTGACGATATTTCCAAGATGATTTACAGCCTGATGAGTAAACAACAAATCGAGACGTTTGAAAAACAGAAAGACGTTGATTTCGGGTTTCAATACAATAACGAAAACCGTTTTAGGATAAATGTGCACCAACAAAAAGGTTTTGTTGAGGCGACTTTAAGGCTTATTAATTCAAAGGCCGCTTCTTTTGAAGAACTTAATATCCCGGAAGTAGTCAAGAGTCTTGCCCGGCAAAAAGACGGTTTGGTGCTTATTACCGGCCCCACCGGCTCAGGTAAATCTACTACCATTGACACGATGGTAGAATTAATAAACCAGGAAAGAAAGGCTGTCATCATTACCTTAGAGCGGCCGATAGAATACATGCATATCAATAAGGAGTGCATTATAAAACAGAGAGAAATCGGCACGGATACAAAATCTTTCTCCGAAGCCTTAAAAAGCAGCCTGCGCCAGGACCCCAATGTTGTCGTGATTGGAGAACTGGATGACGCGGAGACAGCTAAGACGGCGTTAATAGCGGCTGAGGCCGGATACCTGGTTATCGCTTCATTCCACGCCCCGGATACAATACAGGCTATTGACAGGTTTATGAACATCTTCCCGTCTGAAAATAAGAAACAGATCCTTATCCAGTTTTCACACTGCCTAAGGGGAATTGTTACGCAGTTATTGTTACCGCGCAGCGATAAAAAAGGAAGGATACTGGCTACTGAAATACTGATTGCCAACGACGCGGTAAAAAGGATCATCCGTAATGATGAGTTAACCCAGCTTAACAACATTATCCAAACCGGGGCTTCTTATAAAATGAGGACTTTCGCAGAATCAATCAAGCAATTGTTTGAACAGGGGATTATTGACGGAGAGTCATATGAATGGTATTCAAAGGGGAACTATTAAAAATGGATTCAATGGAAAGAGTTGTTTCTTTGTGCAAACGCCGGGGTTTTATATTTCAGTCTTCGGATATCTATGGAGGCCTAAGCAATAGCTGGGATTACGGGCCTTATGGCGTTGAGCTTAAGAATAACCTAAAACGCGCCTGGTGGAAGGCTAATGTCTACGAGCGCGATGATATCCTGGGGATGGACGCGGCTATTCTTATGCATCCCAAAGTCTGGGAGGCTTCAGGGCATGTAAAGAATTTCTTTGACTTAAAGAGTGATTGTAAATCCTGTAAGCTGCGTTTTAAGGCATCTGACCTTAAAGATAAAAATAAATGCCCCGAATGCGGCGGTCAATTGACTGAAGAGCGGGCTTTCAATTTAATGTTTGAAACTAATTATGGCGCGGTAGAAGATAAAGAGAGTGTAATTTACCTTCGCCCGGAAACTGCCCAGGGTATGTTTGTCAATTTCTTAAACATACTTGACTCTAGGCATTCCAAGCTTCCTTTTGGGCTGGCGCAAATCGGAAAGGCATTCCGCAATGAAATTACCCCGGGGAATTTTACCTTCCGCACCCGTGAATTTGAACAAATGGAGATTGAATACTTTGTTAAGCCGGATGACGCGGAGAAAGCATATAAGGAGTGGGTTGAGACGCGCTATCAGTGGTATCTGAATTTGGGTATCTCAAAGGAAAATTTGAGGTTAAGGCCGCATGGTAAAGATGAACTTGCGCATTATGCCTTAGCTTGCACCGATATAGAATATAAATTTTCGTTCGGTTGGAGCGAACTAGAAGGTATAGCCAACCGAACGAATTTTGACTTAAAACAGCACGCGCAATATAGCGGGAAGGATTTAAGATATTTTGATGATAGCACAAAAGAAAGGTTCTATCCTTATGTTATTGAACCTTCAGGGGGAGTGGACAGGGCAACCCTGGCTTTTTTGGTAGATGCCTACTATGAAGAGAAGGTCAGGGATGATATACGCGTGGTCCTAAAGATAAATAAGGACCTGGCGCCTGTAAAAGTAGCGGTTTTCCCGCTTTTAAGGAACCGTCCGGAGATCGTAGGGCTGGCTAAAAAAATCGCCGGCGGCTTAAAGAAAAATTTTATTTGTGTATATGATGACACCGGCGCAATCGGCAAGCTTTATCGCCGGCAGGACGAAGTAGGGACACTTTTCTGTGTTACGGTCGATGTCCAATCTTTGGAAGATAAGCAGGTTACGGTGCGAGACAGAGATACAATGCTGCAGGAGCGGATTGGAATTGATAAGTTAAAGGAATACCTAAACACAAAGTTAACTATCTAAAGTTCAAACCAAACAGTAGCACAGGCTTAAACCTGGGCTACTCAACCTAAATGAAAGGACGGGTTTAAAGGAAATGAGCAGCAAAAAATATGTTTACAGCTTCGGCGGAGGCAAGGCAGACGGAAACGAAAGCATGAAAAATCTCTTAGGCGGCAAAGGAGCAAACCTCGCGGAGATGGCAGGGCATAAAGATTTAAAACTTCCCGTGCCTCCGGGATTTACCCTGACTACGGATGCCTGCGATTATTATTATAATAACAAACGTACTTATCCTAAGGAACTTGAAAGTCAGGTAAATAAAGCACTGACTCTTGTTGAAAAACTTATGGACAGAAAATTCGGTGACCCGGCCAATCCTTTATTAGTATCTGTGCGTTCCGGCGCGCGAAAATCCATGCCCGGAATGATGGAGACTGTCTTAAACGTGGGGCTTACTGAAAAAACCATTCCCGGTTTGATCAAACAGGCAGGCGGCAATGAACGTTTTGTCTATGATGCTTACCGAAGGCTGATTATGATGTACTCCGACGTAGTTATGGAAAAAGCAACCGGAATTGAACCCAAAGAAGATATGGGTATCCGCAAGCAGCTGGAGCGGATTATGGATGAAATTAAGAATAAAAAAGGATTAAAAGCCGACACGGATTTAACTGCCGCTGACCTAAAGGACCTTTGCGCCAAATTCAAAGTAAGGGTTAAAGAGGTATTAGGAAAGGAATTTCCCGATGAAGCGATGCAGCAGCTTTGGGGCGCCATAGGCGCAGTATTTGCTTCCTGGAACGGAAAACGCGCGGTTAGCTATAGGCGAATAGAAGGTATTCCTGATGAATGGGGCACTGCAGTTACTGTGCAAACCATGGTCTTTGGTAACATGGGTAATGATTCCGCGACCGGCGTTGCCTTCACCCGCAATCCCGGAAACGGCGACCCGCATTTTTACGGTGAGTATCTGATTAACGCCCAAGGCGAGGACGTTGTCGCGGGAATCCGCACGCCTGCGCCTCTAAACACATTATCCCAGTCAGCGGATAATAAAGAATTAGTTACTCTCCAAAAGGCCATGCCTAAGATTTATCAGGAACTTTATAATTACCAGAAGCGCTTAGAGAAACACTACCGCGATATGCAGGATATTGAGTTTACTATTGAAAAAGGCAGGCTCTTTATGCTGCAGTGCCGGGTGGGAAAACGCAATGGTCCGGCAGCAGTGCGCATGGCCATCAATATGATTAAAGAAGGGCTTATCAAGAAAGAAGAGGCGGTAATGCGCGTTACTCCTGCTCAATTAGATGAACTCCTGCATCCGATTATTGACCCTAAGGCAGAGGCAATAACCAAGCCGTTGGCAAAAGGTTTGCCTGCCGGGCCGGGTGGCGCTTACGGACAGATTGTATTTACCGCCAATGATGCCGTAGCATGGGCAAGAGAAGGCAAAAAAGTAATTCTTGTGCGCGAAGAGACAAGCCCCGAAGATGTTGAAGGTATGCGCGCGGCTCAGGCAATTCTGACTGCCCGGGGTGGAATGACATGTATAGAAGGCAGCTCATTGCTCTTAACAAATAAAGGTTTCCTTAAAGCCGCTGATCTTTTTCAAAGAATTGAAGATGGAGAAAAATTCAAGATACTTTCTTTTGATACAAAAATCATGAAAACAGTATGGAAAAATATACTAGCAGCCGGTAAAAGGATTTCAGATGTTATCTCTGTTTCAGTTTCACAGACAGGCCATTCTGAAAGAAATATTATAAAAATAACTCCTGACCACAAAATGCTTACATTTGAAAATATGGAATTAGTCAAAAAACCCATTTCTAGTATTTTGAACAGCAATGAGTTTGTATGTGCAGTTAACAGATTACCATTTTCAGAAACACAAATAAAAAATGAAAAACTTGCTTATCTGGCTGGTTGTATATTTACAGATGGCTATATAAATCTTAAAAGAACAAAAGGAAGCGTAACATTTACCCAAAAGGAAACTGAAGAAAAAAAAGAGCTTATAGAAACTGTGAGTTTATACTTTGAAGAGATTTTTAATAAACATATGTCAAGAAGAACCAAGATTTCCGATAGTTATATAAGAGATAGGCATATGCATGGCGAGGCATTAGATCTTATATGCCACAAGATGGAACCCGCAATAACTTTAACCAGGATATATGAAAGTATTGTGCCTTGGGTATTTGGTTTGAATGAAGAATCGGTATTAAGTTTCCTGGCAGGGGTTATTGACGGGGATGGAACATTCTTTAACAACAGGATACAGATATATGTTTCAAAGGAGAATCTTTGTCAGGGAATTATAACAACGTGCCTAAAACTGGACATATCACCACAGGTTTCAGTAAACAGGAATATCTACAATATACAGATTATGGAAAGGTTGGACGATATACTTAGATATACAAAAAGGGTTAAAGGCACTATAAGGGAAAAGATTCATGGAGTAAAATTATTTTCAATCAAGCAGTTATTTTCGCATATAGCAGAAGAAGTAAATTATATGGGCAGGATTAAAGCAGCCATAAAAGGAAACTGGCTCTTTGACGGCAAAAAAATAAAGAGAGATATTCTTCCTTTGTGTAAAGATGGATACAGGCAAAAACTTGAATCGATATTATTGTCTGACCTGAGGATGCTCAGGGTAGTTAAAGCCAATAAAGGAAAAAACGAAAGAGCTTTTGTATATAACTTTGAAGTTGACTCTAAGAATAAGATGGATAAAAACTTTATAGTTTTTACAAAAATGTACACGCCTCTATTGGTTTCAAATTCCCACGCGGCACTAGTTGCCCGCGGCTGGGGCAAATGCTGTATTGTCGGCTGCAGCGCGATACATATTGAAACGAACCTTGAAAATAAACAATTGCGCGTTGATAACACAATCTTAAAAGAAGGTGACTGGCTCACCTTAAACGGCACAAAAGGCACTTTTTACTCCGGGCAATTGCCGATGATGGATACCACAGAAGAAAATACAATCCTCATGGATTTCTTAAAAATCTGCGGCTCGATTAAGAAGCTCGGCATCCGCACTAATGCCGATACCCCGGAAGACGCGGCTAAGGCGCGCCAGTTTGGCGCTGAAGGCATTGGGCTATTCAGAACCGAGCATATGTTTTACGGTAAAGGCGCGGATAAACCTTTGTTTATCTTGCGCAAAATGATTGTCTCTAAAACATTAGAGGAAAGAAAAAAAGCTATCGCGGAGTTATTTCCCTATGTAAAGGAAGATATCAAGGGGGCATTACTAGCTATGGATGGTTACCCGGTAGTTGTGCGTTTGCTTGATCCTCCGCTTCATGAATTCGTCCCTCGCGAGCAGGTGAAGTTGGAACAACTGGCTCGTGACTTAAACATAACCATGGAAGAGTTATATAAACGCGCAGAAAACCTGCATGAGTCAAACCCGATGATGGGCCATCGCGGCGTGCGCTTAGGAATAACTTATCCTGAGGTAAGCGCAATGCAGATTCGCGCTATATTTGAGGCAGCCGCGGAATTAATTAAAGAGGGCAAAAAACCTCGGCCCGAAATTATGATCCCGGTTGTCTGCGATGTAAAAGAATTAGATGATCAGTTAACGCTCTACAAACAAATTTACGCGGAGACCCTGAAGAAATACGGGATAAAGAAAATTAAGTCAATGTTCGGGACTATGATTGAAATTCCACGCGCGGCATTAGTCGCGGATAAATTAGCGAAAGTAGCTGAATTTTTCTCATTTGGGACCAATGACCTGACCCAGATGGGCTTTGGTTTCTCGCGCGATGATATCGGAGGATTTTTGCCGGATTACCTAAAAAAAGGCATTTTGCCTGAAGACCCGTTCCAAAGCATTGATCAGGAAGGCATCGGCCAGTTAATCCAAATTGGCATTGAACGCGGCAGAAAAGGCCGTAAGGGCTTAGAGATTGGTATCTGCGGAGAGCATGGCGGAGAGCCTAAATCTGTGGAGTTCTGTCATAAGACAGGGATGGACTACGTAAGCTGTTCGCCGTTCCGCGTGCCTATCGCGAACCTGGCAGCTGCGCAGGCAGTGCTGAAAGAGAAGAAAAAATAAGGTCACAGTAGCGGAGGTTTAAACCTCCGCTAAAAGCTACCAACAAAGGACAAGATGGAAGCCTTAAAAACTTACCTAAAAGAAATCCGGAAATTCCCCTTGCTTACGGCAGAAGAAGAAAAGTCCTTAAACCGGAGTATTAAAAAAGGGAATGAGCAGGCGCGCAAGAAGATGATCCAATCAAACCTGCGCTTGGTAATTAATATTGCTAAAAGATATACGCGCCTAGGCATACCTTTTCTGGATTTAATAGAAGAAGGCAACTTGGGACTGATGAAGGCGGTAGATAAATTTAAATCCCAAAAAGGCTTCCGTTTTTCAACTTATGCTGCCTGGTGGATAAAGCAAGGGATTACCCGCTCATTATCCGAACAAGGCAAGATGATCCGTATCCCGATTTACATGAACGATTTGATTACCAAATGGCGCAAGAATAAAGAGCGGCTATTCCAGAAATTAAAACGCGCCCCCTCGGATCTAGAGATCGCCAAGAAATTAAAGATCCCTAAAGATAAAATAGCGCATATAAACTTCTCAATGTCTACTTCTACCTCATCGCTTGATTCACCGATAGGCGAGGATAGCGAAGGCAAAATCTCTGACTTAATAAAAGATGATGCCGCGATACAACCGGATAGCTCAATTGAACACTTATTGGATAAAGAACGGGTAGATAACCTCTTAGAGATTATGAACGAAAGGGAGAAGGCTATTTTGGATATGCGTTTTGGTTTAGTAGATAAAAAACCCCAAACTTTAGCTGAAATAGCTAAAAAGTTAGGGGTCTCCAGAGAAAGAATCCGCCAGATAGAACTGTTAGCCTTAAGAAAGTTACGTAAGTTTATAGAAGGGGCCAAGGGAGAACTATAGATGAATTTAGAGAAATATATTAGAAACATCCCTGGTTTTCCTAAGCCGGGGATTTTATTTAGAGATGTCACTACTTTAATCCAAAACCCAAAGGCATTTAAAACATCTATTGATATGCTGGTTCAAAAGTATAAGGGTAAAAAGATTGATAAGGTAGTGGCAGTTGAGGCGCGCGGTTTTATTTTTGGAGCGGCTATCGCGTATAAATTAGGGGTAGGATTTATCCCGGTGCGTAAAAAAGGCAAACTCCCTTATAAAACAAATTCCGTAACCTATAATCTAGAATATGGAACAGATACTTTAGAAATTCATTGCGATGCAATAGAAAAAGGCGATAAGGTGCTTATCGTAGATGACCTCTTGGCTACAGGAGGAACTGTAAAGGCAGTAACAGAATTAATAGAAGGATTAGAAGGCAAAGTTATGGGAATTGCCTTTGTAATTGAGCTGGTAGATTTAAAAGGCAAGGATAAATTAAAGGGTTATCCGATTTTTTCTTTGATAAAATATTAAACATTTACTTTGCGCCTGTAGCTCATTTGGATAGAGCGAGGCTCTCCTAAGGCCTAGGTAGCAGGTTCAACTCCTGCCAGGCGCATTTTAGTTCTTAGTTGTTAGTCGTTAGTTATTAGTTACAGAAAAATATGTATGGTTTTGAAAAACTAATAGTTTGGCAAAAAACAATGGACTTCTGTGAATTAATATATAAAGAGAAGCAAAAGTTTTCCTAAAGAAGAAATCTTTGGCATCACATCTCAAATTAGAAGATCCTCAACATCTATATTGTTAAATATAGCAGAAGGAACCGCTTGTAAATCTAAGCGCGAATTTTTTCGCTTTTTAAATATTGCCCTTTGCTCTCAATATGAAACAGTAGCGATATTAAAATTATGTGATAGACTCGGATTTTTAGAAAAGGAAAATTCTGGTAAACTTCTAACTAATGCTGAAGAATTAGGAAAATTGCTACATGGATTAATTAATTCACTAAAAACTAACAACTGACAACTAACAACTAACAACTGGCCAATGTACAACCTACACGCGCACACATTCTTAAGCGATGGTGACCTGCTCCCTTCGGAAGTAGCAGTGCGCTATCAGGCAAAAGGATACAAGGCAATTGCCATCACTGACCACGCTGACTATAGTAATATTAAATCTATTACCACGGCAATCGTGGAGTTTTGCCGTAAGTGGCCAAAGGGCTCATCTATAAAAGTTTTACCCGGAATAGAATTAACCCACCTGCCTCCGGAGCAATTTAAGCCCCTGGCTAATTACGCCAGAAGAAATGAGATTAAAATTATTATTGCCCATGGAGAGACTGCGGTTGAGCCGGTAACTAAAGATACCAATAAAATGGCGCTTAAGGCGGATATTGATATCCTTGCCCATCCGGGCCTGATTAACGACGCAGATACTAAATTAGCCGCTGAAAAAGGCATTTTTTTAGAAGTAACCAGCCGCCGCGGCCACTGCGATACTAACAACCATGTAATTAAGCAGGCAAGAAAATTCGGCGCAAGGCTAATCCTTAATAACGACAGCCATACGCCGGAAGATATTATTAGTCCCGCGCAATTAAACCAAATCGGCCTTAATGCCGGCTTAACCCAAGAAGAGATAGATACTATTTATAGGAATACGGAAGATTTAATCAATAAGAGAAAAGACATCCTATAATACTCACTAATGATTACACAGATTCTAAAAGCAGATTACACAGATTTCTCCGTCGGAGATTTAATCT
>PEYI01000021.1:10638-11237 GCA_002774445.1 Candidatus Omnitrophica bacterium CG08_land_8_20_14_0_20_41_16 | reverse complement strand
TAATTCCACATGGTGAAAGATATTTCTACTTTATTTCTTTTATCTCTATTTTGGCATCAGCTGCTGAATTGGCGCATCGGCAGGAACTCATTATTTCTATTGTGTTGTCATTTATCTTGTTAGCTATTCTGCTTCTGTTTAAAAAACAACTTATAGCTTTTTACAAAAGCCAAATCTTTAATAAGTCAGCGGTAGCCTTTTTAATATTAGGGGTACTATTTTTAAGTTATCTTAACATTAAGTATGATAAAGAAGAATTTGTGCGTTACCCTCTGATTTTAAGCAAAAAAGAAGTATGGCAGATGGATATAGCCAAGGGTTGGCAAAAACTCAATGAAGTTACAGGGAGCGGCGCGCGTGTTGCCTATACAGGGCGGCAGGAATTTTATCCTTTATTTGGTTCAAGCCTTAAAAATGATGTAAAGTATGTTTCCGTTAATGGAAAAGAAGCTAGTCCTTATAATAAGCCTGATGGGTTAAGTCGGAAAATCAAGGATTTCACGGCCTGGAGAAAAAATCTAAAAAGAGAGAGAATTGAATATTTGTTTGTGGCGCTTCCGTTCTTTGTTAATAGGGAGTCAGAAGACCCTAGCAAATTT
>PEYI01000021.1:0-10565 GCA_002774445.1 Candidatus Omnitrophica bacterium CG08_land_8_20_14_0_20_41_16 | reverse complement strand
TATATAAAGTTTTAATCAAAGATAATTAGCAGCTATCTAAGGAATAATGAAAATTGCATTGGTTTATTCTCCAACTTCAGAATTAAATCTAAAAGGCTATCCATTGGGTTTGGCGTATCTTTCCGCCTCTTTGAATAAATACCATGAAGTTGATATTTACAACTACAATGGAAGGAAATTTGATAAAAGCATTAAGTCATTTTTATCTTCGATAAAGATTAAGAAGCCCGATTTAGTTGGTATTTCCTTTAATTCTTTTAACCGTTGGGGGGCCTTTAAATTACTTAAACATATCAAGCGGATTGACAAGAATATCCATGTTGTTCTTGGCGGGGTTCACCCTTCTACACTTTATAAACAAACCTTTAAATATTTTTATAATGATTTAGATTTTATAATTCAGTCCGAAGGAGAAAAATCTTTACCTATGTTGTGCCGTGCGCTTGAGAACGGAAGCGATTTGTCTTTGATTAGTGGATTAGTATATAAAGATAAAAGTGGCGGTATAATAGCAAACAGGGTTTCTGACCTTGTTAAAGATTTAGATGAACTACCTTTACCGGATTATTCTTATGCTGCAGAAGAAATTAAACAAAAGGAGATTGCATATTTAATTTCCTCTCGGGGTTGTCCAGTTAACTGCTCATTTTGCTCTACTTCTTCTTTTTGGGGGCAGAACGTACGCATGAATTCTCCGGAAAGAATTAGAGAGGAAGTTGAGCTTGTTAAGCAAATGGGCGCGAAACGTATTTTTTTTCATGACGACACATTCAATTTGGGAATAGACAGGACAATTAAAATCGCAGAAACTTTAAAGAAAAGTGGAGTTGAATATGCTATTCAGTGTCGTGTTACCCCAGCAAATGAAGAGATGATAGCTAAATTGGCTGATTCTGGTTGCCGGCATATAACTTGGGGGGTAGAGAGTTTATCTGAGGCTATTTTGGGTCAAATTAATAAGAAAATAACCAGAGAGATGGTAAAAAATGTTTTTGATATATGCGCAAAATTTACAGATAAAATGACTACTTCGGCATTTTTTTGCGTAGGTACCCCAGGAGAAACTGAAGAAACAATCAAAGAAACAATAGATTATTTAAATAAAAATATCACGTCGACGCATGGGCCCGGGACATCGATGCTTTATATCCTACCAGGGACAAAGATCTATTGGGAATTGGTTAAAAATGATGAATTTGACGAAAAAGTTTGGATTAAAACTGATTCGGTTTATTACTATACTAAGGAAAATAGCCTAAAAACATTGAATAGGTGGCGGAAAAGAATTAACAACAGCGGAATAAGGCTGCCGTTTCATTCCAAATACTTTTGGGATTACGCTTTAAAAGAAAATAAAGAGAATATGAATTCTATTAGGAGATCTTTCCGGAAAACCCGCAAAAAACTAGGAAGGTTTATTAACATGTTGCGCAATAGGTATTAAGCACGGATAGGCTAAGAAAGTACAAATGAAAGAAGGAATTTTGGGGTTTTTAAGTTAAGGCTGGCTCTTTGTTGTTGGGGGGGTCAATATAGGAGGTTAGGTGTGCGCGATAACTGTTTTATGAAAGATAAGCGGCCAACTTTATTATTTTTTTATCTTATCATCATTTTCACCATAGCTTTGATTTTACGTTTTTATCATTTATCATTCTTTGAATTCAACAATGACCAGTCCGGCGCTATTGTATTGGGTAATGACGCTCGGGCGCATCACCTCTTAATTACGCACGGAATGAACTCCGGGGTAAAGTTTGATAACCCACCGTTTTTTATTTATCTTATGGGGATACTCACTTATTTTTCCAACAACCCCTATTTTTTAACCGCGTTTTTTACCGTTCTAAATCTTTTAGCATTAGCTGTGGCGCTGCGTTATTTTTATTTATTTTTGCCTGCGGGATATGCGTTTTTATCAGGCACATTGTTGGCCTTTTCACCCGCCTTTACCATGTATTCCAGCAATATTTGGGCCCAGTGCACTTTGCCGTTATTTATGATTTTATTCCATTTTTGTTTTTATAAATTTATAAAGAAGGAAATTCCGCTATATTTTGTAATCTTAACTCTGCTTGCGGGCATAGTCTCACAGATACATATGTCAGGATTTTTCCTGTTCCCGGCAATTTTGGCCTTGGGTTTTAAATATAAAACGGTGATTAAGAAGAAGCATCTCATTCTGGTTAGCGCCCTGCTTTTATTCATATTTTTGCCTTATCTTTACCATCTATTCGGGGAGGGAGAATTAAAGAGGGTATTTGCCCACGCTCTGGGACGCAATGAAATCCCCTGGAACATTTTTCGTTCGCAGATATGGTTTTCTTCGTTTGATTTCTTTAGAAAATTATTTAGACAAGATTTTTTGAAGGTTTTGAATCACTCCTTAGGAGTTTTTGGTTTAATTCTATATGTATTCACGTTTATAATTCCGGTTTTATTTTTTCTTGGCTTATTTTCTTACGTCAAATTTCTTGTAAGAGAGAGGAATCTTTTCAAGAAAGACAGCGATACAGAACCTTTACCTTTCCAGATATCAGGTTTTCTTGTGGTAGTGATAACCCTGGGTTATCTTGTTTTCAGAGTACGTACCCCTCTCCATTATCTCATTGTGCTTTTCCCTTGCCATGCGATTATAACCGCTTTCGGAGCATGGAAATTCTGGAAATACAGAATAGTTAGGATTGGCACGGTTATTTCTATTATTGCAACCGTTGCGCTTACGGTTACGGTATTGCGTTTCCTTGATGGGGCAGGAGGGCATTGGTGCCAGTATGGGCCAAGCTATAAATTGTTAAAAGGATTAAGAGGAGAGATCCAACTGTTAACTCAAGGCAAATCTTGCCCGGATTTACAATTAACCATGCCTGAAAAGGGGAAATTTGACGAAGAGGCAATAAAATTTGTTTTATTAGGTGATTCTCCGTGTAAAAATAACATTAAATCATTGCCGATTAAGTTAAACATTGTTTGGGATGAAAAAGAGATGCGCTATACGCATTCAATAAACAAAAAAGAATAGGATAAAAGATGCCTTTACTTTCCGTAATTGTCCCGGTTTATAATGAAGCAAAATATATAGCAGGCGTAATCGATAAGGTTAATGCCGTAGCGGTTGATAAAGAGATTATCGTTGTTGATGATAGTTCTAATGATGGTACGGACAAAGTGCTTAGGGGATTGCAATATCCTAATTTGAAAGTTATACATCATAGTAGTAACCGAGGGAAAGGCGCGGCAGTTCTAACAGGGATTTCGCAGGCAACCGGAGAGTATGTGATTGTGCAGGACGCGGATTTTGAATATGATCCGGCGGATTACATTAAGTTAATGGATGCTATCCAAAGAGGGGACGGGGACCTGATCTTAGGGGCGCGGTTTACCGAAGGTTATCATGGGATGAAGATTCCTAAGGTGGGGAATAGGCTTTTGACCGGATTGATGAATATGCTATTCGGCGTTAAGTTAAACGATTGCTTTACCTGCTATAAGCTTATGCGCAAGGCAGATTTACTTGTGTTATCGCTTGACTCAAAAAGTTTTGATATTGAAATTGAAATACTGGTAAAGGCTATCAGGAAGAAGATGCGCATAGCGGAAGTTCCTGTATCATACAATCCGCGCACATATCACGAAGGTAAAAAGATCAGGATTAAAGACGGTATCTGGGCGGCAATCAGAATATTTAGATTTCGTTTTAGTTAGAGAAGGATTGATAATATGAACGAATTAAATCAAAGAGGGTATCTTGACTAATGGGGAGTATTAGGAACAGGTATTCCGGGGTGTATTCCGGGGACACAACACTTAATTGATTCGCTAAGCGAAGCAGCGGGGGCAAGAAGGGCCTATGAGGAAGGTATTTTTATCATTATTTGCAGGAATTATTTTATTGGGAGCTTTTTATTTTTTCTGGCTTTCTCCAAGGTATACTTCCCCTATTTTGGTGTATCATGATTTTGGTTATGAAAAGAGCGGCTCCTTTGTTAGTCCCGAGAATTTCAATAGGCAGATGGAATATATTAAGAAAAAAGGTTTTGAGGTGATAACCTTGGATGAGTTGGTTAAAAGCATAAAAGATAAAAGGCGCCTCAAGAGAAATAAGGTGGTGATTACTTTTGATGATGGGTATCGGGATAATTTTGAATATGCTTATCCTGTTTTGAAGAAATTTGGTTTTCCTGCCACTATATTTCTTATAACTGACCTTATAGGCACCGAAAAGGAGTATTTAAGTTGGGATGAGGTCAGGGTTATGTCTAAAGACAGGATATCTTTTGGCGGGCATACCAGAACGCATTTGTATCTTGGAGATGTAAAGGATGATAAAGTTTTAATAGAGGAGATAGCGGGCTCAAAAAAAGCAATCGAGCAAAAAATTGGCGTAACTGCGGATTATTTTTGTTATCCCTTTGGCGGATTTAATAAAAGAGCAAAAGAAGTTGTGATAGATGCGGGTTATAAAGGCGCCTGCACGACAAATCGCGGGTTTGCGAGATTTAACAGTGATGTATATGAACTTAAAAGAATTAAAGTAACTAATTCCGATACGACTAATTCTTTTAGTTTTTGGGCCAAGCTTTCGGGTTATTATAATTTATTTAGGAGCAGGAAAAATCCATATTAGTTAGTTAAAGTAGATATCCTTGCCTATCGCAGACAAACGGCCACGATTTAAAATTAATGAATATTCTTGGTATTTCCTGTTTTTATCACGATAGCGCGGCATCCTTGGTGCGCGACGGCGAGATTAGCGCTGCTGCGCAGGAAGAACGTTTTAGCCGTAAGAAATATGACCCGCGATTTCCCTTTCAAGCTATTAATTACTGCCTTACTCATTCCGGAATTAAATTAAGCGATATTGATTGCTTAGCTTTTTATGCAGATAACCTAAAGTCTAAATTTAAGCTTACCCTGAATTTAGGTTTAAGCCATAGGATAAAATTTTTTAGCCAGGGAGATTCATATCTGGCTTCGGCATATTATCCTTCGCCTTTTAAAGAAGCAGTAATTTTGGTTAATGGCAGCGATGTGGGAGTTGTTTTGGGAAAAGGGGAAAGGGATAAGATAAATTCACTCAAGGATAATGTTTTTAAATCCTCTTTGGGTTTAACATATTCTTTGATTACGCGCTATTTGGGATTTAATAAATACGGGGATGAATTTAAAGTAATGGGTTTGGCTGCTTATGGTAAGCCAAAGTACAAAGATATTATTCAAAAGCACAGTGAGAAGAGTATGGCATTTTTGCCTAAGCTTAAGCAATCGCCTGATAAAGAAATAACGCAGTTACATATGGATATTGCGGCTTCTTTACAGGTAGCAGTAGAAGAAGAGGCCTTAAAGGTTGCCGAGTATCTATATAAAATACATAAGTATGAGAATCTTTGTTTATCTGGGGATATGGCGTTAAATTGCCTAATTAATGCCAGGATCTTAGAGCAAGGGTTGTTTAAGCATATTTGGATTCAGCCGGCAGCTACAGCCGCAGGCGCTAGCATTGGCGCAGCCTTATTAGCTTGGTATAGAATTCTTAACAATGAGCGCGATGTTGATTTAAATAAAGATACCATGTCCGGAAGTTTATTGGGTCCTGCGTATAGCGATGAATATATTGAGAGTTTTTTAAAGAATGAAAACATAGCTTACAAAAGGGTATCCTATGAAGACATCCCTAAGGTTGCTGCGGAATTAATTGCTAATGCTAAGATAATCGGGTGGTTTCAGGGGAAAATGGAGTTTGGGCCGCGGGCACTAGGAAACCGTTCTATTTTAGCGGATCCCAGAGATATGCGTATGCACAAAAAAATAAATCTTGAAGTAAAAAGGCGTGAGCCGTTTAGGCCATTTGCGCCTACTGTGCTTTGGGAGAAGGCAAAGGAATATTTTGAGCTTGAGAGTGAAAACCCCTATATGTTGTTTACTGCAAAGGTAAGAGAGGAAAAGAAAAAATATATCCCCGCGGTAACGCATGTGGACGGCTCAAGCCGCATTCAGGCCCTAAAAAGAGAGGATAACCCGTTATATTACGATTTAATAAATGAATTCTATAAGAAAACTGGTTGTCCGGTTATAATAAATACCTCGTTTAATACTAAGAGTGAGCCGATGGTTTTAACGCCTCAAGATGCTTATCGTTGTTTCAGGTCTTCCGAGATTGATTGTTTAGTGCTTGGGTCTTTTTTAATAGTTAAGTAGGCACCCCGCCGTATCGGAGCGGCGGGTGTCCTGCTTTCTGCAGGAGGACAGTCCCTGTGTAGAGAATGATTAAAAATATACTTGCGATACGCAATGACCGGTTTGGGGAGTTTCTGCTGATTATTCCGGCTTTAGCTGCGCTTAAGGAGAGCTTTCCGGGGGCGAAGATTACCCTTACGGTTAATTCTTATGTAAGGGAATTGGCGGGTTGCGTTGAGAGCGCTGATGAAGTTATTGTTTGGGAGAATAAGCGGCATTCCTTAAGAGAGGTGTTTAAGTTTAGCGCCAAGCTTAAAAAGAGAAAATTTGATTTGGCGGTGATATTTAATCCTTCTAAGGAAGCACACCTGATTAGTTTCTTGGCGGGGGTTCCTAAACGTGTCGGTTATGACAGGAAGTGGGGAATCTTGCTTACGCATAAGCTGAAAGATACCAAGTATTTGGGGAATAGGCATGAGGTGGATTGTAATTTGGAGTTGGTGGGTTTGGTGGGGGCACGGGGACAGTCCCCTGCGGGGACAGTCCCCGATTTCCACATTAAAGTTGATGATAATCTGACTAGTGTTGTACATGAAGATCGGGGACAGTCTGCTATGGAGGTCTTTCGCTTCGCTCAGGATGAATCTCCAGAAATCAATAGCAGGAGATTCAGGACAGTCCCCTCAGTTGCTTTACGTCTTCCTCATAATGACAAATATGATTTTTTGGCAGGGGCGATTGCGGTTCATCCGTTTACGAGCGACCCGGTTAAGCAGTGGCCGGTTGAGAGGTTTAGGGAGTTGGCGCAAAGAATAACGCGGGAGATGAAGGCGAAGGTTGTGCTTGTAGGTAAAGAAGATCAGAAGCAGCAGGGGACACCCTGCGAAGCAGAGTGTCCCCTGATAGTGGATTTGACTAATAAAACAAGCCTAGTAGAGTTGGCGCAGGTTTTGAAACAGTGTAGGCTATTGATTAGTTGCGATAGCGGGCCAATGCATTTAAGCGCGGCTGTGGGAATACCGGTTGTCGCGCTATTCAGGAACGATTTACCCGGTAAAACAGCAAAACGCTGGGGGCCGTGGGGAGCGGGGCATACAGTTATTGAGAAGAGCAGGTTGGAAGATATAAGCGTGGATGAAGTGTTTGAGAAAGTAAAACAGGGATTGCCTGCCTGCCGGTAGGCAGGCTTCAACCTCCTTTGGCGGGTTCGCAATGACGAATATAGGATTATCTTTGGGGCCGGATTAAATAGTCCGACCTCATTTTGCTGTTATTTTTATTGACATAAAGGAAGAGTGTGATATCCTGTATCTATAAAAAAATGAACAATAATCCTCTGTGAGGGTATTATGGATATAAAAAAAAGAAAGCGTCTTGGAGAGAAAGAAATCGAAGTTATTTCGCGCCTTTCCTATGAGAAGAAGCGTATTATCACCAAAGAAGACTTGGATGCGTTTTTCAAGTTTGATGATATCGAGCGTAATAAGATTGTTTATCGGCTGAAGAAGAAAGGTATTTTCTCCACCATCAAACGAGGAGTATATGTTTTTTCACCCCTTGAGTATGGCGAAGGGGGGGCCGGTATAAACGAAATGCTTATCCCGTCACAATTTTTCCCGCAAAAAAATTATTATATTGGATATTCCTCGATGTATAACTACTACAATTTAACGGATCAGCTTTTTCAAGTGATGTACATTTTGAACACTTCATTGCAACGCAGAAAAAAGAAAATATGCGGTGTTATATTCAATTTTTTAAGAGTTTCGGAAAGCCGGATGTATGGCCTTGAGAAGATCGTTGTCGAAGGTAAAGAAGTGATGATCAGTTCCTTAGAACGCACGCTGGTGGATTTAATTTATTTTAATGAACCGGTTGGCGGCATTGAAAGTGCTCTTGAAATTCTTAAACGCGAACTTAAAAAGGATCGCTGTGATATCAAAAAGTTTATTCGTTTTGCGGCACAATTTCCCAATATTAAAACTCGTAAAAGAATCGGAGTGTTGCTGGAAGAAATGGGTTATTCTGATAGAGATCTCGCTGTGCTTGTTAAAAGCGTAGAAAATACAGCGATCAGTTCGTTTACCAATTCGTTCAAAGGCAAACTTAATAAGAAATGGAGAGTTATTATCAATGATCCACGAGGATAAGGCGCAATTCACCGATGTTATCAATATGACCGCCAATCGGGCCGGTTTTCGCGCGGCTCTTATTGAGAAGGATTACTACTTGACATTCATTTTATCGAAGATCAATGAGCTTTCGCATGATCTTATATTTAAAGGGGGAACATGTCTTAATAAGATTTACTACTCTTATTATCGCTTGAGCGAAGATTTAGATTTTAGCATGCGTCTGCCGGAGTATGCAACGACTCGCGGCAATCGACGAAAATCAATCCAGCCGGTTAAGGATAAGATTGAAGATTTTGCCAAAAGGCTCGGTTTTCGCATCGAAGGCGTAGAAAAAGCAGGGCGCAATGAATCTAAACAGTACGTTTACTATTTCTTGTATAAGTCGGTCCTCCAACCGGCTGAGCAATTGATTAAATTTGAGATCGGGCTTAGATTTAATCCAATTTGCACGGTAGAGAATAAACCAGTGCAACATAATTTCTTGCACCCTTTTACTAAAGAGCCTTTATTTGACGGTGGCAAGGTAAACTGCTTGTCATTAAAAGAGATTGTGAGTGAAAAGCTGCGCGCTTCGGCCTTAAGAGAGACTATTGCTCCACGGGATTTTTATGACCTTGATTTTATCCTACGCCATAATTTCAATTTGGCAGATAAAGAAGTAGTAAATCTCTTTAAGAAAAAACTTGAGGAAGACGGCGCGGATACCGATTTAGGGAAGTATAATCTTAACCTTGGCCGGACGGATACGGAAGTCAAAGATATGCGCTCACGTATTGAGGCCGAGTTATTCGATGTGTTGACGCCGGATGAACGCAAGAATTTTAATTTGGATACTGCTCTTAAGCGGATTAATAAGGCGATGGAAGAAGTGGAGTGATGATTAAATTTGGAATCAGGCAATCGTTTGATAGAATCGAACAAGTACAAGAGCGATACGCGAATCTGAATACGCCTGTTGAGGTAGCCCTGCCTTATTACTGGGATATATATGAACCGGTTAGGATACATTTGGCTGAAGTTGCAGGGAAGATTAAGTTTTATGGCACGACAGTGCTAAGCATACACGCTGTCCAAGCGCCTATTACAGATGAAAAATTTAAGATATGGGGAAAGGAAATCGCGGATTTCGCGAAGGCGCTTAAGGTAAGGATCGTTACTTTGCATCCTAACAATGTCAATAAAAATGAAAGTACGCAGAAAAAGGCGCTTGAGAATTTAGGGTATTTTGCCAGTCTGTATAATAACGAAGTTGTTTTTTGTATTGAAACCTTTGAAGGTAAGAGAAGAGTATTTACTCCCGATGAAACGGTTGCCTTTAATTTGCCAATGACCCTTGATACCTCACATATATCGGATGAAAAAACAATATGGCGCCTGCTTAAGGATTACAGGCAAAATATCAAGAATGTCCATCTTTCGGCTAAAGAGGGGAGTAAACAACACTTACCAATAGATATGTTTTGTAAAGAAGTAGTAAATTATCTTGTCGAGAACAAGTGGGATGGGAACGTGATATTGGAGTATTTATTCGAATTTCACGATCGGATGTTAAGCGATTTAGAATCTCTTAAAAGTAGTGTAGAGGTTTAGCGGAGTACTAAAAGCCTTGTGGATACGATGAAGTTTTGAAGACAAAAAGGGGAGAATTGCAGAGAATATGACTGAATTGATTCGAAAGATAGCATTTCTGGTAGATAAAAAAGAACTGGATTTTTTAAATGAAGCCTGTCTTTATGGCGCCAATGCTGATAAGAATCTTGAAAAAGCCGTTAAGGAAGGCGGTAATGTATTCACCAAAGATGTCCGGCGGAAAATCTGTTTACCCAGTTCTAAAAGTCTTTTTAATTTTGCCAAGGTAATTATAAAAACATTTGGTTTCTACTTCGACCACTGTTTTGGCTATTATGATAATTTTCAGCGGTATCACGATTCAAAAAAGGCATATGAATTGTTTGTCGATATAGGAGAGGAGACTTCGTCGCCTACAATAAAAGGCGTGAAAAAAACACAAATACGCCAAGTATTCCAAAATCCCGGAGATAAAATGCTCTTTCTCTTTGATTATGGTGATGGCTGGCGTTTTGGCATCGAATTAATTGATGTCAAGTATATCGATAAATGGAATCTCGATCCTGTGGTATTGAAGAGTATCGGCGAGGCGCCGGGTAATGTCTTATAATACCTGTAAAAGTAATCTTGAAAAGATAATGGTTTAGTATGGCTTAAATTAAGATCGTGGCTGTAGCGTAATGTTAA
>PEYI01000052.1 GCA_002774445.1 Candidatus Omnitrophica bacterium CG08_land_8_20_14_0_20_41_16 | reverse complement strand
TACTAAATCTCGACGAGAAAATCTGTGTAATCAACAGCCCTGAACGATTTTTGTGAAGGGCTGTAAAAGTAAAGGTAGGGGTTATTTACCTAAATTAATAAAGGAGCGCGCATATGGCAAGTTATAATAAAGTGCTATTGATGGGGAATCTGACCAAGGATCCGGAGCTGCGTTATACCCCGCAGGGGACGGCAGTGGCAAATTTAAGGCTGGCAGTTAATCGTAAGTACAAGGACAAGAATCAGGAACTAAAGGAAGAGGTCTGTTTTATAACTGCCGTAGTCTGGAATAAACAGGCCGAGACCTGCAACCAATATCTGCACAAAGGAAGCGGCGTTTTTGTTGAAGGGAGGCTGCAGTCGCGTTCATGGGAAGATAAAACCGGCGCTAAACGCAATGTTATTGAAGTCAAGGCGGAAAGAGTGCAGTTCTTAGGGTCGCCCGGGGCGGGTAAGCCTCAAGCGCCTCAAGCAGAACCAATAAAAGAATTATCAGGTGAACCGTCGACAGAATCAACATGGTTAGGGGAAAGCGAGGCTGATGCAAATGAAAGTTAAAACTAAGGTTAAGACTAAGGCATTTTCTAAGGGCAAGTTCGGCGATAAGAAACGCTCCGCGCATCTTATCGTCATGAAGAAATTCTGCCGTTTGTGCTCGGATAAAGCAACGCCGGTAGATTACAAAGATGCCAAGAGACTGCAAGCCTTTATTACCGAAAGAGGCAAAATTGTCTCCAGGCGTTATTCGGGTAACTGCGCTAAGCATCAGAGGATTATAGCTGAGGCAATTGCCAAGGCTAGGTTTCTTTCGCTTCTGCCTTATAAACGGTAAGAAGGGGGGAGGAATCCATGGAAGTTATATTAACTAAAGATGTGGATAAAATAGGCAAGTCCGGGGCGGTGGTCAAAGTAAAAGATGGCTTTGCCCGCAATTTCCTTATGCCTAAAGGCCTGGCAATAGAAGTAACTTCTGGTAATCTAAAGAAACTTGACGAGAAAAACCAAAAAATATCATTAGAACTTGAAAAGAAAAAAGGCGCAGCTGAAGAGTTAAAGGCGCGCTTGGATAATTTATCTTTAACCATACCCGCGCTTGTTGAGGGTGAGGAGAGTTTATATGGTAGTATCACTGCCTTAGATATTTATAATACCTTAAAAGAAGAGGGTGTTGAACTTGATAAGGACTGTATTATTCTCAATAATCCCATTAAGGCTTTGGGGGTTTATGAGATACCGCTTAAACTCCATTCGCAAGTAGAGGCGAAGTTAAAAGTTTGGGTTGTGAAAAAATAGCATGCCTAATGAATCGCAAATAGAGAAGGTCCCTCCTCAAAATCTTGAGGCCGAAATGGCAGTATTGGGTTCCATGCTTTTAGATGAGGAGGCGATTGCTGCGACAGTTGAAAAGTTAGACAGGAATTTTTTCTACAAAGATTCCCACCAGAAGATCTTTCAGGCTATCTCCGATCTTTACGCCGCGAATAAGGCGGTGGACCTCATTACCTTAACCGATGCCTTAAAAAGAGACGGGATAATTGACGCGGTAGGAGGGGCAAGCTACCTTACTTCTTTAGTGAACGCCGTCCCCAGCGCCGCCAATATTGAACACTATGTCAATATAGTAAAAGAAAAAAGCGTCTTAAGGGCACTTATCAATAATGGCACTAAGATTATCTCGCTTTGCTATGAGAGCGAGGGCAATATTGATGAGGTAGTGGATAATGCCGAGAGGTTAATCTTTGAGATAAGCGAGAGAAGGGTACAGGGTTCTTATCTACACATTAAGGAGATTATTTCAGATACCATTGAAACCATTGATGTTTTATACCGTAAAAAAACCCATATTACCGGCATTCCCACAGGTTATATAGATTTTGATATTAAGACCGCTGGGCTGCAGAATTCGGATTTAATTGTAATCGCCGGAAGGCCATCCATGGGTAAGAGTGCATTTGCTTTAGGAATCGTTGAACACGCCGGGATAATAGAAAAAATTCCCGTAGCTGTTTTTAGCTTAGAGATGGCTAAGGAACAGCTTGCGCAGAGGATGCTTTGCGCGCACGCTAAGGTTGACGCGCAGAAGGTGCGCACAGGTTACCTGGCTACTTCTGATTGGCCGCGTTTGACTGCCGCGGCGGGAAAATTATCAGAGGCGCCCATATTCATAGACGATTCTCCCTCAATATCGGTTATGGAATTGCGCGCTAAGGCGCGCAGGCTTAAAGCCCAACAAGATATAAAGCTGATTATTTTAGACTATATACAGTTAATGCGCGGTTCAAGTTCGGTGGAGAACCGGCAACAGGAGATATCCGAGATTTCTCGCTCCCTCAAGGCATTGGCGAGAGAGCTTCGGCTTCCTATTGTGGCGATCAGCCAATTATCGCGCGCAGTGGAATCGCGCACTGACCATCGGCCGCAGTTATCAGACTTAAGAGAGTCCGGCGCTATTGAGCAGGATGCGGACGTGGTTGTCCTTTTGTTAAGGGAAGAATATTACAACCCCACTTCTGAGAATCAGGGTATCGCCGAGGTAATTATCGCCAAGCAAAGAAACGGCCCGGTTGGCTCAATGAAACTATTCTTTATTAAAGAATACACGCGTTTTGAAAATATGGCCAGGATGGAATGAGCTCCTTGGAAAACGTAGTGAGAGCAAGGATAAATATTATTGCGTTAAATGAATAATACCTATATAATAAAAACAATGCGTAAGACATTTTTCGTCATTTTATCCGCTTCTTTTATTTTCTGCTTCATTCTGCCTTCTTTTGCGGAAGAGGCGCAAGCGCCGTCATCGAAATCTGCTTCGCCTCTAGCAACCCAAGAAGAGCCGGCCAAATTAGTCGCTGCTATTGAAGTTAAAGGCAATAAGGCCATCTCTACCAATACTATTATTTCTAAGATGAAGACGCGTATCGGCAGCCCTTATCAGGAAAACGTTATAAGCGATGACTTAAAGAGGCTTTATCTTTTAAATTTCTTTAGCGATATTAAGATCGATAGTGAAAGCTATAAAGACGGGCTTAAGGTTATAGTTACAGTTACCGAGAGGCCGATAATTGATAAGATTACCTTCTCCGGCATAAATCGCATTACCTTAAAGGATGAAAAATTAAAAGCCCAGTTAAAGTCTAAGGAAGGCCAGTATCTGGATTATCCAAGCCTCGCCGAAGATGTGCGCATATTTGAGAAGATGTATGAAAAAATAGGGTTTAGCGCGGCAAAAATAGATTATAAACTTGATATTGACGAGCATGCGAATAAGGCCAAGATACACTTTAATGTTGTAGAGGGGGCTAAGGTGCGCATCAAGAATATTACTATTGAGGGGAATAAGGCCTTTACCTCCGGCCGGATATTAAAACTCCTAAAGACTAAAAGGGCGTGGTTCTTTAATGCCGGGGTTTTAAAAGATGATGTCTTAAAGGAAGATATTGAACGCATAAAAGCATTTTACCTTAGGAATGGTTATATTGATGTTGCGGTTGATTATGAGGTAAAGCCGGATACGAGAAAGCCGTATTTATTGTATGTAACGATAAAGATAAAAGAAGGAACGAAGTACCTCGTCGGCAACGTAACTATACAGGGCAATAATGATATAACCGAAAAAGAAATTATTATGCGGCTTAAGGAGTGCGTTACGGGCAAGACCTTTAGTGATGAGGGGATGAAATCGGATGTGGCGGGTATCCAGGGCCTTTATTTTGACCGCGGGTATATTTCGGCGCAGGTTAAAGAGGCTTCTTCCTTAAATGCCGCGATTAACCGTGTTGATATAAACTATAGCATAGTTGAGAATCAGATAACCTATGTGGATAAGATTAAAGTCAGGGGTAATATTAAGACCAAAGATGTTATTGTCCGCAGAGAGATGCGCATACATCCGGGTGATAGGTTTGACGGAGAGAAGCTAAGGCGTAGTAAAGAAAGGCTTAATAATTTAGGCTTCTTTGAGGAGATAGGCTATGATACTGAGGATACGGATGCCCCGGACAAGAAGAATTTAATTGTTGATGTCAAGGAGGCTAAGACCGGTTCATTTAGCTTTGGCGGCGGATACAGCACCGTGGATGCATTTGTGGGGTTTGTTGAGGTTGAACAGAAAAATTTTGATTGGAAGAACTGGCCGTATTTTACCGGGGCAGGGGAGGATTTAAGGCTGCGCGCGTCAATTGGAACAATGAGCAGCGGCCCTGGCCTGGAATTAAGTTTTACCGAACCCTGGCTTTTTGATTATCCGGTATCTTTTGGTTTTGACGCATACAAGCGAAGCCATAAAAGAGATGCTGATGTAGGCTACGGATATGACGAGGATGTAACCGGAGGCGATTTGCGTTTAGGTAAAGAGTTATCCGAATACTTAAGGGCGGACATTATGTATAGGGTTGATTCCATAGATATCAGCAATATAATAACTGATAATACTGCTTCTGATGATTTAAATAGCGAGGCCGGGACTAACCTTGTCAGCAGTATTACCCCCAGCCTTACTTTTGATAGCAGGGATAATGTTTTTGATACGCATAAAGGTAATCTTTTTAGCGGTTCGCTGGAATTTGCAGGTTTAGGGGGGGATAAAAATTACTACAAATTTTTTGGCCGGGCAAGCCACTATTTCCCTATGTTTCGTAATTCTACTCTGGAAATAAGAGGCAGGGTTGGGTTAGCAGAGCCTTATGGTAATTCCGAGAAAATACCGATATATGAGAGGTTTTTTGGCGGCGGCGCTTATACTATCAGAGGCTATGAAGAAAGGGCTGTCGGCCCGGTTGATGCTTCCGGTAATCCTCTTGGCGGCGCGTCAATGTTGATTGGCAATGTGGAATATGTTTATCCGTTATTCGGTTTTCTTAAAGTCGCGGCATTTTATGATGTAGGAAACGTATGGGAAAAATTAGGCGATATAGGTTCATCTAAAGATGCTAACGGGAGAATTAATTCAGGAGGGTTTAAATCCGGTTTTGGTTTAGGGTTCCGCGTTAAAACTCCCATTGGCCCGATAATGTTAGATTACGGTATACCTATGAATAAGGCTTCCGGTAAAGATTCAAAGGGTAGCGGCCAGTTCTACTTTAGCGTAAGCAATAGTTTTTAAGTGAGGACATGACTTATGGAGCGAAAGCGAACATAAGTTATCTGTCCGAACTTACCCCGACGGTACCGTCGGGGTTAATTTACTAACCAGCAATAGCGGGTAAATTAAGGAGGAAGTAAAGATGAAGAAATTAGCGGTAGTTTTGTGCGGCGCGTTTTTAAGTTTGTTTGTTTTAACCGGTGTGGCTCAGGCCGCGGATAAGTTTGCCTATATTGATTTAAGCCGGAGCTTTAGCGAATACTCTAAAACCAAAGATTATGACAAAAAATTAACCGAAAAAGAAAATAGCTATATTTCCGAGAGAGATAAGAAATTAGGCGAGGTTAATGCCCTAAAAGATAAATTTGCTCTTTTAAGCGATAAGGATAAAGATTCCAAGAAATCTGAGTTAGAGGCAAAGGCAAAGTCACTGAAGGATTTTGTCGCTCAGAGAGAAGGGGATTTACGCAAAGAACAAGAAGAAAAGATGAAAGAGATCTTAAAAGATATACAGGATGCAGTAAAGGCATACGCGGAGAAATCAGGAATTACTATGGTTTTTAATGATCGTGTTTTGGTCTATCAGAATAAGAGTATGGATATTACCAATAATATTATTGAGATTTTGAATAAGAAACAATAAGTTGTATGCGTAAGACGTTAAAAGAAATCGCCGACTTGCTCGATGGCGAAGTAGTCGGTGACGCTAGCGTTGTTATTACCGGCGCAAACGGGATAAAGGAAGCAGTTGCCGGCGATATCACCTTTTTGGCTAATCCTAAATACGCTTCTCTTCTTAAGGCTTCCTCTGCCTCAGCGGTTATCACTTCCCGAGAGATACAAGAATTTGAGAAGCCGATTATCCGCGTTGATAATCCCTCGCTCGCCTTCTCTAAAGTAATTTCTTTAATCACCCCGGATAATATTAACTACCCTAAAGGAATACATCCGACAGTTATTTTAGGCAAGAATGTAAAATTGGGCAAGTTAGCCGCGTTAGGCCCTTATGTGGTTATTGAGGATGATGTTGAAATAGGGGATAAAACGGTAATATCGTCGGGATGTTTCCTTGGGGCGAGGAGCAAGGTGGGGGCGGACTCGCTCATTTATTCTAATTGTTCTATACGCGAACGCACGATTATCGGAAATCGCGTAATAATACACAGCGGCGCGGTTATTGGTTCGGATGGTTTTGGTTTTGTTACTATTGATGGCATTCATCATAAGATACCGCAGGTGGGGATAGTTGAAATCGGGGATGATGTTGAAATCGGAGCAAATGTAACTATTGACCGCGCGCGTTTTGATAAAACAATCATAGGTTCCGGCACTAAGATAGATAACCTGGTCCAGATTGCGCACAATGTCGTTATAGGCAAGAATTGCCTTATTGTGGCTCAAGTAGGTATATCCGGCAGCACGGTTATTGGCAATAATGTTATCCTTGCCGGCCAAGCAGGTTTGGTTGGGCATATCACCATAGGCGACGGAGCGATAGTAACCGCCCAATCAGGGGTGGCCAAATCCGTTCCTGCCAATACTATGGTCTCAGGATATCCGGCCCGGCCGTTTAATACAACACAGAAAGTAAATGCCTGCGCTCAGAATTTACCTAAGCTTTTTGAGTTGGTTAAAGAACTTAAAAAAAGAATTGCGGAGTTAGAAGCAGGGTAAAAATAAATTATGAATTATCAAAGGACTATTTTAAAAGAAGTTAGTTTTAAAGGTATAGGGCTGCATACGGGGAATAAAGTTAATGTTGGTTTAAAGCCGGGAGGCCCGGATACGGGGGTTGTTTTTATCCGCATAGACTTGCCTGGCAAGCCTGAAATCAAAGCGGCCATTGATTCTTTAACTCCCGCGGGAAAAACTCCGCACCGAACCTCTATTGAGAAAAATGGCGCTTTAGTGCAGACAATTGAACATCTTATGGCCGCGCTTTTAGGCGCGGGTATCGATAACCTGCGTGTGGAGTTGGATAATAACGAACTCCCGGGTTTGGACGGGAGCAGCTTGAACTATGTAGGGATTCTTAATCAGGCAGGGATTAAGGAACAGGGGAAGGCGCGGCATTATTTTATTCTTAAAGATTCTATCCACATAGAAGAGAATGGGGCGTCTATCGTAGCTTTGCCTGCTTCCGAATTTAAGATTTCCTATACTTTAGATTACAGTTTTCCTGCGCATAAGCCAGAGGGCAATGGTTTGGCCTCCTTTGGCCAAAGCCATAAGACAGAATTTATGGAAGTAAGCCTCACGTCTCCGGAGGTGTTTAAGAATGAAATTGCCCCCGCGCGCACATTCTGTCTTGAAAGCGAAGCCGATGAAATGCGGCGCAGCGGTTTGGGGCTGGGGGCAAATTATGAAAATACTCTTGTCTTAACCCAAGATGGGACGGTTATAAAAAATAAATTCCGTTTTCCTGATGAATTTGTGCGTCATAAAATACTTGATTTAATAGGAGATCTGTATCTTATCGGTTCCGGGTTAAGAGCCCATATCGTAGCCCTAAAAAGCGGACATTCCTTAAACTTAAAGCTTATCGGTGAAATAGCCAAACAGAGGGAGAAATATTCTATGAAGAGAGAAGGGGGGATTTTAGAGGTAAGTGATATTATGAAGATACTTCCGCATCGTGAGCCATTCCTCTTTGTGGACAGGATTATAAAGCTTGAATACGGAAAGCACGCCACTGGTATTAAAAACGTAACCATTAATGATTATTTTTTTAAAGGGCATTTTCCCGGGCATCCGGTTATGCCCGGGGTTATTATTATTGAGGCTATGGCTCAGGTAGGCGGAGTGATGATGTTGGCATCTGAGGAGAATAGGGGTAAGCTGGCTTTTTTTATGACTATTGATAATGTTAAATTCCGTAAGCCCGTTGTTCCCGGAGACCAGCTTATCTTAGAGACTGAGGCAGTCAAAATAAAGTCTAAGACCGGACAGGTGCGCGGTAGGGCTTTGGTTGATGGTAAAGTAGTGGCAGAGGCAGATTTTGTATTCAGTTTGGTGAAAGACTAAACTATGCGTATACACGAAACAGCCATTATTTCTAAAAAAGCAAAATTAGCCGATAATGTTTCTGTAGGGGCATATACGGTTATTAATGACGGGGTTGTTGTAGGTGAAGGGACAAAAATCGGCAATCATTGTTTGCTCGAAGGCAATACTAATATCGGTAAAAACTGCGAGATATTTACAGGGGCCGTGATCGGTTCGCGGCCGCAGGATTTAAAATATAAGGGTGTAAAAGTATTCCTAGAAATAGGCGGCAATAATATAATTCGCGAGTACTCAACGTTTAATCCCGGGACAGAAAAAGGTAATAAGACAGTTGTTGGCAGCGGAAATCTTTTTATGGCCTATTCTCATATTGCCCATGACTGCCGCGTGGGAAATAATTGCGTATTTGCTAATAATGCTACTCTTGCCGGCCATGTTACGATTGAAGATATGGCGGTTATTGGCGGGTTGGTCGCGATACATCAGTTTGTCAGGGTCGGTTCGCTATCTATTATTGGCGGTTGCTCCAAAGTTGTTCAGGATATCCCTCCTTATTCTACCTGCGATGGCCATCCCGCGGTTGTATATGGTTTGAATCTCGTAGGATTAAGGCGGCATAAAGTGCCCCGTGATACTATCAAAGAGCTCGGCCGGGCATACAAAATTATTTTTAACTCCGGTTTCACTGCTACGCATGCCTTGGAGAAGTTAGAAAATGAGCAGATAAAATCTCCGGAAGTTAAATACCTGATTAATTTTATCAAAGGTTCCCAACGCGGTTTAAGTAAATCCTGCAGAGTAGAAAAATAATCCATGGAAAAAATAGGCTTAATCGCCGGAAATAGGAAATTCCCGTTATTATTCTGTGAGGGCGCTAAGAAGAAAGGCTATTATATTGTAGCTATAGCCATTAAAGGTGAAACTTCTCCCAAGATAACAAAAATAGCGGATAAGGTTTATTGGCTTAGGCTGTCTCAGTTTAAGAAACTCTTTGAAGTATTTAAGGCTGAAGGTATTAAGAATGTGGTTATGGCTGGGCAGATCAGCCCCTGCCGTTTGTTTAGCCAGGAAGTAATAAATAGCCAAGATTTACAGCAGATACTTTCTAATATAAAAAATAAGAAAGCAGATACCATATTCGGGGCAATCGCCGATAAACTAAAAACCGAAGGTTTAGGCCTGCTTGATTCCACTATTTTTATTAAGGAATTCCTCCCTAAAAAAGGGGCGCTTACTAAGCAAGGGCCTGGCCCGGAAACTTGGAATGATGTGTATTTTGGCTTGGAATTGGCTAAGGCTATCGGCACTTTGGATATCGGTCAGACAGTGGCGGTAAAAAATAAGGCTATTGTCGCGGTTGAAGCATTAGAAGGGACAGATAATCTTATCTTAAGGGCAGGTAAGCTTGCGGGTGGTGGCATAACCGTAGTTAAGGTAGCCAAGCCTAAGCAGGATATGCGTTTTGATATACCGGTAGTAGGTTTAAATACTATTAAAAGGTTAATTAAGGCAGGCGCGAAATGCCTTGCCATTGAAGCAGACAAGACACTTTTTATTGACCGTGAGGTTTCAGTGAAGTTAGCTGAAAGAAAAGGTATTGCAATAGTTGCGGTATAAAACAAATCTCTTGACAGATTTTTAGGCAGTGCTATAAATATAGATAACAAGGAGGGAGCTATGCCAGGATTAACGGGGTCAAAACCAACCGAATTTAAGCTTTACGCGCCTTCGGCCAAGAAGGTAGTCCTATCCGGAAGTTTCAATAAGTGGAATATCCAAGGATTCTCCGCGAAGAAGGATTTTAAGGGTAACTGGGTCGCTAAAGTAAACCTTAAGCCAGGCAAGTATGAATATAAGTTTTTTGTAGACGGTTCCTGGGTCGATGACCCGCGTTGCACTTCCCGTGTCTCCAATGCCTTCGGGACACATAATTGCGTTGTAGAGGTAAGATAATTTACCAATATCAGTAGGACGGGTTAAACCCGCCCTACTGCTGCTATTAAATGAAGGGCGCTATCTTTTTGTAGCGCCCTAATGCTTTATAGATATGAAATACCTTTACGGCCCCATAAAATCGCGCAGGCTTGGAACATCATTAGGGATAAACCTTACTTCCTATAAAACCTGTAGTTTTAACTGTGTTTACTGTCAATTAGGCAAAACTAATAATCTTACCGTTTCAAGGTCGGAATATATAAAGATAGATGAGATATTTGACGAGCTAAGGGTATGGTTTGATAATCACAAAGAGGATTTAGCCGGTTTAGGTTATATTACTATTTCCGGCTCAGGAGAGCCTACCTTAAATACCAAAATTTCAGATTTAATTAATCAGATCAGGAAAATATCTTCCCTTAAGATAGCGGTTATTACCAATTCTTCATTATTGGCTGATGCTTCATTGCGCCGGGAGATTCTGGGCGTGGATTTAATTGTTCCTTCCCTGGATGCGGTAACCCAGGAATTATTTGTTAAGGTAAACCGTCCGCATCAGGCAATTAAGGTAGATGACATTATTAAGGGGCTAATAGCCTTAAGAAGGGAGTTTAGGGGTAAGATTTGGCTTGAGGTAATGTTAGTTAAAAGCCTAAATGATGATATTCGTCATATCCGTAAACTAAAAGAGGCCATTGATAGGATAAACCCCGATAAAATCCAGATTAACTCTCCTGTGCGTACCCCTTCCGAAGAAGGAGTTTTTTCCGTCGCTAAGAGTAAACTCAAGAAGATTAAAGATATTTTAGGAGATAAGGCGGAGATAATTTGACGCGCCCATCGCCTAACGGATAGGGCACCAGTCTTCGGAACTGGCATCTGGCGGTTCGAATCCACCTGGGCGCATTTATTTTTACAAAATAGCAAATCGTATATTGCAAATTGTCAAAACATTTGTTAAAATACAATAAGCAATTAGACCAATAGAAACTTAAGTTTTGGGGCCATTAGCTCAGTTGGTAGAGGAGACAAGGGCAGGGATCTTAAGCTATGAAAAACTGGGAGAAGAAAGAATTAGTCAGGGATTTAAGAAAACAGGGCTTGAGTTATAAAGAGCTAAGGCAGAAAACACCGTTTAATATTTCAAAAAGCACAGTAAGCGAGTGGTGCAAAGATATTGAGTTAACCGAGCCGCAAAAGGATAGGTTGCAGAAACTTCTTAAGGAAGGAAGTTATAGGGGCAGGCTGCTTGGTTCAAAGACGACTCAAATAAGAAGAGCTAACGAAGTTAGGGAAATTAAAGAAAAGGCGAGATTAGAAATTAATTCGTTGACGGAAAACGAATTTAAAATAGCGGGGTTAATGTTATATTGGGCGGAAGGAAATAAGAAAAATCATGCAGGGGTTTGTAATTCCGACCCGGAACTTATACGTTTTATGATGAAATGGTTAAGAACAGTCTGTGGTGTTCCTGAAGAAAAGTTTAAGTTGTATCTTAATATTCATTTCGGCCAAGACGAGGATAAAATAAAAGAGTTTTGGTCGAATGTAATAGGTTTGCCCGTTTCGCGATTTGGCAAGAGCTATGTTAAAAAAGAAGGTACTGGCTATCGTAAAAATATCCTGTATAATGGGACAATAAAAGTTGAGGTC
>PEYI01000081.1 GCA_002774445.1 Candidatus Omnitrophica bacterium CG08_land_8_20_14_0_20_41_16 | reverse complement strand
TTTGCGTATCTAACCCTGGCATTATTTTTTAGCCGCGCCTTAAAGAATACCTCCCTGGGCATTTCCGGAATAAAGATAGTTATTTTTACATTTATTTTCGCGGTTTTTTATGGTATAAGTGATGAATTCCACCAATATTTCGTTCCTTATCGTGACGCATCGGCGTTCGATGTTCTTATCGATGGATTCGGTGGCTTCTTAGGGAGTTTGCTTTATATATGCCTGAAATAAAGCCATTTAAAGCGGTTTTCTATAATCAAGAAAAGTTTAAGGATTTCTCCAATTTGGTATGCCCTCCTTATGATGTAATTTCTCCCCAGCAGCAGGATTATTATCATAATTTAAACCCCTATAATTTTAGCCATATACTTTTAAGAAAGGATATCCCCGGTGAAAACAAATATCAGTGCTCAGGGGCGATCTTCAAGAAATGGCTTAAGGATAAAATACTTGTTTCTGCCCAGAAGCCGGCGATATATTTTTATAGCCAGCAATACACTATCAGGGGAGAGAGAAAGACCCGTTTGGGTTTTATTGCCCTCTTAAGGCTGGGGAGTAAAAGTTTCCCTGTATTAGGGCACGAGAATACGCGTTTACAGGCCAAGGAAGACCGGCTAAAACTTTTAAAGAAAACCAATGCTAATTTAAGCCCGATTTTTGTTGTTTCTAAGGATAACCAGCGTGTTATACAGAGGGTTTTTGAACATTATGTTTCCGGCAAAACCCCTTTTATTGAAGTTACGGATATCGAGAAGACGCTGCATAGGCTCTGGAGTATAGATGATCCGCAAGCCTTGGAACTTATCAAGTCCGGGATGAGTAAGGAGAGCGCGTTTATCGCCGATGGGCATCATCGTTACGAAGTCTCCTTAGCCTATAGGGATGAGCTGCGGGAGAAGCTTGGGGATAAGTTTCTCGAGGACGCAAGTTTTAATTATACCTTAAGTTATTTTACCAGCGCCAATCAGCGTGGATTATCTATATTGCCTATCCATCGGTTATTAAAATTAGATAAGGAAATAGATTTAAACAATTTTTTTAAAAGTTTAAAAGAGTATTTTGATATTGAAGGCGTCAAGAATAAAAATCGTTTTTTCTTTTTAATGGAGAAGGCCGGCTGCGGCGGGCATATTTTGGGTATGTATAAAAATAAGAGGTATTGGCTTCTGCGTTTGAAGAATATGAAGATTTTGGATAAACGGATGACGGATAAGCCTAAGGAGTATCGCTCGCTGGACGTATATATTTTAAACCAGTTAGTTTTTAAGGGTATATTGAAGTATAATTTAGAAGATGAAGATAACCTTAAGTACAGCCCATATCCTGATGAATTTATTAAAGCAGCGGATAATGAGCCTAAGGTTCTCGCTTTCTTTTTAAATCCGGTTAACATAAATCAGATTACAACTGTTGCCTTGGGAGGGAATAAGATGCCTCCTAAGTCTAGTTATTTTTATCCTAAGGTTCTTTCAGGGTTAGTAATTAATAAACACGAGGATCTCTAAACTATGGCTCTTTTTGGAAGGCCAAAATATACCATTGTAAGATTAAAGAAAAAAGAGATACCTGATGGGTTATGGACTAAATGCGAGGCCTGCTCTGAGACTTTATATAACAAAACTATTGAGGAAAATCTTAAGGTTTGCCCCAAGTGCGATTGTCATTTTTCGCTAGGGGCGTATGAAAGAATTAATATGCTCATAGACCGGGGGACGTTTCAAGAGTATGACAAAGACATGCTTTCAGCTGACCCTTTAGATTTTAAAGGGCCTAAGACTTATAAGGATAAATTGGCCGTGGATCAGTTAGCTACCGGTTTAAAAGACGCGGTTATTTCCGGGGAGGGGTTTTTAGATAATAAAAAAACAATTATCGCGGTTACGGATTCACGCTTCATTATGGGGTCTATGGGTTCAGTGGTGGGAGAAAAAATAACCCGCGCTATTGAGTCCGCCACGCGGGAGAGGCTCCCTTTGATTATCGTATCAGGCTCAGGGGGCGGGGCGAGGATGTATGAAGGCATGTTTAGCCTTATGCAGATGTCCAAGACCTGCGCTGCCTTAAGTTATCATCGTAAAGCAATGCTTCCATATATTTCAGTCCTGACTAATCCTACCATGGGAGGAGTTATGGCTTCTTTTGCCGGTATCGGGGATATAATTATCGCTGAGCCAAAGGCCTTGATTGGTTTTGCCGGGCCCAGGGTAATTGAACAAACCATAAGGCAAAAACTTCCCCCGGGATTTCAGCGTTCGGAATTCCTGCTTGCGCATGGGCTTATAGATATGATTGTGCACCGTAAGAATCTTAAAACGACACTTAGTCAATTACTTGACTATCTTACATAATTCTAATATAATTAAAACTTGTTACGTTTACCGTTTACCGTAACGGTAAACGAAACGTATAATTTTAGAGAGGAAAGGAAATGGCGCAGGTAAGTTTAAACCAAGTGTGTAAGACATTCCCCGGAAACATAAAGGCGGTAGATAGCATTAATTTAGGTATAGAAAACAAGGAGTTTATGGTCTTAGTCGGCCCTTCCGGGTGTGGTAAGTCAACGATTTTAAGGATGATTGCCGGCCTTGAGGAGGCAAGCTCAGGCGATATCTATATAGGCAATAAGAAGGTCAATGATGTTCCGGCTAAAGACAGGGATATTGCCATGGTTTTTCAGAGCTATGCCCTTTATCCGCATATGACTGTTTTTGAGAATATGTCTTTTGGTTTGAGGTTAAGGCATATTCCTAAACCGGAGATTATGCAGCGCGTAAATGAGGCAGCGGCAATACTGGGGATTAAACGCCTCTTAAACCGCAAGCCGCGCGAACTTTCCGGAGGGGAGAGGCAGCGCGTAGCAGTGGGCAGGGCCATTGTCAGAAAGCCGATGGTATTTTTATTTGATGAACCTTTAAGTAATTTGGATGCCAAGATGCGCGTTCAGATGCGCACCGAAATACATAAATTATACCTTAAGCTGCAAACAACAATAATTTATGTAACTCACGACCAAGTTGAAGCTATGACTATGGGGGACAGGATCGCGGTAATGCAAGACGGCGTTATGCAGCAGGTAGCTGATCCTATCGCTATATATGATCATCCGAAGAATAAATTTGTTGCCGGCTTTATAGGGTCTCCTCCTATGAATTTTATGTGCGGCAGAATTATTAAAAAAGACAACCGCCTTTATTTTGACGAAGGCAATATCCATGTAAAATTGATTGATGATATGCGCCAGAAGTTATCTGCCTATATAGATAAGGAGGTAATCTTTGGTATACGTTCCGAGGATATTTATGATAAGCTCTTTGTTTCCGAAGCCCCGCCCGAGAATGTGGTAAAGGCTAATTGCGAGATATATGAGCCCATGGGCTCAGAGGTCTACCTGTATCTAAATACCGGCAAGCATACTTTTATTGCCCGAGTAGGCGCGCATAATCGGCCCAAGGTTAATCAGGATATAGACTTGGTTTTTGATATGAGTAAAGTGCATTTTTTTGATAAAGATAGCGAAGAGACGATTGTATAGCGCAGAAGCGCATACACCTCGCCCAATAGGAAGGGCGAGTGTATGCTTTCTGCATAACTGGCGTATCCTGCCCAGAAAGGGCGCACTTGGCAATCCTTTATGCCAAGGTGCTCTAGCGCCACGTATAATTAAGGAAGCAGCCTCATGCTCACCTTTTTAAGAAAGCCGCCTTTCTTAAGGGTGGTTATTCGCGTTATTTTAATCCTGCTTATATATTTTATCCTGCCGGTATCTTTAGCTAAAATCTTAAACGTTAAACCCATTAAACCGCTGTTTCTATTTTA
This sequence comes from Candidatus Omnitrophica bacterium CG08_land_8_20_14_0_20_41_16, assembly GCA_002774445.1. Lineage (GTDB taxonomy): Bacteria > Omnitrophota > Gorgyraeia > Gygaellales > Profunditerraquicolaceae > Sherwoodlollariibacterium > Sherwoodlollariibacterium unditelluris. The sequence continues at coordinate 8,178 of PEYI01000081.1, read as the reverse complement.
TCTTATCAATGCCGTTATTCTTTTTTACCTTTTTAGGAAAAGTTCTTTAAAGGGCTATGATTTTGAGAGACGTATGCAAGGGCTTGAGGAGAAGATAAATCTTCTTAACGCGGAATACGCTAAAGAGCTGAAGAATAATTCCGGCCTTAAAGAAAAAAGCCTGCGTTATAACAGCTTGGGAAAAATCCTTGAAAAGATTAACCTGAGTTTAGAATTAGAGGCTGTAACCGAGACTATCGCCTCAGAGGCATTTTCGCTTATAGGCAGGGATAAAGGAGTTTGTATTTTATACCTGATAGATAGCCGGACTCAAAAGTTAGTTCTTTCTAAGGCTAGAAAAGAAGACAGGGGTTTGGTTATTAAGGCCAAGGAAGGAGATATTATTGATTTTTGGGTCTTAAGGCACGTCAACCCTATTTTGATTGGAGATATTAAGAGTGATTTCCGTTTTGACTTAGATAAGCTAATTGCTCAGGATATAAGGCCGGCGGCGTCCCTGATTAGCGCGCCTTTTTTAAGCGATAATAAAGAATTGGGAATTTTAAGATTAGACAATGAAATACCAAATTTTTATTCGGAAGATGATTTAAGATTTTTAGTTTCTATATCTGATTTAGGGGCGGTGGCTATTGAAAATAGCGAGCTCTTTAAGAGGGCTCAGGATTTAGCCATACACGATGCCTTAACCGGGCTTTATACCAAAGGTTATTTCCTGGAGCGCTTTAAAGAAGAATGCAAGAGGACTGTCCGTCAAGGCATTTCTCTAACTTTATTAATGCTGGATATAGATTTCTTTAAGAATTACAACGATCAATTTGGGCATACTGCCGGAGACATAGTATTAAAGAAACTAAGCCAAATTATGACCGAATCGCTAGCGAGCTTTAATCCTCTTATAGGCCGTTTTGGCGGAGAGGAATTTTGTATTGCTATAACCGGTGTGGATAAAAAAGAAACGTATAAAATCGGGGATTCTCTGCGGAGTAAAATAGAGAGCGCAAGGATAGTTTTGCGCCGCAGCGAGACCAATATAACCGTTTCGGCGGGCTTAGCTAGTTTGCCTGCGGATACCTTAGACGATGAAGAGCTTATCCGTAAAGCAGATAAGGCGATGTACGAGGCAAAGCAAAAAGGAAGAAATCAGGTATGTTGTATTTAAGCGGGCTTATTTTATTGACTATAGCCGCATATTTTTTGGTCAAAAGCGGCTTAGATAAAAGCAGCATCAAGAAAGAAGCAGGGTATCAGGATTCAAGATGCGAATATGATGAGTTTTCTTTAGGAAACGCAAGGCTTAAAGAGGAAAACCTTTCGTTTAACAATAAAGTTACGCAAACTTTAGCGCTTTATAACATATCCAAGGATATATCCAGGACGCTTGATGAAAATAAAATTTTTACGATGTTTAAGGAACGCGTAAATAGTTATGTCAAAATAGGAGATTGCAGATTTCTGAATAAGGGAGCTGACCTTAGCGGGTATGAAGGCTATACCCGTTTTCCCTTGATAATAAAGAATGATGTAGCCGGTTATCTTGTCGCGAGCGGCATTGAAGAAAAAGATAAATACCGTTTCCAAATCTTGGCCCAGCAGTTTCTTATAGTAATCAAAAGAGCTTTTCTTTATAAAAAGATCCAGGAATTAGCCATTATGGACGGTTTGACTTCTGTCTTTAGCCGCAGGCATTTCTTAGGGAGGCTTAAGGAAGAAATTAAACGTTCCCGGAAGTTTAAACACAATTTTTCTTTTCTCATGGTTGATATGGACAGGTTCAAGGATTCTAACGATAAATATGGGCATCTGGTAGGGGATGCCATATTGAGGGAGACGGCTAAGACGATTAAAGATACCGTAAGACAGATAGATTTTGTGGGTAGGTATGGCGGAGAGGAGTTTTCTATAATATTGGTGGAAACAGGTAAAGGCAAAGCATCTTTTGCCGCTGAGCGTATTCGTCAGGCCATAGAATCAAAGACTATCAAGGTTTACGATGAAGAGCTAAAGGTTACTATTAGCATTGGTATATCTACTTTTCCTGATGATGCCGATGATCCGGTCGCCATTATTGACGCTGCGGATAAGGGCCTTTATTCAGCCAAGCAGGCAGGTAGAAACAGAGTCTGCGTATACCGCGTAAATAATTCTTAAATTTCTTGTGCCCGCATAGATTTTATGGTAATCTAATCAATATTTAATCCTGCTAGAAATAAATAATAACGGGAACTAATGAGGGATTTTTAACGGGATGACCAAGAAATATATTATTGCCGTTGATTTGGGCGGCACCAATTTAAAAGTAGCCCTTCTGGATTTAAAATATAATATCAAAGATAGGGAAATATTAAGCACCCGCAGCTTCATGGAAAAGGAAGAGCTTATTTCGGGTATCGTCTATTCTATAAACAGGGTCATTAAATATAACAATCTGGATAAGACGGATATCCTAGGTATTGGCTTAGGGCTTCCCGGGCCAATAGACGCTAAAAGCGGCATTGTGCATTTTTTTCCCAATATACCGGGCTGGAAGGAAGTCCCGTTAAGGGATATCCTAAAGGAAAGGCTGGGTTTGCCTGTATCTTTGGATAATGATGCTAAGATTATGGTTTTAGCTGAACATAGGCTAGGCGCGGCTAAAGGTTTTGCTAATGTTTTATGCATGACATTGGGCACGGGAATCGGCGGGGGAATCATAATAGGAGGTAAGCTTTATCGTGGGTTTAATAATGCCGCTGGCGAGGTGGGCCATTTACCCATCAATGAAAAAGGGCCGCTGTGTAATTGCGGCAGCGTAGGCTGCCTGGAAGCCTATATAGGGAATAATAAAATTATAAGGGCCGCGCGAAAAGAATTTAAACGTCAGATTTCCCTAGAAGAATTAAGTTTATTAGCTGCTAATGGAAATAAGGCTGCTATAAAGATATGGTGTAATGTAGGAAGGCATTTGGGTTTTGCTTTAGCCGGAGTAGTAAATCTTTTGAATTTAGATGCCATAGTTATGGGCGGTGGAATGGCTAACGCTGGTAAAGTTTTATTTGACAGCGTGAAAGAGGCATTAAGAGGGCAGGCGATGAGCGTTCAGGGTTTCCATGTCAAGATTTTCAGGGCTAAGCTTGGCAATGATGCTGGCTTAATCGGAGCGGCAATCATGATGAAAGAGGGAGCGGTTTTGTGAAGATTTCCCTAAGTTTATTAGCAGGTATTTTTTGTCTTATTTTAGGAATGGGTTATCTTTATGCCGAAGATGAGATTCCTAATGGTATAAATGCCCAGCCAATTATCGTTAACGGAGATAATGTAGAATACTCTACCGAAACTCAGGAAGTAACCGCTTCTGGCAATGTTGAGATTACTTATAAGGGCTCTAAGCTTACCTGCAAGAAGCTAACCGTAAATACTCAGACTAAAGAGGGAGTGGCTGAAGGTAACGCCAGGCTTGAGGATGAGAGCGGGATCATTGAAGGAGATAAAATAATTTATGATTTTCAAACTAAAGCCGGGACTATTATTGACGCGGGTTTTAGGTCTAATCCTTATTTTGGCAGGGCAAGAAAAATAGAGCGTTTAGGCGAATCGGAATTTGTCACCCGCTACGGCTATCTCACAACCTGCAGCTTTGATAAGCCGCATTATCGTATTGCCTCAAAACAGATGAACGTATTGCCCGGAGATAAAATTCAAACTAAGCACGATACTTTATATTTGGGTGGTTTTCCGCTATTCTATCTTCCCCGTTTCGATCATACTATGGAGGATCCCTTGATGCATGTAACGGTTATGCCCGGGAAAAGGAAAGATTGGGGCCCGTATGTATTAAGCGCATGGAGATATAGCCTTACTGATAATGCCAGTGGCAGGGCGTATCTTGATTACCGGAATAAGTTAGGTTGGGCCGAAGGGTTTGGTTTAAATTATTCAACAACCTATTTTGGCCGGGGAGATTATAAGTTTTATTATTCTAATGAGCAACCGAATCAGCTTCCTGCTACGGCTGAGCGCACTCAATTCCAGAGGTATCTGATGCGCTGGCGGCATAAATGGGACGTAGATGAACGGACAAACTTTATCTCAGAGTTCAATAAGATAGGAGACGAGAAGAGAAAATATTTTGATCCGGCTAGTAATATCCTAAAGGATTATTTCTACCGCGAGTATGAACAAGATTCCCAACCTTTAACCTATGCCTTGCTCCATCACAGCTTTAGTTATTCCAGCATAGATTTATTAGCGCAGAAACGCGTTAACCAGTGGTATGATCAGTTGGATAAGCTGCCGGAAATAAAATATACCCTGCCCGGTTTTAAACTAGGGGATACTCCGCTGTATTTTGATAACAATTCTGTATTTACCAGCTTTAATAAAAAGGCTTCTACTGCTCCGACAAGCCCGGATGAGTTGACTATGACAAGGTTGGATACTATTAATAAACTTTCCCTGCCGATGAAAGTGGCTTTTTTGAATTTTACTCCTTTTGTCCAAAACCGCGAGATTGTTTATGATAAAGGCGCTGATGGCCAGGCCCTACCGGTAAATACTGTTTTCTATGCCGGAGCGGATTTAAGCACTAAATTCTACCGGGTTTTTAATGTTAAGACTAATTTTTTAGGTTTAGGCTTAGATGGCTTAAGGCACATAATTACTCCTACAGTAGGCTATTCCTATAACCATACGCCGACAATTTACTACACCCATTTAAAACAAATAGATGGCTTGGATATGCTTACTTCCAGCAATACCGCTAGCTTGGGATTATCAAATAAGCTGCAAACTAAGAGAAAAGATAAAAACGGCAATGAAACAACTATCGATTTTGTAGATTTTAATGTGAGCACTAGCTACACATTCGCTCCCCATATTGTTTACGGAATGATCCCTGTGCCTACTAATCCCAGTTCTGATCCGAACGCTCCTCTTGTTTATCAAGCGGGTACCTCTAATAAACTCGGTGCTTCTTTCTCAGATATCCTTTTTAAGTACAAGATTCTTCCTTACTCCTGGCTAAGGATCGAAGGAGACGCCACCTATAAACATTCCGGAGTTGCGGGTGATCCGGATTATGAAAACAACAATCATTTCTCAAATGTTAATTATGATATTAATTTTGATTTTGCCCCGGAGCGCTCTTTTGGAATCGGCCAGCGTTATGCGAGAAAATCAGGCAATCAATTAACTACTAGTTTTAAGTGGCGGCTTAATCCTAAGTGGAAATTCTCCGTTTACCAACGCTATAATTTGAAAAAGTACGCAGATGCAGCTACTTATTCCGGTACGGTAAATGAATATGGCAAGGGTTCTCTTGAGCAGGAATATACCATTTCCAGGGATTTGCATTGCTGGGAGATGGATCTAACTTTTAATACCAGTAGGGTTAATGGTTCGGGAATATTTGTTATTTTTAGGTTAAAGGCCTTCCCTGAGAATGAATTCGGATTTAACCAGAGTTACAGTAAACCTAAATCCGGAGCACAGTAAAATTATTTAAGAGAAGTTATCTATGGATATTGCCATAATAGGTTCAGGTTATGTAGGGTTAGTTACCGGCGCCTGCCTCGCTAAATTGGGTAATAAGGTTATCTGCGTGGATAATGATTCGGGAAAAGTCTCTGCATTAAAAAGGGGGCAGATTCCCATATATGAGCCGGGATTAAAAGAGTTAATCAAGGGTAATGTTAAGAATAAAAGATTGTCTTTTTCTACGAGCATAAAAGATGCGGTTAAGGCATCCGAGGTAATTTTTATCGCCGTAGGGACTCCGGATTCAGGAAATGGCGAGGCGGACCTTACGGGCATAGAGCATGTAGCGGCCGATATCGCCATTAATTTAAAGAGTTATCGCCTTATCGTGGAAAAATCCACGGTGCCGGTTGAAACCGGGGAGTGGGTAAAGCGGACTATAACTACCCATATTAAAGGCAAGGCTGCCTTTGATGTTGCTTCTAATCCGGAGTTTTTAAGAGAAGGCTCAGCGATAAATGATTTTATGCATCCGGACAGAATTGTAATAGGCGTAGAATCTAAAAGGGCTAGAGACCTGTTGCTTAAATTATACAGGCCCTTGCATGCGCCGATAGTAGTAACCAATATAAAATCCGCGGAACTGATTAAGCATGCCTCTAACGCATTCCTGGCTACTAAAATCTCTTTTATTAATGCTGTATCGCGCATCTGCGATATAGCGGAAGCGGATGTGAGAGAAGTGGCTCGCGGGATGGGCTTAGATAAAAGAATAGGCCAGGGATTCTTAAATGCCGGGATAGGTTATGGAGGATCATGTTTTCCCAAAGACCTGGAGGCCCTTGTTAGTATTGCCGATAAAATGGGATATGACTTTAAGCTGCTCAAAGAAGTAAAAAAAATAAATGAGGGCCAGAAGGATGCTATTGTAGATAAGATTAAAGGCTCGCTTTGGATTATTAAGGGTAAGACTATAGGCATATTAGGGTTGGCTTTTAAGCCGGATACAGATGACATACGCAATTCTCCGGCGTTAGATTTAATCAGGCTTCTTCAACGTGAAGGGGCAAATATTAAGGCCTATGATCCTAAAGGCATGGTAAAGGCAAGAGGTATTCTTAAGAAAGTTACATTTTGCCGTGATCCCTATCTGGTTTGTCGCGGTTCTGACTGTTTGTTTATCGCTACGGAATGGAACGAATTTAAGGAGTTAAATCTGCTTAAAGTTAAGAAACTCCTTAAGCGGCCGCTTATTATTGACGGACGCAATATTTATGAACCTGAAAAGATGCGCAAATTGGGTTTCCGCTATATTAGCGTTGGTAGAAAGGACATATGCTGAACGCTTATTTAAGTAAATTTAAGAGTAGGCTAAAGAAAAAAGAAGTTAAAATTGCAGTGGTGGGCTTAGGTTATGTTGGTTTGCCTTTGGCGGTGGAGTTTTCTAAGAAAGGTTTTGTTGTTTTTGGCATAGAGATAGATTCTGATAGGTTAGCTCGGCTTAAAAGAAAAGAAACTTATATTACTGATGTAGGCCCGCAAGAATTGAGAGATGCCTTGGAATCAAGCAGGCTAATTCCTTGCGGAGATTTTAAAGTATTACAAGGTGCAGATGTAGTTATTGTTTGCGTGCCTACTCCTTTAAAAAAGAGATATCTGCCGGATGTATCTTATATAAAAGGAGCGGTTAAGTCTATATCGCGAAATTTAAAAAAGGGAAGTTTAGTTATATTGGAAAGCACGACTTACCCCGGCACTACCGATGAGGTTATCCTGCCGCTCCTCGAATCGGGAGGATTAAGGCACGGAAAAGATTTTTGGCTTTGTTTTTCTCCGGAGAGAATTGATCCCGGGAATGTTAAATATCCTGTTTCTAAGATTTCCAAAGTCATAGGAGGAGTAACTAAGGAAGCTGGTTTATTGGGTAAGGCGGCCTATGATATTATTATAGATAGGGTGGTTATGGTTTCTTCTCCGCGGGTTGCCGAGATAACTAAGCTATTAGAGAATACCTTTCGTATTGTTAATATAGGCTTGATAGATGAACTGGCGCAGATGGCGCATAAAATGAAGATTAACATCTGGGAGGCTATTGATGCCGCAGCTACCAAGCCTTTTGGTTTTATGCCTTTTTATCCCGGGCCGGGCGTGGGCGGCGCCTGTATACCAAAAGACCCTTTATATTTATATTGGAAGGCTAAAAAATTCGGATTTAAATCACGTTTTATTAAACTTGCTTCGGATGTGATATCATATATGCCTGAATATGTGGTAAGGCGCGTAGAAAATATACTTAACGATAACGGGATAAAATTGAGCGGCGCACGAATATTGATCATAGGGCTTACTTACAAAAAGGATATAAAAGACTTAAGAAAATCACCTGCCTTGGATATACTTGAGATTTTAAAAAAGGAAAAGGCAAGGATATCCTACCACGACCCCCTAATACCTTATTTAAAGTTAGGCGGTTTAAACTTTAAGTCTTTACCGCTTACTCAAAATAACCTGAATAAATTTGATTGTGTGATTATCGCTGCCGATCATTCATCACTGAATTACAATTTAATCTTAAAAAACGCCAAGATGATATTTGATACGCGCAATGTATATAAAAATATAAATATAAGAGATAAAAAAGTTTTTAGACTATGAGCCCCGTTAGAAATACCCTGAATGCTAAACAGAACAGCAAGATTTCTAATGGGGTGAGCCCCGTTAGAAATA
>PEYI01000082.1 GCA_002774445.1 Candidatus Omnitrophica bacterium CG08_land_8_20_14_0_20_41_16 | reverse complement strand
AAAAAGATTTACTCCGTTCTTCCAAAGGCTTTGGTGGCAGTGCATACCAGAACCATTATCCGCAAAAAGCGGCTTAGGCATAAAAGTAGCCACCATCCCTGCTTTTTTCGCCATATTCTTGATGATGTATTTGTAAAGAAGCAGGTTATCACCCATCTTAGTCAGTTTATCAAACTTCATGTCAATTTCGCATTGGCCAGCAGTAGCCACCTCATGATGATGGACTTCTACATTAATACCCGACTCTATCATTTTCAGGATGATCTTGCTTCTTAAATCCTGAATTGAGTCATGTGGAGGAACCGGAAAGTATCCTTCCTTGAAACGAATCTTGTATCCAAGATTAGGATTTTCATCGCGGCCGGTATTCCAGTCTGCTTCATCAGAATCGATAAAGTAATAACCGGAGTTTTCGGTTTGATCAAAACGTATGCTATTAAAGATAAAAAACTCTGCTTCCGGACCAAAGTAAACTGCATCCGCTATCCCGCTATCCTTTAGATATTTTTCAGCTTTTTTTGCGATATAACGCGGATCGCGGCTATAGGGTTTACGGATTAAAGGATCAAAAATATCACAAAGGATGCTTAAGGTAGGCACCTCGCAACAAGGATCGACTATTGCGCTTATCGGGTCAGGGATAAGGATCATATCCGACTCTTGTATTTTTTGAAAACCGCGGATGGATGAACCGTCAAAACCAATCCCATCTACCCAAATAGAACGGGTAATATCATCCATTTCGGTTAATTCGGTAGCGGGGATAGAAAAATGCTGCCAGAGGCCGGGTAAATCGTTAAATTTCAGGTCAACAATTTTAATCTCTTTTTCTTTGATTAATTTCATTACCTCCCGCGCTGCTTTTTCATCGAAAGAACCATTAATCAACGGATTTCTAGTTTTAACCTCAGTAGTTGTGGTCTTTTCCTTCTTAGCCATGCTGTTTCTCCTTTCTAAATAAAAAAGGCGTCCATTTCGGTCTTATTCTTTGACCATATTGAACGCCTGCGTTCAGTCTTATTCTTTGCCTAATTTTACACTACGATGTGCCTATATTTTAGCCTTCCAATATATACAAGTAAAAAAACTGTTGTTTTGGTAACCTAAATTTTCTGTCTTTTTAAGCTAAGCAAATTTAGCCCTGAGTGATAACGAAGAGCCTTATCCAATCGCGACACTACCTCGCTCTTCAGTGCGGATACGCACGCATTCCTTTAAATCCAAGATAAAAATCTTTCCGTCTCCGATTTCGCCGGTCTTAGCGCCTTTAATAATCGCTTTTACCGTAGGCTCCAAGAAATTATCATTTACGGCAATTTCCAATCGTATTTTTCTTAAGAGATTGCCTGTCTCTTTGGCACCCCGATAAAACTCCGTAACTCCTTTCTGGCGGCCGTGGCCTAATACTTCATTTACAGTAACCAGGTTTACCTCGGCTCTGTAAAGTTCCTCTTTTACTGCTTCTAATCTGTGAGGCTGAATTATTGCGATAATTAATTTCATTGAACACCTCCAGTTCTTATTTAGTGAAATCCCGCAAGTGCGTCAAAATTATCCGAGAGAATTTTGACGCGATTACGAAGCGGGATAAGCGCCTCCACTATTCTAAAATAGTATAAGCCCTTTCATGGTGTTGGGTAAGATCAAGGCCCATAAGCTCCTCTTCTTGATTTACGCGGACGCCGATTAATAAATCGACCAACTTGTAAATTACGAAGGTAACTATAAAGGTATAGCCTATAGTAACTAAAACGGTTAATGCCTGGATAATGAACTGTTTTGGATTTCCGAAGAATAATCCGTTTGCCCCCTGGGGGTTAACCAGTTTAGAAGCAAACAATCCAGTTGCCAAAGCACCCCAGATTCCGCCTACGCAGTGCACACCAAAAGCATCTAGCGAATCATCGTATCCTAATTTCGGTTTAATCACAGCTACGGCAATAAAAGAGAATACGCTTACTAATAAACCTATAATTATGGCAGGGATCACGCTAACAAAACCAGCGGCCGGAGTTATCGCAACCAACCCGGCAACCGCCCCGGAACACAAACCAAATATTGTAGGCTTACCATTATGCAGCCATTCAATTAACGCCCAACTTAAACCTGCAGCTGCTGCGGCAGTGTTAGTGACCACAAAAGCATTTACTGCCAAACCATTTGCTGCCAAGGCGCTACCCGCATTAAACCCAAACCAGCCAAACCACAAGAGTCCCGTGCCTAAAACCACAAAAGGCATATTATGCGGCGCAGGGACATTCTTATCTAAATTAACTCTCTTACCTAATATTAGAGCAGTAACTAGTGCGGCAATCCCAGCATTGATATGCACCACTGTTCCGCCGGCAAAATCAAGTGCCCCTAAATTCCTTAACCAACCTCCCATACCCCAAACCCAATGACAGAGCGGAGCATAAACAAATGTTGCCCAAAGCAGAGTAAAAATTAGAAACGCGGAGAATTTCATCCTCTCGGCAAACGCACCAATGATCAAAGCCGGGGTTATAATCGCAAACATACACTGGTAAATCATGAATGCCTGGTGAGGAATAGTTCCGGCGTAATCTGCATACGGCTCTAAACCCACCCCGCGTAAACCAAACCAGGCAAATCCTCCCCAAAATCCTTTTGCAGGCGCAAAAGACAGGCTATAGTCAATTAACACCCAATGAATACTTAAAACACACATAACAATAAAACACTGCATCAAAACACTAAGAACATTTTTACGTCTAACCATACCGCCATAGAAGAACGCCAGAGCCGGAGTCATAAGTAAAACTAGAGCTGATGACATTAAAACCCACGCTGTATCACCGGAATTAACCATTCTTACCTTTCCTCCTATTCTCTATCCCGACTCATATACGCATTCGTCGGGATTATTTCGGCCAAACAACTTATGTCGTCAAAATTAAGATCGCTGCTCCATAAGTTGTGGTCTCAATAAAAAAGGCGTCTTTCTTCCCGTCAATGGGATTCAGGACGCCTTAGTCCTTCAGAAAATCGTCTTATTTTACTTCGCCGTAATCAGCTCTTACTTTAATTACTCTTCAGTTGTCACTGCCTCGGAACATTCAACTTTTTTTTGCTTCGGCTGCTTTGCCTCTGTTGCTTTATAATTCGAATTTGCAAACTCTTCGCACTGTAGAATCGGAAACCTCTTTTGGAAAATACAGCTTCTGTCATTCTCGCATGTATCGCATAATCCTTTCTTTCCCATAGGTTACCTCCCCACAGACACTTTAACTTTTCTGTGATTAGAATTGCTTTTTATCTCACAACCAGCTTTTCCGTCAAGAATCGCCTCTGCTTCTTTACGATATGCATCCATCACATAAGGAATGCCGGAAACTTTTGAAGCTTCTTCTGTCAAAGACATAAGGTCATCGCGTGAAATTGTATTTAATCTGAAATTTCTGCTTCCTGCCATCAGCTGCTGGAGACCAACCTTTATCTTTTGCACAAAAGAATAAATACCCACAGCGCCGAGGGGAATGTTTTTCATATCGTTGCCATATTTCTTAACTAATTCCTCATAACAAACAAAAATCTCTTTTTCTGTTTTCCCGTAATCAGAAACCGTAGGTGGAAGATTACCTTCTTTAAGCCAAGTGGCAATGTTTTTTCCTACCATGCCCGGTATCATCAGCGCCCTACCCATACAGACTGCCTTAACAAATGGCGCACCCATTGCAATAACTTTAAAAATATGGTCTTCGGCAGAAAAACCTCCTGCAATAGCTATATCCGGAACGCGCATACCTTTTTTGGTTAATTTCTGGCAAAACTCATAAGTCAACGCCTCCAAATAAAAAGTAGGTATTCCCCACTCCTCCATCATTCTCCAGGGACTCATCCCTGTACCACCCGGAGCGCCATCTATGGTTAAGAGGTCTATTTTAGCCATTGCGGAATATTTAATCGCCATGGCTAGTTCCCGCATTGAGTAGGCTCCGGTTTTGAGCGTAACACGCTTAAAACCTAAATCTCTTAGGCGCTTAACCTCAGCTAAAAATCCCTCCTCAGATACAAATCCTAAGCGGGAATGACGCTCAAATTCTTTAATCGCGCCGTCTTTAAAAGCCTCTTGATTTACATATAGGGATGGATCCGGAGTAACGATATAGCCGCGTTTTTGTAACTCAAGAGCTCTATCTAAACTTCTTACCTTTATCTCTCCGCCAATACACTTAGCCCCTTGACCCCATTTCAGCTCTATAGCTTCAAGTTTATGTTTCTTTCTGATATATTCAGCTACGCCCAAACGCGTATCTTCCACGTTCATCTGAACTAATATTTCACCGTAATCCTCATGGAATCTCTTGTAAATTTCGATGCGTCTGTCCATGTCTGGCGAACTTTTAATTTTGCCTCTACTGTCAAGCTCTAATCCCGGATCAATACCGCAGACATTCTCACCGCAGATAAGAGTAATGCCTGATATAGCAGCCCCCACAGCAAAATGTTCCCAATTCTTTCTGGCAATTTCTGTCGAACCGAGAGCGCCGGTAAAAATAGGAACCTTCATTTTTACCTTAGAATTCCAGCCATATTCAGTTTCGGTATTTACATCAGGAAATTTTGTGTTATCGGAGTTGCCTACAGCGTCTCCAGGCAGGCCCTTGGCTCCCAAAGCATACCCTTGAATATTAAGGTGGGAATAATCAACTGGATAATTCTTGTCGCCTCCTGCTGTCATTTCGCCAAATGGCCCAGGATAGATCACTTCACGGCTTCTAAACGTCGCCTTAAAAACATCACAATTGCCCCGGCAACCATCTAAGCACCTTGAACAGATGCCTGAACCGGGCACTACATTTTTGGAACGATTAAACGTCCCAATCGCGTCGTTCGCGTTTGGCCTTTGCAGATTCATATCTCTCCTCCTCTTTGAGGTTGTTTAGCGCGCCTTCTTGTAGCCGACATTGGCATCAAGAAGTTTGAACTTTGTTTGCGCGCGG
>PEYI01000092.1 GCA_002774445.1 Candidatus Omnitrophica bacterium CG08_land_8_20_14_0_20_41_16 | reverse complement strand
AAGAATCTGGAGGGTATCGCCCTCTTGGGTTGAGGAAGCCTGGATTGTGCCGACAGGTAATTCTATTACAAATTTACCTTGCCAGCATATGGGGCTTAAACGATAGGGCTTAAGAGAAGAAATTACTTTTATCACCCGATTATTTTTATCTACAAACAGCACGTCAATTGGAAAACGCATAAAAAATGTATGTATAGAATTGGAAGGGGTAATTATTAAGGCCTCGCCTTTATTTAAGGATTTGCGGCCAAGAAGCCCCTTTAGCCTTTTAAAAGACGTATCGGCACAACTGATATTATCAGCTAGAATAGACTGCTTAGACCTGTTGACTATTTTCATGCGCTTAAAAGGGAACAGGGTAAGCTCAAGTTGCTAGTGCAACACTTGATTCTGGTATAATACATCAGAGGAAAGGAGTTGCCCATGCCCCAATACCACAGGTTAAATGTTAATGAACGTGAAGAGATTAGCCTTGGGCTAGCCCAAGGGCGCAGCCGGCGCGATATCGCATTGGCTCTAGACCGCTATCCCAGCACAATCTCTCGCGAGATTAAACGTAATAATAATCATGCATCATGTTATAGAGCTGTTGAATCTCAAGAGCGCGCGGATGACCAGGTCCATAATACTATCCGCAAGACACAAAAGCTTGAAACTAATAAACCTTTAAAACAGGTTGTTCTTTGTTATCTAAATCAGTTATGGTCACCGGAACAGATTGCAAAACGCCTCAAGATGTTGTATCCTAGTGACATGGCCATGAGAGTCTCCCATGAGACAATCTATCAATACTTATACGTGCTGCCCCGCGGTGAATTGCGCCGCGAGTTGACACGATGCCTAAGGCGCCACCATACACATCGGCGTACGAAAAACAAGGTTCGCCGGCAATCGTGCCCGATACAGGACTTTATCAGCATTGAAGAACGCCCTGCCGAAGTGGCCGATCGTATAGTGCCCGGCCACTGGGAAGGCGATCTTCTCTCAGGGCATGACAACAAGTCGGCATTAGGAACACTGGTTGAAAGAACAACGCGAATGACGTTCCTGGTTCCTATTAAGAACAAAGATGCTATGTCAGTCCGCAGAGCCTTTGCCAGGCAATTTAAAACAATTCCGGATGGGCTCAAGCGCACATTGACATACGACCACGGCCAAGAGATGGCCCAGCATAAGTTATTTACAAAGAACACGCGAATACAGGTATATTTTGCTCATCCGCATTCGCCCTGGGAACGTGGAACTAATGAAAACACAAATTCTCTCATTCGTCAGTTTTTCCCTAAAGGGACAAATTTTTCGAATATCCCTAATAAAGCTATTAAAAAGGCCCAAGATATGTTAAATGACCGGCCGCGGAAAACATTACAATTTTACACTCCGCACGAGGTCTTCAATAAACTGTTAAGCGTTGCACTGGTAACTTGAATCTACACTGCCTCCCGATTGGCAGATTGGGTGTCCCTAAGATTTTTGGAAGACGGACTCAGAGAGCGGTATACCTCTAATTTTTATGTCTTCGAAGAAAGTAGGAATATAGCCGGTCGGGATATGGCTACCTAAGACCATGTGCTTTTCATCTATGCCAGTCTGCTTAAATAAGAAAATATCCTGCAGGTCTATATGTATTTCATCCTTCATCCCGCAGACCTCGGTGATAGCCATAATTTTACGCGAGCCGTCGGATAACCGGGCAGTCTGAACGATTATATCAACAGCTGAGGCAACCATTTCACGGATGGCCCTTATGGGAAGCTCAATCCCGGACATAAGGATCGTGGAGTCCAGGCGCGAGAGGACATCGTAGGTAGAGTTAGCATGTATTGTGGTCATTGAGCCGTCATGGCCGGTATTCATCGCCTGAAGCATATCCAATGATTCCAGCCCGCGGCACTCTCCGACGATAATCCTATCCGGACGCATTCTTAAGGTGTTACGGAAAAGGTCCCTGATGGTAATAGCGCCCTTGCCTTCAATGTTCGGCGGCCGAGACTCAAGCCTTACCCAATGATCCTGGCTTAACTTTAACTCCGCGGCGTCCTCAATAGTAATAATACGCTCGTCGCTGGGGATATCCGCGGAGAGGATGTTTAATACGGTGGTTTTTCCTGAGCCGGTCCCCCCGGAAACAATTATGTTCTTTCTGGATAACACGCTTGCCTTGATAAAGTCCGCCATAGCCTGGCTTAATGAACCAAAACTTACAAGCTCTTCAATCCTAAGCCTTTCTTTCCTGAATTTTCTTATGGTTAAAGTCGGACCGGTCAAAGCAAGCGGAGGAATAATCGCGTTAACGCGCGAACCGTCGGCAAGCCGGGCGTCTACCATGGGCACAGATTCGTCAATGCGCCTTCCGATAGGGGCAATAATACGCTCGATAATAGTCCTGACCTGCTCGTTAGAGATAAATTTTTTACTGGTAAGCTCTATCTTGCCATGCTTCTCTGCGTAGATCTCATCCTTATTATTAACCATGATATCGGTTATCTCGTCATCCGCGAGTAAATCTTCCAAAGGCCCCAGCCCTAAAGCTTCACCCACAATCTCCTTAACTAATTTCCGGCGCACATCAAGAGAAGAGATAAAACTCCCCGCCTCCTCAGTCAAAAGGTTAGTCACCATTACCTCGGCCTTGTTCCTTAACTCCCTAGTTTTGTTACAGTCGCTAAAGACCTTAAGGTCTAAACGCTTGATATTCAGCTGCTCTATAAGGCGGGCGTGGATGCGGCGCTTAAGATAGACTATTTCATCGGATTTATCATCCTCAATCTCAAGCGGCGATTCGCTCATCCCCTCTTTCTGCCAAAACGCCCCTGATTTCTCAACCGATAATTCTTTAAGTTTAAGCTGGTCTATCTCTCTATGCTCAACAAATAGGTTGTTCTTGGTAATTAAATCGCTACTCAACTGTTTTATGGCCAGAGATACTTTTGAGCGCGGACTCTCTAAAACTATCGGGACGCCGCGGTTAATAGCTAAACCAACATTCTTGCCCTCCGAAGGAATCTGCGATATTATATCTATGGGTAAGCTAACCTTTACCTCCTGCCAACTTATACCAGAGACAGATTCTGCCCGGTTTAATATCCCCTTAATCATACTTAAAGGAAAGCTCAAAAACTGCAAGGTGTCTAATATCCACTTGGTCTGGTATATAGATATAACGTCCGGATTAACCACAAGAAAAAAAAGATTCGCCTGATTCAAGGTAGCTACAAATATCTCACTAAAACTTTTTCCGGCATCAACGATGATGTAGTCATAATCCTTAACCAGGAGAGCGAATACATCTTTAATTTTAGAGGACTCTAAATAAGAGGATTGCTGCGGCCTTAATACCGCGGGCAGAAAATCAACCTTTGAGCTAACCTGGACTATAAAATCTGCTTTCTTAAAAGACTGCGGCTGTTTCTTCAAGACATTAATCGCATCCACCATGGCCTTCTGGGGGTTGGCATTAAGCATCTTAGCCATATCCCCGGGGGCCTGGACATCCAAATCCACCAGGCAGACTTTTTTGCCCTGATCCTGCGCTAAAGAAACAGCTAGGTTAGCGGCAATTAAGGTTTTGCCTACTCCGCCTTTGGTGCTGAATATAACTACGGTTTTAGACATTATTAATCCAGTTGATAGGCTATGGGAATGTTAATCCAGAGCTCCTTTTCTTCTATAGGGGGAGGAAAAGGAGGATAAGGACTTGCTCTTTTAGCAGTTTTTAGGGCATTGTCATCGAGAATCTTGTAACCCGAAGAGGTCTTTATTTTCGCTTCCAGTATCTCGCCTTTATAAGAAAGCTTAAGGCCTAAAGTAGCTACCCCTTGAAATCCTGCGCCTCTGGCTGAAGGAGGATAAGTTAATTGCTCTAATATACGCTCCTGAACTACTTGAGAATACCGGAATACCGGAGTCATAGCTTCTTCGTTATAATACTTAAGCGGCAGGGGGCCTTTTTTGGCTTCCTTAATTTTATCGGCTTGACTGACTATTCTTGGCGTAAGAGTAATGAATAACTCCACATCCTCGCGGGTTGAGGCAGGAGAAATATCGGCGCCGGGAACACCACCGGTAGTACGATTTTTATGCCTGAAAAACATACCTAAGACCGGTATATCTCCAAGCCAAGGGAATTTTTCCAGCTCTTCAGCAGTCTTTTGCTTAATCAGGCCTCCGATAGCCATAGTTTGCCCGTCTTCAAGAATTAGTTCGGTTGTAGCAGAACGTTTTATAAAACAATAGGCTGAGGCATAGGTAGTTTGTATCAAAGTCCCTAACTCGCTTATTTCCACATTTAGATTAAGATGCACACGGCCTTGATCATTAACCTGCGGCTTAATATTTAAAACAATGCCATAATCTTTATACTCAACGGTACCGCCGGTAGTCGCTCCGGTGGTTGTGGCACCCGATGTCCCCGGGGTAACTGAGCCGCTTAAAACAGGAACCTCTCCGCCTACCAAAAGTTTGGCTTCTTTACCGCTTAAACAAGCCAGCCGCGGCCGTGAAAGTATGCGCACCTTGCCACTTTTCATTAAAGCATCCAAGGTCAGGTCATAAGCGCTCCTGGTTATTCTACCCAGCTTGAATAATTTGGCAAAAGAAGTAGTCCCGGCGGTGCCTATCCCGGGAGCTGACCCGGCCACTTCCGCAAGGCTTAATGTATTCGGCCACTCAAAACCTAACTTTTCCTCTGACCCTCTATCTATCTCAAAAATCTGGACATCTATTTCTATTGCGGTCTCCTCATCCTTGAGCATCATTAAATCCACGGTTTTATCTTTTAATGCCCCTAAGGCAGTAAAAATCCTATCTTTTTCCTGAGTAGTCTTTACTTTACCCAAAAGGAAAACTTTACCCTCATCATCCTGGGCCTTAGTATAAACTTCCTGAGCGCTTACCTGTTTCAATAAAATATCTATCCGCTCTTTGATATCGTTTATATTTTCGTTAAATACCTTGACCTTATAAGACTGTTCCCCATAATTATCCCAAACCACGAGCGTCGTGCTCCCCGCGGACTTAGGGTTTAAAATCAACTCGGATTTAGTTACGCTGGAAACATCTGCCACAGCAGGATTACCTATGGCTATACGCGTAGGGTTATTCACTGAGACTACCTTCACTTCTCCCATATAGAGGCTTATCTCCTCGCCCAAATTATCCGAGGCATAATTATTAAAACTGATCCCCGCGACGAAACAGGATATGAAAAGAAGAATTATGGATAACTTTTTCATGTTTCTCCTTGCACAGTAAGTGCACACCCGCGCAATTTTTCGCCACAAGGCGAACACTGGCCCAATTCCAATAAGGGCCACGTGCCTTTTTAAGCGCGGGGTGTTGTTATTTAGATAAATCCCGTTAGAAATCTTTATTTGCTATCTCCGCTAGAAGATTATTTCTAACGGGATAAAGGCATTTTTTCTTTATTTAATCCGCGGTATACTTCCACATAAACAGTATTATCTTCAACCGATTTTTCTGCAGGCGCAGCAGGCGCAGGCATTATATACTTAAAAAGCGTCTCCCAGCTTGCGGGCTGGATTGGCCCGACTTGAGCATCCGCAGGCGAACGCAAGGTAAGACGAATCTTGCCTTGTTCCTGGACAAAAGCAATCAAACTCGCCTGTTGCGGATCAAGGGCTAAAGTTATAAGGCCTACACTAGCATTTTCTTCTTTCTTAGAAGCGTAGCGGCTTGCTTCTTCCTGAGCCATTCCGCCTCTGGTATCTTGCCCTACCGCTAAAATTAATATATTCTGGAATAAAGGTAAAACCGCAACTTGTGTGCCCTGTTCCCCTCCTGCCCCCTGCGCCGGCACAGGAACCATGGCAATCACATCAACATAATCTCCGGGCTTAATCATACCGCCTAAAGAGGCGATGCTGTCTACTGAAATAGTAATTGCTCTTTTGCCTACGGGAGTAAGGCCGGCTAAATTACCGCCGCCTCTTTGCTGCTTGCTGCTAAGCTTGGTAAGGGTAATCTGCTCTCCTTTAGAGATTACGGCAACAGTAACCATATCTGATACCCTGTCTAAAGAAGTAGCGGCATTAGGCTGCACGAATTTATTAGGCACAATTGCAGTCTCGAGCATCTCTGACCCGATGACCGAGCCTTTGGGTATATCCTGCTTAGCCACTAATACCGCGGTCTGGTTAACCTGTATATTAGCGAGGGCTTTTTTTGCCTGCGCCTGAGTTTCCTGCCGCTGTTGTTTAATATAAGCATTTACCATAATAACTGCGGCTATAGCTAAGATTCCTCCGGCGATTAAAATAATATGCTGCTTTTGCAGTTTTATCGGCATTATTTTATCTCTCCTTCATAAACTTCAATTTTGGCGTCGCGGGAAAGCTTGCCAATCAAAGCTTCTAGTTTCTGCTGCTGCTTTAAAAAAGTCAGGCCTCTTTTTATATCATCCCAAAGTTCGGTGAGTGATTTTTGTTTACCGCCTTTTTTAGCCTCTAATTTAATTATATAGTATCCCTCCGGACCTTTAAATATATTGCTGGTTTTGTCTACCTCTAACGTATTGGAAAAAGCGGCTTCGTCAAACTGGGCGAATTTCTTACCCTTGGGGATAAATCCCAAATCTCCACCCTGTTTGCTGCTTGGGGATTTTGATTTTTCCTTGGCTATAGAGGCGAAATCCCCGCCTTGTAAAAGCAAAATCAGGATATCCTTGGCATCCTGTTCGCTACCGACTACTATTTCGCGTATTTGCCTTTCTTCCGGCTCCTTAAGCTGGTCTTTATAAGTGTTATAATAATCCTCGATCTCTTTAGAGCTTACGTCTATCTTTTCCGTCTCATTCTTAACCAACTCCATGACCAAAAGCTGCATCTTGGTTTTGTCCAGCGCCCTTAAGACCTCTTCGTTCCTCTCTAAGCCATTATCCACAGCCTGCTGATATAATAATGCCCGGCGCACCATTTCATTCTTCAGGTAATTGATCTTTTGCTCGCGGGTGGTAATCTTAAGTTCTGGCCTGTCAACGGGGACGGTAGCATTAAAGGCGTCTATCTCCTGATTCATATCCTCTAAGGTAAGCGAGATATTATTTACCTTGGCAATAACTGTGCCCTTTACCGCCATCATCGGATATTCTTTCTTGGCCGCTGGCTTCTTGGAGATTAAGGCGTTTAGTTTATCGCAGCCTAAGAAACCGAAAAATATAAAGCAAAATGATATCAGGACGATAATCTTTCTTTTCACATTTACCTCCTCAAGTTGGTTATTCTTTCTTGATTTCGTTAATAATCTTGGTTAAAAGATCGGCGATCTTAGCAATCAGGTAAAAGAAGAAAAACAAGAAAGCGTATACCCCGAGAATAATAACTCCCATCCACCAAGGATAACCCGGAACCTTGTTAAGAATCGTAGCTATCCCGCTAAGTACCCCGAGAAATAAAAAAATCCAGGCCGCTATTTTTACAGCTAAGCTGGATACCTTTAAGAAACCTAAATATTTACGCATAAACCCCTCCTCGTTATTCTATTTTTTATCATAAACTCCGCTAAATTGCAAGAGAAATATTATTTGGTAGCGCTAACGGGATTCGAACCCGTGTTTACAGCTTGAGAAGCTGATGTCCTAGGCCAGGCTAGACGATAGCGCCATAAATAATTAACTATGTTTTAAAGACCGGGCTTCCCGCCAATATTTTTTATTCATGAGGCGGGATCCCGCCTGCTATGAAATAGCTTGGCGGGAAGACGATGGGGCCAAAATAAAAACATTTCCGTAGCGGACGTTTAAATGTCCGCTACGATTGATGTTACACTTAAATGTCAGCTACATTTAATTTAGTTAAAGTTAAAGGTGAAGCTATTGTAATATAAAGAAGGCATGGGGTCAATTATTTTATTGACCCTTAAAGCAAAAAGTGTTATATAATAAAGCCCATGCAGGTAGGCATAGGTTTTAGCGCGGAGAGTGACCACATCAAAGCGGCTAAAGAAGCTGTTGATAACGCAATGCCCGGAATTAACAAGGGGAAAGTGGATTTAGCGTTTCTCTTTAGCACGATAAAATTCAACCACCCCTTAGTATTAAAAACCATCGCCGAATCCTTAAAAAATATCCCGCTGTTAGGATTAAACACCCCTGCAGTTATGTTTAATCTGGGGATATACAGCAATGGGTTGCTTGTTGTGCTCTTCAGCCTTCCTGAAGGAATATATTTTAATACTGCCTGTGTTAAAGAGGTCTCAACAAAAACCGCGTTGGCCTCGGGAGAGAAGCTCGGAGAAGAACTTTTATACGGATGCCAGGGTGTCCGCCGGAACTTAAGCATAATATTCTCCGATGGTTGCATCGCGGATAAACAAAATATTATTTTTGGCCTGCAGGAAAAAATAGGTAGAAGTTTCCCGATGGTCGGCGCCTCTACCTGCGGCCTTAACGCAAGGACAGAAAAGGCCTGCCTTTATTTCGGCAGCTTGGCTTTAAATGACGCTGTATGCGGGATACTGTTTGGGGACAAATTAAATTTCGGCTTAGGCATAAAACATGGCTGGCAGCCTTTAGGCAAACCCAGGAAAATAACCCGCTCCTCAGGCAACACCATAAATGAAATAGATGACAAGGCAGGAGTGGACCTTTATCAAGAATACCTTGCTAAGAATGTTTCTGGCCTTAAGAAAAATTTAGGGCGCATTTCAACATTCTATCCTTTAGGAATTGACATTACCAGAAAAAAAGAATATTTACTTAGAAGCCTATCATCAATAGAAGATGACGGCTCGCTTGTTTTTAACGGCGATACCCCCCAAGGCAGCACAGTAAGGCTAATGATCAGTTCAAAGGAATCCTGCCTTGAAAGCACGCGCCAGGCAGCTAAGTTAGCCAAGAAAAGTTTGGGTAATCAAAAGCCAAAACTTCTCCTCGTCTTTAATTCCTTAGCGAGAGCTATACTTTTAGGCAGGCAAGAAAATATGGAGATAGAAATAATAAAAGATGTTTTTGGTAAAGATACGCCTATAGCCGGAGTATATACCTTGACGGAACAAGCGCCTTTAAGTTCCGCAATCTACTTAGGAAAGTCTTATTTTCATAACAACTCTATTGCCATATTAGCCATAGCAGGTTAGAAATGTTTAATTCCGATATAATTCTTATCCTTACCTCAACGTTAATAATCATCGCTTTAAGCTCTATGCTCCTTACCAAGATGCAAAAAATCAAACAATTGCAGAATGAGGCGGACGAATTAAAACGGTCCCTTGACGGCATGGATGAACAGGCCAAAATTATTGTACGCACGGATATGGAATTAAACCGGATACAGGAGGAATTGGATAAAAAAATCTCCGGTTTATACGCCCTGCAAGGGCTATCCTACGCAATCAGTATGACCCTGGTAGAAGAGGAGATATTTAGAAGGCTAAGCCTTGAGTACCTAGAGAAACTTGGATTTGAGAAAACCTTGGTTTTTCTTTGGGACAACGAAAGGAAGAATTTTACATTAAAAACTGCGATAGGCTACACAGAAGAAGAAATTAATCTGATAAACTCCCATATAAACGCCAATAAAAACCATTGTTTAAATCTTATAGGCGAGGCAAAAACATTATCATCATTATCTGCGCCCGGCAATTTTATTACCAAAAATACTCTTTACAACATATTCAAGGCTAATTATTTCATCTTCTCGCCTATATTGCCCCAGCAGAACAATCGCGGATTTCTTTTTGTGGGTACTCAAAACGCCGAAACCGTTATCACCGAAGGCGATGAGGAATTAATTAAGATATTAACTACCCAGTTAGGCCAGGCGCTGGAAAACGCGCGGTTATTTGAGAAGACATGGAATGCCCAGCAAGAATTAGAGAAAAAGGTAACGGAAAGGACGCGGGAATTAACTGCCGCCTTGGAAGAAGTAAGAAAGCTCAGCAAACTTAAAACGAATTTTGTCTCCAGCGTCTCGCATGAATTACGCACCCCCCTTACTTCTATAAAAGGGTATGCGGCGATATTACTTACCGGGAAATTAGGCGCGATCCCTATAGAAGCCAAGGAACGCTTGGATAAGATCAATCGGCATAGCGACGAACTTGTGCATATGGTAAACGACCTCTTGGATATATCGCGTATAGAATCAGGCAAAGTAACAATGAACCTCGCGCCATGTGACTTAAAGGAGATTATCAACAAAGTGGATGATTTATTGTCCGGGCAATTAAAGGAAAGAAAAATAAACTTAAGTGTTAATATTGAACCTAACGCCTCTTCTGTATTAATAGACCGCGTTCAAATAGAGCGCGTATTTATTAACCTTATCGGCAACGCGATGAAGTTTACTCCGGCAGGAGGCAGGATAAGCATATCTAACCGCAAGGCAGGCGAAATGATTCAGGTGGATGTATCTGACACCGGATGCGGGATACCTTTAGAGGCTCAAGAAGCGATATTTGAAGAATTTTTCCGCGTGGACAATCCCATAAATCAAGAGGTAAAGGGCACCGGCTTAGGGCTAGCTTTGGTTAAACGAATAATTGAAACCCACCAAGGAAAAATTTGGGTAAAAAGCAAGGCTGGTTCCGGATCAACTTTTAGTTTTACATTACAGCAGGGATAAAAATATGGCCATAAAAATACTTATTGTTGACGATGACCCGGATATCCGCGATGTATTAAAACTTACGCTATCAGAGGAAAATTACGAAATACTCGAGGCTGGCGACGGAGAGGAAGCGTTAAAGATTGTCCATGACAACCAGCCTGACCTTATATTATTGGATTATAAAATACCTAAAATTGACGGGCGCGAAGTCTGCCGCAGAATTAAGAAAGACCTATTACTGCGCCATCTGCCGATAATTATGGTGACCGGTAAAGGGGATATTAACGACAAGGTGAACGGGATTGATGCCGGGGCGGATGATTACGTGGTTAAGCCTTTTGAGCCCAAAGAATTACTGGCACGCATCCGCATGATATTAAGGCATACTGAACGGGATTTAGAAGCCAACCCCCTAACCCGGCTTCCGGGAAACGTATCTATCCTAAACGAGCTGTCCCAAAAGATAAAAAGCAAAGCTTTATTCGCGGTTTGCTATTTAGATTTGGACAAATTCAAATCCTATAATGATAAATACGGCTTTGAGCACGGAGACGAAGTAATCAAGGAAACTGCCCGTCTCCTTGTCCGCTCTGCAAAAGGATTCGGGAATCCTGATGATTTTATCGGCCATATCGGCGGGGACGATTTTGTTATAGTTACAACTCCGGATAAAACAGATAATTTATGCCAAAAGATAATCCTAGAGTTTGAAAGCCTTGTCCCTTCATTCTATAACGAAAAGGATAGAAAAAATAGTTTTATAATAGCCAAGGACCGCGAGGGTAAAGAACAAAAGGTTCCGTTACTCTCCATATCTATAGGCGTAGTGACAAATGAACATCGCAAGATAACCCACGTTGCTCAAATCGGCGAAATCGGCGCGGAATTAAAAGCTTACGCCAAAAGCTTGGAAAGAAGCAACTACGTAAAAGACCAACGCAAAGCTGTTAAGCCGTTTCTCTAGAAGAGAAGCTAAAAATTGCTCGAATACCTTTTTTCCCTCTCTAACATTATTTATATTAGTGCCCCTCATATGAGGAATACCCGAAAGGCTATTTTTCAAACATCCTACTCACTCCAAGAGTACTACAACAATAATCACAAGTCAATTAAAGAATAGGCCCCGCGCGCTTGGGCGCGCTCCCACATCTCCCTTGCACCGTTCGGCTTTGCTGGGGCAAAGCCTCACTTGGCGCCTGCCTTGGTCGGCAGGCTTCTTGCTAATGCAATGCGTGTCCGGCTCGGCTTGCGGCTGGGGCTGGGCGGGGGCAGCCCCAGCCGCAGCGTCCTCGCTTTAAGTTCCGCTGACACTCAAAAAAATTACTCTGTTTTTAATAATGGCTCGTCCACTATGCCGCATTTAACAAATAAAAAACTCGGCAGTGCGGCATGCCGAGCCTCTCGCACGCAAGGCTTTAGACCCTTGCGCGGGGAAAATTTTTGCCCGCACCAAAAATTTTACCAAGTGATTGCAAATAAAAACGATAAAAGTGAGTCTGTGGGGGGAATTCTTAAGAAGAAAGCGCTTTCCCAAAACCCCTGATTTAGCCTTGAATTCTCTTACCTATATAACATACTTGGCTTATAGAGCTGATGGGTTCTAAAAACCACTAAAATAAAATGCTAAAACGCAAATTCCCTAAATTTATTGGTAATGTCTTATAATACCTGTAAAAGTAATCTTGAAAAGATAATGGTTTAGTATGGCTTAAATTAA
>PEYI01000055.1 GCA_002774445.1 Candidatus Omnitrophica bacterium CG08_land_8_20_14_0_20_41_16 | reverse complement strand
TAAGCACTCGGGTTAGATGTTGTAGAATTGGTACCAATAAAGCCAATTTTCTCGCATGAACTATAAAATCGTTGCACTTCCTTATTGAACTGGGGCACTAATAATAGAGCGTGCTTGTTTAAATTTATCTTCATAAAACTAAAGATACGCCAAACCCAAAGGATAGCCTTTTAGGTTTAATTCTGAAGTTGGAGGATAGACTAACGAGATTTTCATTTATGAATCAGTGTTTTTACATACACAGATAAAGTCAGAGGCATCCTTAAGGCTAGATTTGACCAACCTAAAATCATTAATAAAAAATAGAAACGGGGGGCTGTCCGATAATTGTCTTTTTAAGATCATTTGGCGATTCCCTAAAATTTTCCTCGTCGATAAAAAATCTAATATTTCTGAGGAGTGTCCATTTTGGGGAATTCTTGGACAGCCCCACGGTCCCATTTTTTCTTCTGTATATCGCTATTCCTATTCCAGGGTTTTTCTCACTGTCCAGAAATCCGCGGCCAAAACCTCCAGGTATCTAAACGGCAGGGTAAAATACCCGGAAATCCCCCATTTACCTCCCCAGGAGTTCCTCACCAAAAACCGTTTGTCGGCCTGAGAATAACCTACGGCCATTACCGCATGTCCGCCGAGCACGCGCTCATCTCTCCGGGGCATTTGCGCCACACCGGTCTTAGCCACCTTAGCGCTTTCAAAACTTTCGTAAACCGTAAACCCGAACACAAATGGATACCCTTCGCTTAAACAGGCCAGCATCTCGGGTAAGCCGGTAATCCGGTGATACGAAACTATCCTGTGCTTGCTTGCCTCCTCATAACACTTAAACGGCGGCTTCCGGTCAAACCGCCTAATCACATACGGCCAAAGCCTCTCTACGCAGACGCCATCATTCTTCAATGTCTTTATCCCTCCGCGTAACGACGAACCACTATCATATTCAACCGTACTATTTAATGCCCGTTCATTATAATAAATAAACAGGCGGCTGACATCCGCATACGTCCCGTCAAGCTTATTATCCAGAAACTCCAGATTCCCCGCCAACGCCTGCGCCGTGCAACTGCCCAAACGCCCCTGGTATTCTACGGGAGAACAGTATTTACTTAAATCCGCGCTCTTTTTAACCCGCGCCAACGGCTTAATCGCTTTATATAAAAAATCCCTCTGGTCCGGAACGTCCGGAACCCAGCCGTAACTATAAAGGCTCTTCATTCGCTATTTATCCTAATTATCCTTGATCCAGACTGAAACTCAAAGCAACCGTCAAACCCAATACCACCCAAAAAAGAAAACTCAACTGAAAAGAATACAGATGGACTTCAAAGAAACTGTGCACCAAGAATCCCAGCAATCCAGCAGTTAACCCTGTCAAAAGAAAAAAGTTTAGGGATTTGGGCATTCTTAAACTCACTTTAATACTCCGATAAAAAACATACCCCACAAACAAAAGAAAACACAATAAAGAAAAAATACCCGATTCAGCCCAAATCTGAAGGAAACAATTATGCGCGTAATAAACACCCGGGTTATTTGTGTAAAGAGCGCAATAATCCATAAATGTTCCGATCCCTTTACCGAGTAAAGGATGCTCTTTAATCATTCCCCAAGCGCCATGAAAAAGAGTAAATCTATAACTATCTCTCCTATTATGGTAGAAAAATAAAGCTAACCCTATTAACGGCGCAAAAAAAAGATAACTAGACCAAAACAGGGGCCAAAATACTTTTTTTATTCGGTGATAGTTAGTAACCAAGATTACAAAAATTAAACCTGCTATAAGCCCTAACCACCCGCCCCGGCAAAGAGTCCAAAAAGAAGACATAATAAGAATGGCTGTAATTAAGAGAAGGAACAACTTAACAACAACTTTCTTCCATTTGGCCACAAGGCCATGGTTTGGCTTCAAATAGCCAAAGCCATCCCACAAGCCAAAACTCAAAACAATAGGAACAACACAGGTTAAGTAAGCTGCCAAGCCATTTGGATTCTTAAAAGGGCCTATACTAGGAGATGAATAACCCCAGGAAACTCTACTTCTTAAGAATTCAAATCCAAAAAACTTTTGCGTAAAAACCGTAAGCCCCACCAACGTCGCGCTAAACAGAAAAACGCAGACTACCTTAACAACGCGCCTGGTATCCTGAAAAGTATCAATTATTGCCCAAAGAAACAAAGGAAATCGTCCCCATTTTATTAAAAGCACTTTTAAGCTTTTAGCAACTAACGGCCCGCTGTTAAGCAGCGATAAATCCATAAAGGCAAAAAATAAAAAAAGAAATAAAAACAGCACATTATTAGCTTTCAAACTGGTAAAATCCGGGGACAAAATCTTCTTAATCACAAAGAATACGATTGCAATGCCGGCAAAAATCCCAATCAAGGCTATAGAAATTGGAATAAAAAAAATCACCCCATAAATCGCATACTCAACTGCCGCATCCAGGAATCTTAATATTCTTAACTTCATATTCTTATAATCTCTTGTAGTTTTTTAACTATTGCCGCGCTATCCATAACCTTAACTACCCTTTCTAAATCCTTTATTCTTTCTCTCAAAAGCCGCGGGTCAAAAGCATCCAATTCCGCGATATAAATCTTATCCGCCTTGGTTGCTTTATCTTTTTCCGTATCGAGCAATGTTTCCTCGAAAAGTTTCTCACCGGGCCGTAATCCAATATACTCTATTTTTATATCCTCATCGGGTTTTAAGCCATAGAGAATAATCATTTCTTTTGCTAAATCCAAAATCTTTATCTGCTCCCCCATATCTAAAATAAAAATCTCTCCGGCTTTGCCCATACTCCCTGCCTGCAAAACAAGCTGGCTTGCCTCATTAATACTCATAAAATACCTTTTAACTTCAGGGTGGGTTATGGTTAAAGGGCCGCCTTCCTCAATTTGCCTCTTAAACAACGGAATCACGCTTCCATCTGAGCCTAAAACATTGCCAAACCTAACTGCCATATACTTAGTCCTGCTGATTTTAGCCTTAGACTGTAGAATCATCTCCACAATTCTTTTAGTCATCCCCATAACACTCGTCGGGTTTACCGCCTTATCCGTAGATATAAAAATAAACCTCTCAACTTTGTAATGGTTCGCCGCGTAGATAAGGTTTCGGCTCCCGATAATATTATTTTTAACTGCCGCCGCGGGATTCTCTTCCATCAGCGGAACATGCTTATGCGCTGCCGTGTGAAAAACAATCTCAGGCCTATAGAGAGAAAAAACACTCTTTAATAATCCTATATCTTTTATATCCCCGATTATAGTCCTGAATTTGATATGCCGGTATTTCGTCAAAAACTCAATCCCCAGATAATAAACATCATTTTCATTGTGGTCAAATAGCAAAATCTCTTTAGGGTTAAAATTCACGATCTGCCTGCATAAAGCCGAGCCTATTGAACCGCCGGCTCCGATAACTAAAACTACCTTTTCAAATAAATAATCTTTAATCTCTTTTTCATTAATAGTAACTGTCTCCCTGCCCAAAAGGTCTTCAGGTTTTATTTCGCGCGGCTTAACCTCCAGGTCTCCGCTGATTATCTTCTGTAAGCCCGGAACAATCCTGATCTTGACAAAAGGGATCTTACAGTGCGCAATAATACTTCTTATTTCTTCACCTTTGGCAGAAGGAATAGCAATGATAATCTCCTCAACGCCATATTCTTCAACAATAGCAGGAATATCGCTGCAAGCCCCTAAAATACTTACTCCTTGGATACGTAGATTTCTTTTTCTTCGATCATCATCAATAAAACCAACTATCTCTATATTAGTTTTAGGATTAATTCGGCTTTCCCTTAAGACCATAACCCCTGCTTCACCGGCGCCGACAATTAAGGCCTTTTTACGATTAGTTCTATATTCAGGACGGAATTTCTCCCTAACTAACCGATTAGCAAAACGGATGCCCGTTATAAAGAAAAAACTTATGATAAAATCCAAGGCAAAAATTGAACGCGGGAAACCAACAAAAGTATGGATAAAAGCAACTGCAAGAATAAAACACAGCGCAGCTAAAACATGCGCCTTAAAGATTCTCCAGATATCATCTACGCTGGCATACCTCCATAAACCAGAATAAAGGCCAAAATATCCAAAAATAACCATTTTAATGCAGACAAGGATGGGGAGAGTTTTGAGAATCACCTGCCAATTACCGTTATCAATTTTAAAATCAAAACGCAGATAAAAGGCAAGTATATAGGCGCCAACCACCAAAGCAAAATGGATAACAATGATAATTAAACGCCTACACTTAAGAATTAACTCTTTTAGGTTCATAGCCTGATATTATATACCAAAATATAGTTTTAGCAATTAGGAAAACACAGCAAAATGGGACAGTTCTGTTTTTCCCGAATCAAGTTCTAGAAAAATAGACCTGTCCCCTTTTGTTTTAAGAATAACATACTTATGTTATTTGTCAAGCATAGATAACATATATGATTTTTTAATGCTGGACGCCTTCTCTTTTTACTACCTTTATCATAGTCAAAAGGATAATATAAAGGTCAAAGGCAAAAGAGCGGTGTTTGAGGTAATATTCATCAAAAGAAACCTTTACGGGAATCGGCAAATCGTCCCTTCCGTTTACTTGAGCCCAGCCGGTAACCCCGGGGATAAGCTTATGAACCCCCTTGGCCGTTCTCAGGGCAACAAGATCGTCCTGGTTGAACAATGCCGGCCGCGGGCCTACAAAACTCATATCCCCCTTTAAGACGTTAAATAATTGCGGCAGTTCATCAAGGCTGTATTTACGCAAAAACTCTCCTCCGGAGATCAAATAATCTTCAGGATTTTTCATTAAGTGAGTGGCTATTTGAGGAGTATTCGTTACCATCGTCTTGAATTTAGCCATTTTAAAAATACGATTATTTACGCCAATGCGATCTGTCCAAAATATAGCCAAACCCTTGGACATTAGCTTAATCAATGCGGCAATAACTAACATCGGGATACTAAATAGGACTATCAAAACCAAAGCCAAAATTAAATCAAAAATCCGTTTCATCATTATTTACAGTATTTGACAGTTTCCTTGATTCCCTGCTTCCCGAGCCAATCTTTTCATCTACTCTGCCATTTTTTACCATTAAGCCGCTTTAACTACGCGGTTAACTTCGCGATTGGAATCTCCAGAAACTCCTCAAGCCCCATTCCGCCGTACCCAACAATAAGCGTCTTCGCGCGCGGATAATGTTTTTTGAACATAAACAATCCCCGCGTATCCATCTTCTTCTGCCCGCTTTTAACCTCAATAGCAGTTATAGCGCTGCCTTTACGTAAAACAAAATCAACCTCATTGTTACCTTCGCGCCAATAGTATACTTCAACCCCCTCCAAAATACCCTTGTTCAGCAAATCGGCCCCAACACTGCTTTCTACAAGCCTTCCCCATTTAACAGGATCATTTCTCCATTCTTTAAAAGACTGGCCGGATAAGGCGCTAATAAGCCCCGTATTCAAAGGGAGCCATTTAGGGCTCGAATTCCGCAGGCGCAACGCGTTGCCTGACCATTTCTGCAAGCCTTGAATAAGAAAAGCGCCTTCCAAAAGCCTCTGATAATACGCCAAGGTTACCGTATTACCCGCGTCCTGTAATTGCCCTAGAATCTTTTGATATGATAAAACTTGCCCCCCATATTCACACGCCAAAACAAATAACTGCCTTAATAAAACCGGCTTCTCTACGCGGTTCAAAAGAAGTATATCTTTGGATAAAGCCGTTTCGATTAGGGAATCACGTATATACTGTCCCCAACGGCTTTCGTTTCTAATTAAAGAGGCGGAAGCTGGATACCCACCGAAATAAACATACTGGTCAATAGCCCAGCCAAAACAACCCTTCATTTCCAACCATGACCAATGAGGAAAACGCACTAATTCAAACCTTCCCGCCAAACTCTCACTTAAACCTTTTTGGATAAGAAGAGATGAAGAACCTAACAACACAACATGTATATTTTTACCCAATCGCCCATCTTCATCCCATAAACGCTTAACCTCGCTGGACCAATGCGCCACCTTCTGTATTTCATCTAAAGCAAGGATAACCCTGGTTTTCCCTTCCGCTTTTATCCGTGCCAATTCCCATTGATTGGATATCCATTGAGTGCTCGGCGGCGCTGGCAGGTCCGCCGCGGCGTAATGAAAAGGCACCCGGCCGGAATTGACAACTTGCTGAATAGCCGTTGTCTTGCCAACCTGGCGCGGCCCCAGAATAACCTGAATAAAACGCCTTTTCTCTCTAAGCCGCTTCTTGATTGTTTCAACCATTGGCCTTTCATGCATACTAACACCTCCATAAATTACTCAACACGCTGAGTAATTTTACTCATATATAACGCTATTGTCAAGAGATTTTCAAAACCGTCTCCCTAATCCCCTCTTCCGGCGTCCACGGCGCCTTCCACCCGAGCAAATTCCTAATCTTACTACTGTCAACAAGGAGAGACCCGGTTGATTTCTCCAACTCTTCAGTCTTTCCTGCAATCTTACACAACACCTTTAAAATACCAGGATGCAAAGAAAATAAAACCGTCTTCTTCTTCATCGCGTAAGCAATCATCCTTATTAAGTCCGAATTAAGTGATGTGTCCCCGGAATACTGCTGCCCAAACTGAACTTCTAAATGGCTCCCGGTAGCTAAAGCTATTTTCTCTAAAGTACGAAGGCTATAGCCCAAATAATCGCCCCCCTCTTAATACAACGCATCTTGCCGACGATAAAACTGTTAAATTTGGCCATTTTTTAACAAACTCCTGAAGATAAGATGAAGATGTATGACGCGAATGCGGCTCTAGCAAGATCCAATCTCGTCGATGAACTGCCAGGGAATGGCGAATATCCTGTCGCTCAGCTTGGCCTTGCGCGGAACCCGGCATACAACGTATCCCGTCCCGACGGTCTTGTATTCGGAAAGAAATACCTCAAGATGGCGAATGTCAGCGGACGCAGGATTTTCCGTCCACTTAACTTCGATGGGCGTGTAAACGCCATCGGCATCAACGACCCAATCAACTTCGGGGCCGTCAGGATCGCGCCAAAACCGGAGCTTGTCGCCCTTGCCATTCGTGTGCGCGCTTCTTAGGAGCTCTAAACCAATAAACTGCTCGAAGACCAACCCCATTGTATCCCGGGAAAGTTTCGTTCCTTCACGAGCGGCAAGCCGCCTGACGCCCAGATCAAAGAATAGGTACTTATCAGATTTGGTCAGCTTCTTTCGAGTCTTACTGTGGGTCAGCGGCTCGATCCTTTCGGCGATATGACAGTCCTCC
Organism: Candidatus Omnitrophica bacterium CG08_land_8_20_14_0_20_41_16; assembly: GCA_002774445.1. Taxonomy (GTDB): domain Bacteria; phylum Omnitrophota; class Gorgyraeia; order Gygaellales; family Profunditerraquicolaceae; genus Sherwoodlollariibacterium; species Sherwoodlollariibacterium unditelluris. The sequence continues at coordinate 5,028 of PEYI01000055.1, read as the reverse complement.
AGGATCTGATAGTACGCGCCGATCGTCGTGTGAGACACGCCGATCTCCTGCGACAATTTTCTTAAATTAATAATCCCGCCGGATTCGGAAGCGGCAAGCTCAAGGAATCGTGCGAAGTCACCGATATTCCGCACAACAGCTTCAGCGCGGATTTCTTCTTCCAGATACGCCGTAACATAGGCTCCGAGATCAGTCTCCCTGTCAGGAAGCGCCTGAACCGCAAGAATCCCGGGGAGGGATCCATACAACAGCCTTTCGGCGAGGTCCTTCGCGGGAAATTCCCGTAGACTAAACGGATCCATTCGAAACGCCACCACCCGGCCCGGGAGAAAATTAACCTGCGCTCCCTTACGAAGCTTGCGGGCGCTTGAACCCGTAAGGATAAAATTGGCCACCCCGCGGTCAATCATATCCTGAACAACATCAAGAATAACGGGGACTTTCTGAACCTCATCTAAAATAACGAGCGAACGCTTCCCTTTTACATCAGGAACGAGAGCCTCCACCTCGCCCTTAAGCAGTTGCGGCGCCTTTTCATAGCGTTGCCGCACGTCAGGCTGCACAAACGATATCGACAAATCAGATTTAAACTGCCTAGCCAATGTCGTCTTTCCGGTCTGACGCGCGCCCATAAGCAAGACGCTCTTGCCCCGTTCGATCGTATGCCTAATCCTGCCTTCCAGAAGCCTTGGGATGTATTTCATGGTTTCCATTATCGCCGAAAATGGCTACTTAGTCAACAATTTTCTGATCATCCAGAAACCCCATATAAAGAGAATAGGGAGAATAGAGAATAGGGCGGGAATAGAGCGGGAATAGGGGAATAGGGGACGTTTCGGGGAATAGGGGGAATAGGGGACGTTTCTATTTTTCCAGAATCTAAAGCAAGAAAAATAGACGCGTCCCCTAGATTTAAAATACTCGCAAGCAATCATCCTTATTAAATCCAACGTAGGAAGTAACTGTGGTTTATTTCCCTGTAAGGAGTTTTCCTATTTCTGGATGCATCTTAATCTCTTGGTGGATTCCTTCAATAACCCATATTCTCATCAAAGTCTGGTAGCCAAGCCCTCTATATCTAGCAATAACTTTGGCTAAATCAATTTGCCGTTGGCCCATCCTTAAGGTAAGAGAACGTTTTCTCTCTTCACGCCTTTCGGCAGCTTTTTTTAAAAGACTGGGAGCAAATTCAAAAGACTCTTTCACATCTACAAATTCACCCGGATAATCGAGTGGACTATGAATATCCCAAAAACGCGCTTCCTCTTCTTCAGTTTTAAATTTAGGTATTTTTTCCATATTATCTTATCCCCTTCCTCATTACTCTGGTATAATATTACTACAATGTAACTACATTGTCAAGTTTTATTTTATTTCCCCTGAACCAATAGCCACCCAAAGATCCCAAATCTAACATTTATTTTTCAAAACCGTCTCCCTAATCCCCTCTTCCAGCGCCCAAGGCGGTTTCCACCCAAGCAAATTCCTAATCTTACTACTATCCAAGCAAGATTCCCAAGTATTTGTTTTGCATCTCTTTATATTTCAATATTTTAGTAGATATACTGTCTATGATTCTTAAGAAGTGACGGTTTATGCAGGGTTATTAAATGATAAATAAATTATTTTTAATGCAGCTTATTGTCTAATAAAGAAAATTTATTATTTTTGTAATCAATTACAACTTTAAAATTACTTAAAAAACTCTTAACACCTAATAAAACAACGTTAAGATTAGGCATAAAATCTATTAAAACATTTTCGATGATTATTCCTTTAGTTTCAAAAGATAGAGTGTGAGCATACGCAGCTGTTTTCCCATTACCAGTATTAATTTCTTTCTGTTGACCCGCTTGTAAATTATGCCCAATCGTTGATGCAAGTTGAGCAGGGACAGCGCATTCATCTGCTCCAGTGTCAATTAATCCATAAAGACTTATTGATTGCTTGGTATGAGGATTGCTAATTGTTACGGGGAGCCATGGCCTAGGAATATCATCGGGAGAGAATTTAATAAAAGGAGAGTCGATAATATCCATTAATAAATCTGAACCATACCTTTTATAGGGATAAAAGTTACAACTGGATTAACAAATCCTCTTTCTGCTGCTTTTTCTAAAGCTTGTTGGGGCGTATCGCCCTCGCCAATAACAGCATGGTCATTGAAATCTTTAAAAGCAACAAATTTACCATTGTAACTATTTTCTTTTAATAATGTTTGAATCATGTCTTACCTCTCTTTAGGCTGCCACTGAATAGGAAAATGCTTTTTTTGATATATTCCCAAATGTGCGATTATTATACCATAATTCTTACTTATCAAGTAAAAATTTACTGCGAGAGCCCCCCAGGATCCATCCCCTTAACCGTCTCCCTAATCCCCTCTTCCAGCGTCCACGGCGGTTTCCACCCAAGTAAATTCCTAATCTTACTAATATCGACAAGAAACGACCCGGTTAATTTCTCCAACTCTTCAGTCTTTCCTGCAATCTTACACAACGCCTTCAAAATACCAGGAAGCAAATAAAAAAAACGACAACAAAAGTGACTATCACGCCCTTCGTGACTGTCACTTTTGTCAGCAACCATCCTTATTAAGTCCGAATTAAGTGATGTGTCCCCGGAATACGCCCGGAATACGTGGCAGCTAACCAAATCACATTAGACTAGCTGAAGCTGTAGGTGTTTACCAAGCGCATTGGCAGCTTTTTCTAACGTCAAGAGGGTAACAGATTGGTTGGTTGGGTCAAGAAGTCTATTCAATTGCGCACGACTCTTCATATGCATTCTCATAGTCATTCTAGATTTAGAAATATTCTTTTCTTTCATAATTTTCGAAATCTTGAATGCAATCACTTTTTTCATAGCAGCAGCTTGAGCCTCTTCTAAAATCCCTTCTTCTTTAAGGAAATCGTCAAAATTGGAACCGATGTGTTTATTCGTTCGTTTCATATATCTACCCCCTCTTTAATTGATTCATTCGTTTTATGGCTAAATTTAAATCATCTCTTGGGGTCTTTTCCGTCTTTTTCATAAATCCATGCAAAAGAAAGATCTGATCCCCAGACAAAGTGAATAAAACTCTTGAAATCTTGCTTTCTAAATTAGTTCTTATTTCCCATATTCCTTTGCATAATTTTTTCGCCAAAGGCATACCTATTGGCCAACCATATTGAACCGTTTTGATGTCTTCACCTATCAGTTTTCTCTCCCCTTTAGACAAAGATCTTAACCAGTCTCTTGCGGGCTCAGCACCAGTCTCTGTTTTGAAAAACCTAACTTCTAAATGACATCCTATCTTCATTTGTTATAAGTGTACCATTTTTGGTACACCTGTCAAGTAATTATTTTGAGGTCGCTGAAAAATTACTAAAAACTACTTACTCTGTACATCCATAAGGCCTCCATTTTTATGTTATTTGTAAACTAACATAAAATATATTCTAAGTCACCTAAATTTTTCTAACCATCTCCCTAATCCCCTCTTCCAGCGTAAACGGCGGCTTCCACCCCAGTAAATTCCTGATTTTGCTACATTAATTATTCCTATTTATCAAATTCACAACCAACATAACGATAACATCACGCTCGCTGGGCTTGCTTTCAGCAATCATTAAAGTCAGGGCGACTAACGCATTATCAGCAATACGCTTTAAGCCATCCCCTTTATACAAAATACAATTTTCATCCAAAAACCACAAGAAAATTGAAGCTGCGATCCGCTTATTACCATCAACAAACGAATGGTTTTTGATAATAAAATAAAAAAGGTTTGCCGCCTTCTCCTCAATACTTGGATACAAATCTTTTCCGCTGAATGTCTGGTAAATTGAGGAAATCGAGCTTTCAAATGATTTATCGCGCATCACGCCAAAAAGATCAGAGCCGCCGAATTTTTCTTTCAGTTTTTCTACTACTCTCAACGCGGCTTCGTAACTTAATATGAATTTCTCTTCTTTAGAAGTATGCGATACCTTGAGCCGATTATAATCATAATCATCTAGAAGGCCAAGCGCGTAATTATAATCGCTAATAACTTCAAGCAATCCCATTGCCTCTTTATATTCAAGCTGTTTACGGTCTTTCATGCTGCCGATAAGCTTTACTGCGCGCTGCAAAGCCTGAAGTTTTAATGTTTGCTCCTTTAAACGCTTCTCATTTAATGTGTAGCCATCGATTAAATGCCGTTTAAGGACGTTCGTTGCCCAGATGCGGAATTGTGTAGCGCGAGCGGAATTAACCCTGTAGCCTACAGAAATGATAATATCTAGATTATAAAATTTGGTCCGGTATTTCTTACCGTCCAAAGCAGTATGTTCCAAAATGGAACATACTGAATTCTCCTTTAACTCGCCTGTTTTAAATATGTTATATAAATGTTTTGTTATTGCCGGCCTCTGCGTCCCAAACAATTGCGCAATTTGTTTTTGAGTCAACCAAATTGTATCCTTCTCCAGCTTAACTTCAATCTGGACTTTCTTGTCTTTGGTTAAATAAATAACAATTTCGCCCTTTGAAGGTATTTCAGTAATTTCGTTTTTCATAGCTTATTCCCATTCTGTTCACGTTCCACACGCCAATAGCCACCCAAAGATCCCAAATCTAACATTTATTTTTTAAAACCGCCTCCCTAATCCCCTCTTCCGGCGTCCACGGCGCCTTCCACCCAAGCAAATTCCTAATCTTACTACTGTCAGCAAGGAGAGACCCGGTTGATTTCTCCAACTCTTCAGTCTTTCCTGCAATTTTACACAACACCTTTAAAATACCAGGATGCAAAGAAAAAAGACGACAACAAAAGTGACTGTCACGCCCTTCGTGACTGTCACTTTTGTCAGCAATCATCTTTATTAAGTCCAAATTGAGTGATGTGTCCCCGGAATACTGCCCGGAATACTGCAAGGTATATTATGTGGAAACACCACAGGATAAGAGAAGACTATTCGAGGCCCGTTTAAGATTTTTTGTTCTTTAAGATATCCTCTGTTAATTTAATAGCTTCTTCCGCGGCTTGAATATTCCTTTCCG
>PEYI01000086.1 GCA_002774445.1 Candidatus Omnitrophica bacterium CG08_land_8_20_14_0_20_41_16 | reverse complement strand
AACCCTTTTCAGTTACGAAAGGCCATTGATGCTAAACTTAAGAAAATTTTCGCCCTTAAAAACAAGTAACCTAACTCTACCCGTATGGTTAGGTTTTATTATAAGTCAACGGGCTGAAAAATTCTTAAATATCATATCAGCGCTCTCAGAGATTGCTGCATTGTTTAGGAATATTTCAGCAATCTCTCTGCCCTTCGCTTGATATTTTTATATCACTACTACGAACTCGCCGCGCGGTTTTTGCCGCCTTAGCTCCTCTAATATATCTTTTACCGGGCCGCGCTTTACTTCCTCAAATTTCTTGGTCAGCTCCCTGGCTGTTACTATCTCCTTATCGCCAAAAACTGCCAAAATATCTTCCAAGGTAGCCAAAATTCGGTGACAAGATTCATAAAAAACTATGGTTTGCTTTAAATTGGCAAGTTTTTTTAGCCGATTCTGCCGGGCTAAGGAACGGTTAGGAAGAAATCCCGCAAAGATAAATTCATGAGTGGGTTTACCTGAAAGCACTAAGGCATTCACAAATGCCGTCGGGCCGGGAATAAAAGTTAACTCAATATTATTTCTGATTGCTAAATTAATAAGGTTGTATCCCGGGTCAAGAATGCCGGGAGTGCCGGCGTCTGAAACCAAGGCAATATTCTTGCCCTCTTTTAAAAGATTAAGCAGGTATTCGCCTTTGATAAACCTATTGTGCTGAAAAAAGCTAGTGGTGGGCTTGCTAATTCCGTAATACTCAAGCAGAATTTTAGTATGCCGCGTGTCCTCGCAGGCAATCAAATCTACGGATTTTAGAATTTCAACGGCGCGGAAAGTTATATCTTTAAGATTACCTATGGGAGTAGCAACGATATACAACATTATTCGACGGTTACTGACTTGGCTAAATTTCGGGGTTGGTCAACATCGCATCCGCGCTTTACTGAGATATGGTATGCTAAAAGCTGCAGCGGCAGAGCAACTAAAAGCGGGGAAAATAGTTCATCACACTTAGGGATATAGATAACCTCGGAAGTCAATTCTTCAATTTTGGCATCGCCTTCGGTTGCTATGGCAATGATTTTTCCCCTGCGGCTTTTAATCTCCTGGATATTAGAAATCATCTTCCCGTAAATTTTAGATTCAACCGCAATGCAGACTACTGCCCGATATTCATCAATTAAAGCGATTGGCCCGTGTTTCATCTCTCCGGCAGCATAACCTTCGGCCGGAATATAAGAAATTTCTTTTAGTTTAAGCGCCCCCTCTAAAGCCGAAGGATAATTGATATTCCTGCCTAAATATAAAAAAGAACCCAGATGCGAATATTTACGGCTAAGCCTCGCTATGGAGCCCTGTTCTTTTAAGATAGCCTCCATCTGCCCGGGTATTTTACGCAACTCATCAAGGTATTTATTAACTTTAAGGGCTGGAAGAACCGCGCGTATCTTAGCCAGGTAAAATACGAATAAATATAACGCGGCTAACTGCGCGGTATATGCCTTAGTAGAGGCAACCCCTATTTCAGGCCCGGCATAGGTATAAATCACACCATCAGATTCACGCGTCAAAGTAGAACCTAAAACATTACAAATTGAAATCACGGATGCGCCGCGCTTCCTTGCCTCCCTTACCCCGGCCAAGGTATCTGCGGTCTCGCCGGATTGACTTATGGCGATGACTAAAGTATCAACCCCAAGCAAGAGGTCACGATAACGAAATTCGCTTGAGACATCAATTGACACGGAGAGGCCACAAATAGATTCAATAATATACTTTCCCACCATGCCGGCATGATAGGCGGTGCCGCAGGCCACAATGGAGATATTTTTTATGCTTTTGAATTTTTCTTCAGGAATCTCTAATTCCTCAAAGATAATTTTATGGGTTCCTTTTTGGATTCTTATATTTAAGAGATTCCCGCAAATTCTGGATTGCTCATTAATTTCTTTAAGCATAAAATGTTTATAGCCCTGTTTCTGGGCTTGGCTGATATCCCAATTAATGCGGGTAGGGCCTCGAGAAATCTCTTTCCCATTAAGATCGGTTATCTTATAGCTGTCCTTAGTTAAAACCACTACTTCATTTTCCTCTAAAAAAATAATATCTTTGGTGTATTCTAAAACTGCCGGGATATCTGAGGCAAGAAAATTTTCATTTTTACCTAAGCCGACAATTAAAGGGCTCCCCGAACGGCCGCCCACTAACTTTTGGGGCTCTTTTTTGGAAATAACTCCAACGGCAAAAGAGCCAACCAGAAGCTTAAGAGTTTTACGCACTGCTTCTTCAAGCGGAATATCTTTATAGAATTTTTCAATCAGATGCACAATTACTTCGGTATCAGTCTGGCTAAGAAAACGATGCCCTTCCTTAATGAGATTGGCTTTTAACGAGGCGTAATTTTCAATGATGCCATTATGCACGAGGGCGATTTCGCCTTTGCAGTCCAGGTGGGGATGGGCGTTGACTTGATTGGGCATGCCATGGGTGCTCCAACGGCTGTTGTGCGAAAGCAATCCATTTGCAATAAAATTGGCATCCGGGTGTTCTACTTCTAAATCGAAAAGAAGCTCATCTTGTGGTTTGATTTTTTCAATTCCTAAAATAGATTGAGGTACGAGATTGAATATGCCTGGACTCTTAGGTTTATTTTTAATAGTAATCTTTCTCTTTGAAATTAATATATTGAGTTGTTTTAATTTTATTTTTGAGGCAAGACCTACTATGGAAATAAATTGCTCAAAAGAATAAAGATTATTCAAGAATACTCCGTAGCAATCATTCCAGTTTTTAACATGTTTATTTTCTGTATAAAAAGAGGTGACTATCCCACATTTTAGAAGCAAGAGTTGAGATATTTTCGCAAGGCGCTTATCCGTTATTCTCAAGCTTAGCTGGCCAGATTTTATATTCACACATCCCTCAGCATCAAAAATACCTCTTAAAAATGCTGCCATTTCGTCTTCAGGCAATTGACCTAATTCACTTAGAAACTCGTCCTTGCGCGAAATTATATTTTCTTTTAACCATTGGCAAAGATAAAAACTATTAACCTCTAAAAGCCAAGCCCGAGTGTCATTCATAGAGGCTATTCTACTCTGAATATTAAATACTTTCTCAATGAGGCCTAGATAAACCTCTAAAAGCTCTCTATCAAGATCTTTAAATCTAATACATCTCTCTTTTACTGTGCCATCCCCCAGCAAATAACCTATGATTTGCATCAATTCCGGAGAGCTCTCTTCCGGCAGGGAGATAAATTTACCATGTATTGTATTTTGAGGAATAAAATAACCTTGGTCAAATGCAATAGAGAGTGCCGGTAGTAATTTTTGCAATTCATCTTCTCTAAAATTTCGGTCATTTCTAAAAACATGGTCCACATAGGATTGGCTTATGTTTGCCAATGAAGCGCATGCTACTTTAGTTAACTGTAATTCTTTGAGCCTGTTTTTAATTAAGCAGGCTGCTTCTTGAGTTGCCCTAAAATATCTTTTTACAAAAATCGGTTTAAATTTTATCTTATCCCCCTGTATCGGTATATCCTTAGGAAGAATTAACATATCGTTTCTTGTGATATCTCCGGCTTTTTTCTCTAAAATTTCCCCCCCAGAGATAACAAAAAGTTTATGTTGCGCAGTGCACTTTAACGAAGAAAAGGATGTACGGATATTATATAAATATGTGGGCGATTTATGTTTAGCAACTCTTACCTTGGCGGGCTCTAATCTGCTAGAGCTAAAATTAAATACGAATACTTTTTGTCCATCCTCTATCTTAGAAATTGGAAGGATTCTACCGTCAGCTAAGAGGACAAGGGTATCTGCTGTTAAACAATGTCCTATGCCTAAGGAACCAGGGAGAGGTTTGCTTTTAAGAACCCGCTCTAAGTCCTTAACCTTGCCGGGAAGTTTACGTATACACAGCCGTTGTTTGTCTTCTGAAAGCGTGCATATCCCAGCAGAATCATAGCCGCGGTATTCAAGGCGCTTAAGTCCGGCCAATAATATGGGCTGCGCTTCTTTTGAGCCTATATATCCGATTATTCCACACATAGTTTGCTTATGGCATATCGCTTATGGCATATGGTTTACGATAAGCCATATGCTACAAGCCATATGCAATTAAGTGACCCCAACCGGATTTGAACCGGTGTCGCCCCGCCTACGGCGGGGTGTCCTAGACCAGCGCTATTTTTATGACCCCAACCGGATTTGAACCGGTGTCGAGAGCTTGAAAAGCTCTTGTCCTAGACCAGGCTAGACGATGGGGTCTATTTAGTTCAAAGTTCGTAGCGATTAGTTCAGAGTTAGAGTTAATAGTCTATAGTTAAAGCTGTGCTCGCTTTAGAGAATTAATCAACCCAGAGAGCATGCGGCTGATTTCGCCTGCCTCCAGCTTTAATTTATTAAAATCATCCGGTCTTACCCAGCCTTCCCCAGAGCACACAGTCAATATTGTAACTGTTTCGTATAAAGAACCCCGGGCAATATAGAGAAAATTTATAAATTCTTTTTAGAAAATCGGCCTGCGCCTTCGGCGATATTTGAAGGCACGGACACTGCCGCCGCTTCCAGCTGCTCAATTATCTTAAAGTGTTTGCGTTCGCTGGCAAAGCCAATTCCCTTTTTCCAAACCTCTAAATTTTCAAAGTTAAATTCTATTATAGCCATAATCTCCTCCTTTCTTCTCTACCTTAGTAGACGAAAGAAGGAGCGGAATCTAACGGCCTTTTTTAACTTTAAACTATACACTCTAACTACGAACTACCAACTATGAACTATGAACTTTTTTATTCTTCCTCGGCAATTACCGGGGCAACACAAGAAACATGATCTTTATCCTGCAATTTTATCAACCGCACGCCTTGAGATGAACGGCCGGTCTCGCGGATATCTTTTATGGCGCAGCGCAGAAAAATTCCATTCTGAGTAATAACCATCAACCCATCCTTATCATTTACGGTCTTTAAATTTACCGCTTCGCCGTTTTTATCGGTTACTTTAATATTGATTACACCTTTACCTCCGCGGGAAGTCAAACGATATTCCTCAATAGTGGTACGCTTGGCAAAGCCCAGCTCAGTTACGGTGAGTATGGTGGAACCTTTCTGCGGAACTACCATATCGATAACTTCATCTTTTTTGGCTAAGGAAATCCCTTTGACTCCGCGCGCGCCCCTGCCCATATCGCGCACTTTTTCCTCGGAAAATCTTATCGCCTTACCCTGGCGCGTGCCGATTAGTAATTCCTGTTTACCGTCGGTCATTTCTACCCCGATTAATTCATCATCCTTATCTAAGGTAATTCCGATAATCCCGCCCTTCCTGGGATTACCATAGGCATCAAGCCTGGTCTTCTTAATCTGGCCTAACTTAGTAGCCATCACCAGATACTTATCGCCGACAAACTCTTTCACCGGTATGGTGGAACTAATTTTTGAGCCTGCTTCCAGCTGCGTCAGGTTAACTATCGCCTTGCCCTTGGACGTGCGGCTTGCCTCCGGTATTTCATAAACCTTAAGCCAGTGCGCTTGGCCTTTGTCTGTAAAAATCAAAAGATAGTCTTTGGTAGAAGCAACAAAGAGGTGTTCAATAAAATCCTCTTCTTTAAGTTCTGCTCCGGTTACACCTTTGCCTCCGCGCCTCTGTTTACGGTATCCACTTACAGGTAACCGTTTTATATAACCACTATGGCTTATAGTTACAACCACATCTTCTTCGGCGATAAAATCTTCTACTTCTAATTCCTCTACCTCGCCGACGATATCGGTTCGGCGTTCATCCCCGTATTCTTTCTTAAGCCTCTCCAACTCATCCTTGATAATCCCCTCTATTTTCTTCTCGGATGCCAAAATTGCCCGGCACAACTCAATCTTCTTTAAAAGCTCGGCGTACTCCGCGTCAAGCTTATCCCGTTCAAGGGCAGTCAAACGTTGTAGCTGCATCTCTAAGATTGCCTGAGATTGAACCTCGGAAAGCTCAAATTCCTTCATCAAGTTTACTTTGGCAATCTCAATAGTCTTGGATGTTTTTATTACTTTGATAACCCGGTCAATAAACTTGAGCGCGATTTTTAACCCTTCCAAGATATGCGCACGTTTTAAAGCCTTATCTAACTCAAATTGCGTCCTGCGCCGGATAATTACCTTGCGGTGTTCAATATAGCAATCCAAAACCTGCCTTAAATTTAAAACACGCGGCCGGTTTTCTACCAAGGCCAGCATAATAATACCAAAGGTAACTTCCAGTTGTGTATGTTTAAAGAACTGGTTTAAAATAAGCTGCGGCTCAATATCGCGCTTTAATTCCACCACAATACGCATACCGTCTTTATCTGACTCATCGCGGATATCAGAAATACCTTCGATTTTCTTATCATCAACAAGGTTGGCAATTGCTTCAATAAGGCCGGACTTCTGCACCTGGTAAGGAATCTCGGTAATAATAATTAAGCCTTTACCATTCTTCTGATGCTCTACCGTAGCCTTGGCGCGAACAATAAGCTTGCCGCGGCCTGTAGCATAAGCTTCTTTAATTCCGCCTTTGCCGCAAATCACTCCACCCGTTGGAAAATCCGGGCCTTTAATATAACGCATCAGGTCTTTGATCTCGGCGCCGGGAGTATCCAAAAGATAAATAATTGCCTCCGCTACTTCGTTTAAATTATGCGGCGGGATATTAGTCGCCATACCCACGGCAATACCGCTTGAGCCGTTGACTAAAAGATTAGGTAAGGCAGCAGGTAATAATAACGGCTCTGTAAGCGAAGCATCGAAGTTCGGCCCGAAATTAACCGTGCCCTTATCAATGTCGCCGAGCATATCATCGGAAATTGCAGCCAGGCGCGCCTCGGTATAACGCATAGCTGCTGCGGTATCGCCGTCAACCGAATTGTGAACAAAAATCCCGCTGGCTAAAGCGAAATTATGCCAAGGCCCTATAGTTAAATCATAAACATCTTCTTTCATATTAAGACGTTTAACTTCCCTGACTTTATGATTAAGGTGGTGTTCGGCCTGCGCCAACATATCTTCAAAATTGGAAAAATATTTTAAGGTATTATTTAGGCGTGGCAGTCCTGGCTGCCTTAATCGCTCATAGTCCTCAGCCGTAATGGTTTGTTTCTTTTCTATTAAACTACTCACAAATCCCAAAATCCTGCTTTTAGCCACTCTTTCTCTATAAGAAGGGTCCTGCCATTTTCCCCTTAAAGAAACTGCCGCCTTCTGAGCCAATTTGTGCATCAAATCAGGATCGTCTTGCAGGCGTTTCTGATTTCTCGCAATTATACTTTTTATCATTTTGCTTCGAAATCCTTCGTTTTCCCACTGCTTCTTGGCTTTTTCCCGATGGAACTCTTTTATTGAGGGGTCTTGCCAAAGCTTTTCCGCCATTAGCTTAAAATGATTTTTGGAATAATGGCTACGGAATATGGGGTCTTGCCATAACCTTTTTGATTGCTCAACCATTTTCTGCCGATATTCCAGATTATCCCAACGTTCTTTATTTATTTTGGAGATAAATTCACGGTGTTTTGGATTCGACCAAATTCGCAGCGATGTTTGGCGGGTAATCTCAGCAATAAAATCTCTATAGCCTTGATCTTGCCATCTTTTTTTGAGTTCTTCTGATTTTAATTTACTTAACAATTCCCGAAACTCTTTCTTTTTCCATAAATTCTTAAGGTTCCTACTCGAGCCATCAATTACTCTCTGCCGATATTCGGGCCTTTGCCAAGCCTGACGAATAAGCTCACTCATCTTCTTGCGATAATTCGGGTCCTGCCATTTTTTCAAATTCCATTCTTTTAGGCGCAGGCCAATCTTTTGAAGGTTTTTGGGATCTGTCAAAAATTTCTTTCTGCCTTCCGCAAGGTTTTTTACATATACCGGGTCATTCTTGTGCCGCCAAGCAGCAATTTCTTTATGCAGCCCCCAATGCTCACCCCACTGAATTCTCTGGATGTTATCAGGATTATTGTTTAATTTATTAAAATCCTTGTGGTGCCTTATCCTACCCGCACTTTTTTTATAAACTTTCTTTTTTAGATTCCAATTGTCGGCTAAACGATGAACAAATTCCCAATCGTTGTACATGGGTTGATAAATTGTTTTATAACCTTTTAAATCTAAATCCTCTTTACCACTATAACCACAAGTATACAAAGGCATTAATGAATCATTTGGTTTCAGTTCTTTTGCTTTTTTATAACTACCGTCTCTAAGCATAAAAAGATGGTCAGGTGTACATTTGATCTCTTCACCGTTATCCAAAATAACTTTTATTAACCCGGCGTTCTTGCGTGTCTTTCTGGGATTTTTAATTTCAGCTATTTCAATCTTTTGTGATTTGGGATTAAAAGTAAAGGCATAATTCTTCTTGCCCTGCCCGGCTTCCTTGATCAGATCCTCAAAACTAACAGATCTGTCATCGGTAAGGCGGATTTTGGTATCTTTGGTAAAGCATCCGAAATTGCCTTGACCATCCACGAGCGGATAGCGTAAGGAAAAATCCTGGGCCATTCTTACTAAGGAATCGTAAACCGCGGCATCTCCGTGCGGGTGATATTTCCCGAGACATTCTCCGACGATACGCGCGCATTTCTTGTAGGGCTTGGAGTGATCAAGATTCAAATCCTGCATAGCATAAAGTATCCGGCGGTGCACCGGTTTCAATCCGTCGCGGACATCGGGGAGGGCGCGGCCGACAATTACGCTCATCGCGTAATTAAGATACGAGTCTTTTACTTCTCCTTCAATACAAACCGGAACAATCTTTTCGTTACGCGTATACATAATTATATATCCAGATTTTTTACCTGATGGGCGTAATTTTCAATAAACTCCCTGCGCGGCTCAACCTGATCACCCATTAAAACCGTAAACATCTTATCTGTCTCAACCGCATCCTCCAAAACAACCTTTAACATCGTGCGTTTCTCGGGATTCATGGTAGTTTCCCAGAGTTGCTGCGGATTCATTTCGCCTAAACCTTTATATCTTTGAATATGCATCCCCTTAGTAGCCGTCTCTTTGATGTAGGCCAAAACCTCTTTTAAACTATTCAAATCTTTCTGATCTTTTTCATTAGTAATGCGGTAAGGGGCCTTGATTTTTTTACTCACTTCCTTACCCGAAGGCCCCTTCTCAATCGGGGACTCCGGGCTATAAGTAGAAATATCTAACCCCATTTTCTCTATCTTGGTGATAATTTGCTCAACTTCCTGAGATTCAAACAACTCTGATACATCCGGCTCACCGACCTTATCTTCTTTGTCAGTCAGGAGGGCTAATTCTTTATCCGAATACACAAAATGTTCTCTCCCCTCCATTTTGACCCTATAAATAGGCATTTTTTTGGACTTTGGATGTCTAAAACTGAGGTATTTTGCAATTTCTACTCCCTTTTTACCTAAGCTTCTGCCTATCTTATCCAAATTTACCAATAACCCTAAAAGATCTTTAAATTGATTGTCGGTAAACTCTTTCTTTTCTTTTAAGCAGATAAACTTGTGCCCCTCCCTGCCTAAGTCTAAAAGCATTTCATCCATCTGATGTTCAGTCTGAATATACTCCTCGCGCTGGCCTCTTTTTATTTTGTATAAAGGCGGTTGGGCAATATAAACATAACCATCCTCAATTAATTTAGGCATCTGCCGGTATAAAAGCGTAAGTAAAAGGGTGCGGATGTGCGAACCATCAATATCAGCATCGGCCATAAGCACTATTTTATGGTAGCGTAATTTACTTACGTCAAATTCTTCGCCGATGCCTGTGCCTAAGGCAGTGATGATGGTGCGGATCTCTTCGTTGGATAGGATTTTATCCAACCGGGATTTCTCTACATTTAAAATTTTACCTTTAATGGGCAGTATGGCCTGAAACCTTCTGTCCCGGCCCTGCTTGGCGCTATTATGCACAAAAATCCCGCTGGCCAAAGCAAAATTGTGGGTACCGGGCACTTCTATATCATAAACGTCAATTTTTTCATCAATTTTTTCAATGCGCTGGATTTTATGATTATAGTTTTTCACCGCTTCTAACAGATCATTTTCATTATTAGCAAAGAACCTGTTTAAAAGAGTGTTAAATTTGACCACATTATTATCACGAATAGGCAATACGCTTCTTTCGTCATTTCCCATTCTTACTAAATTATCCGGATTATTATTTAATTTGTTAAAATCTTTATGATGAATGGTGTCGCCAATTGCTTTCGGAGAAGCGCCGCTCTTTAAATTAAATCTATCAGATAATAAATGGGTAAAAATCCACTTATTAGACTTTGAATCAAAAACCATTTCGTATCCTTTAATAGTAATGCGGCCGCCAATTTCTGAATGTTTGCGATAAAGCGGCATTAAAGAATCCTCTGGGGTTAAATCTTTAGCCATTTTATAACCGCCATCCTTTAACATAAACTTATGATTGGGGGTACAAATAATTTCTTCGTTATTATCCAGCACAACCTTGATAACTTCAGCTGCTTGTTTTGTTATTCTTGGATTTTTTATTTCCCTAATTTCAATTCTACCGTCGCGGCCAATGGTATAACAATAATTTTTTTTGCCGGCTCTTTCTTCATTTATCAACTCCTTAAAAGTAACATTTCGTCCATCAGTTAAAGCCACTTTGGTGTCTCCAAAAAAACATCCTCCGGCGGAATCGCCTTCCACGATATACAATTCACACAAGGCTGCGTCGCGCTCAGAGCAATCCGATAACTTCCCAGGCAGACCCGCGCCTTCTAAGGCGCCTTTTCTGCGGGTTAACTCTCGCGCTTTACGCGCAGCTTCCCGCGCACGCGATGCAACAATAACCTTATCAATAATTTTATTGGCTACCGCAGGATTCTCTTCAAAATACCCGCTTAAGGCCTCCAGGCTTTCCGACGCCACCAACCCCTCCACCTCGGAATTGCCTAATTTGGTTTTGGTCTGGCCTTCAAATTGCGGATTAGGAACTTTAACGCTAATTACCGCGGTTAATCCTTCGCGCACATCGTCTCCGAAAATAGCGATGTCGTCTTTAATCAGGTTTTTAACTTTTGCGTACTGATTAATGGCGCGGGTAAGCGCGGACTTAAAACCGGAAAGATGAGTCCCTCCTTCAACGGTATTAATATTATTGGCGAAGGAAAACATCGTCTCGGCGTAGCCGTCGTTATACTGGAGAGCAGCCTCAACATCAACATCGTCCACGAGCTTCTGAAAATAAACGACTTTATTGTGTAGGGGGTTCTTATTTTTATTCAAATACTCCACAAAAGATACTATCCCGCCGGCAAATTCAAATACCGCCTCTTTGTCCGTGCGCTCATCTTCTAATTTTATCTTCAAACCTTTATTTAAAAAGGCCAGTTCTCTTAACCGCTGGGATAATATATCATAGGAATATTCAATCTTGGAGAAGATGGCCTCGTCCGGCTTAAAAGTAATCTTAGTCCCCGTATTGGTGCTTTTGCCGATAACGGTTAGCTTAGATACAGTCTTGCCGCGCTCATAGCGTTGATGGTAAATCTTGCCGTCTCTTTTAACCTCTACCTCAAGCCAGCCTGATAGGGCGTTGACGCAGCTTACCCCCACGCCATGCAAACCGCCGGAAACTTTATAAGAGCGGTGGTCAAATTTCCCCCCCGCGTGCAGCATGGTCAGGGCAACTTCAACCGCGGGCTTCTTCTCGGTCTTGTGCATATCCACCGGAATGCCGCGGCCATTATCCGTAACTGTAACACTATTATCAGAACGGATTACAACATCAATAGAATTACAGTACCCGGCCAACGCCTCATCAACGCTATTATCTACTACTTCATAAACTAAGTGGTGCAAGCCGCGCGTCGAGGTATCGCCGATATACATTGCCGGCCTGCGCCTGACCGCCTCTATGCCTCCCAGAACCTGAATACTAGTAGCGTCATAGGCGCTCATTTTATATCTCCGATACTAAAATGCACTTCTTTTATATTTGGGGTTTGCTCCCTTAATTTGCTCAATAAACTTTCTTTTTTTAAACTTAAATTGTACATCCAAACCGATGAATCTACGCGCACCCCAAAAATACCTTTCCTAAAATAATGAAATTTTATATGCCCCAGTTCTTTCTTTGTCAACGCTTTTTTTAGCCACTCCTGCGGGTTAACTCCCCTGCCCGCTGTTTTTTTAACTGTAAGGCCCCGGATCACGCTTTCAATTGCGTCTCTTATCCTCTCCATATTTTTAACTTAAACGCATAGGCAACACGATATAGATATAGCCATTAATGCGGATAACCCCGGGTTTCTCACTATCAACCAGTTCTAAATTCACAAACTCTTCACTTAAATTTTTTAAAACATCTACCAGGTAATTCGGGTTAAAGCCGATAGCCAACTCTTTGCCTTGATACTCAACCACTGCTTCCTCCCGCGACTCTCCCACATCAGGAGTAGATTTGGAAACAACCAATTTGTTTTTAAATACCTCTAATTTTATCGCCTGATAATCAGGGGTAGATAATAACGCGGCCCTCTTTACCGCTAGTAAAAACTCTCCCCTATTAACGCGCATTTTATTTTCTGTTGCCGGCGGTATTACCTGTTTATAGTCGGGAAATTCACCCTCAATTAAACGCGAAATCACCATTACGCCCCCTAAATCAAACAACACTTGATTACTCCCTAAAATCAAAGATAACTCGCCGTCATCTTTCAAGTTACGGTTTAACTCATGAATGGTTTTAATGGGCACAATAATATTAATGTCTTTATTCACATTATAATTTAACTTTTTCTCTGCTATCGCCAACCTCTTCCCATCCGTAGCCACCAAGGTAAGGTTATTTTTACTAAGCCTAAAGAGTATCCCGTTTAAAATATAGCGCGTTTCATCCATGGAGACAGAGAATGATGTGAGGTTTAATGCCTCTTTTAGGGCCGCCTGTTCTAATTTTATAACTTCTTTGTCTTTAAACTCCGGAAGTTTAGGAAACTCTTCGCGCGCTAAACCCATAATTTTAAACTGGCATAATCCTGTTTCAATATTAACTTGATTATTTTTTTTAGTGGTTATGTTAATTTCCCCTTCGGGTAATTCCTTGACAATATCGCTAAATCTTTTAGCTGGCACAGTAACTGCACCCGCCTCCTGAATATCCACAGGTACTAAACAGGTTATACCAATATCTAGATCGGTGGCGGTGAGCCGTAAACTATCCTGTTGTGTCTCTATTAAAATATTTGAAAGTATGGGTAAAGTAGCCTTGGCGATAATAACATTTTGCACAATCTGGATACCGTTCAATAAGGTGTTTTTTTCTACTTTTAATTTCATTTTTTCTTCTCCCTATTATTTATTATTTAATATATTAAAAAAGTAATAGAAGTAATAATGGTTTATGTTTCTGTTGAAAACCATATAACATACCTTAAAATTATATAGTTAGCGCCAAAAACAACCTTGGATAACCTGGGTGTTTAGTGTTTAATGATTTGTATAATTCTTTCTATTTTTTCGTATAAAGATGGGTTATTGGTCATTTCCCTTTTTATTTTATTATATGAATGTAATACCGTTGTGTGGTCTTTGCCTCCAAAAAATTGGCCTATTTCAGGCAGAGAAAAGTCGGTTAACTCCCTGCTTAAATACATGGCTATCTGCCGAGGCAAAACTATGTTTTTATTACGCCGCCGGGTTTTTAAGTCTCCTAAAGAAACCCCAAATTCTTCTGCTACGCAGCGCTGGATAAAGTCCGCGGTAATTAATTTCTTGGGTTCTTTTAAGAGGTCTTTTAAAACTTCTTTGGTCAAATCCAATGTTATGGGTTTTTCTTCCATCAATGAATAGGCCATAGTTCTTACTAACGCCCCCTCTAATTCTCTAATATTAGTTTTGATTAATTGAGCGATAAAAAAAAGTACTTCGTTCGGAACGGAAACCGGTTCTCTCTCAATCTTCTTTTTTAAGATAGCTACGCGCGTTTCTAAATCAGGCGGTTGTATGTCGGTAGCCAAACCCCATCCAAAACGTGACACGAGTCTCTCTTGAAGCTCGGCAATCTCTCTTGGCGGCTTATCCGACGATAAAACTATCTGTTTATGCGCGTCATAGAGGGCGTTAAAGGTATGGAAAAACTCTTCTTGCGTAGAATCTTTACCTCCAAAGAAATGCACATCATCTATAACTAGAACGTCGGTATTCCTGTATTTCTGCCTAAAGTCGGACGTAGAGTGGTGTTGTATGGCGTTGATTAGTTCATTGGTAAATTGTTCCGAGGGCAGGTAGGTTATTTTTAAATTTCCGTTGTCTTTAAGTTTAATGGCATGGCAGATAGCTTGGATTAAATGGGTTTTGCCTAAGCCTATTCCGCCATAGATAAACAAAGGGTTATAATTTTTAGCCGGCGATTCCGCTACTGCTATAGAATAGGCATGCGCGTGCCGGTTTGACGGGCCAACCACAAAATTTTCAAAAGTGTAGCGGCTATTTAATTTTAAGTCGCATTGGCTATCCCTAACCGGTGTATATTGATTTTTAGATGGTTTTTCTTTCGCCGTCTTCATGGGTTGGGCGCCGACTTCTACTTCCACGTTAATTTTAGATGAACCAGAATGGTTAATGGCCTCTTCTATAGCCAGACTGTAATTTTTCTTAATCCAGTCCCTAAAAAATGCATCCGGGGCTTCAAGCATTATGCATTCCTGGTTTTTAACCCTTGATTTAAGCGGTAAAATCCAAGCTTCAAATACTGCCGCCTCAAGGTGCTCTTTTAAATATTTTTGCGCTTGGTTCCAAACTAAGGTTATATCGGCCATTTTAATGTTATCAACAGTTTATCCACACCTTGAATAAGTCTGTGGAAAATCGAAAGAGAAAAATCCGGATTAAAATATTACTTATTCCGTTAGAAATACGTTTGTAGATTATCATAAAATTTCTAACAAGGCAAACAAAAAGTTAAGCCCTGTTAGAGATGCCTTAAACAAAAAAAGTATAGCATAATTTCTAACGGCGTCAATAGAAAATAGATTAATTTGGAATTACGAGTAGTTTCCCCAAGATTTATTTCCGTAGGGCAGGTTTTCCCGCATTGCTATATAAAAATTGTCGGGATCCCGCCTGCTATGAAATAGCTTGGCGGGAAAACCTGCCCGACGGATCATGGATTGCGTCAGGAAAAATGAGGAAACTCTTGGGAAATTACCCATTGACGGGGTATACTTTTATGTTATAATTAACAACTATTCTAAAAAACCATACTTCAGGAGCACAAGATCCTGCTTCGTAACCGCCACAAAATTCTCTTCGATAATTTTGTGGCACTCGCAGGATTTCGCTAGATAAAAACTTAAGGAGCTCAAGATGAAAAAAAATCTAAAAACGCCAACAAATATCGTCGGGAAGAAGAGACACGGATTCCGCAGTAAGATGGTTAACCGCAGAGGCCGTAAACTGTTGGCCCGGCGCAGGCATAAAGGCAGAAAAAGGCTCTGCATTTAATGTTTAAAAGAATATCACTATTTTTAATTGAGGCATATCAAACATATTTTAGATGGGCCTTGCCTCCGGCCTGTCGTTTTATACCAAGTTGTTCTGAGTATACAAAACAGGCGATTGTAAAATACGGATTAATTAAAGGAGGATTTAAGGGGTTAATTAGAATATCTTCTTGTCATCCTTTCTCCGGGAAGGCCGGGTATGATCCCTTGGATTAATTAATATGGAAAAACGTTTGATTTTAGCGATAGGTCTATCTTTAATAGTTTTATTAAGTTGGTCAGCGTTAATGCCCAAACCACAACCCATTGGTAGTCAAGGGGTTATAACTAAAGGCACAGAACCGAATAACTTTGGCGCTTCTGTTTCGGTTGGTAACGTAAGCCAACCAGTTAAGCCCGTATCTGAAAATCTGATTGAATATGAACAGGGTAATTTAAAGGCTGCCTTTAATGAGCAATTAGCAACGCTTAAAGAAGTAACTTTTAAAAATTACAACAATTATTTATTTTCTCTACGATATGGGTTTTTATTAAATGATCCGACGCTTGTTTTTAAGAAAGATAGCATGACTTCAGATAGTGTAAGTTTCATAGCTATTAGCTCGGATAAGAAGATTACTAAAAGGTTTAAATTCCATAACTCAAATTATACCATAGAGTTAGAAATAAAAGTACAAAACTTATCTTCAGCGTCTCTTAAATTTAATATTCCTCTTATATTAGGATTTATGGATATTTCAGCAAGGAACCCTAAGGCGCGCTATCAGGATATAACTATAGCCACGCAAGATAAAGTTTCACACATGAGCGCGCGGAAAAGCATACAGCGGCCAGGGATTAAATTCTTAGGATTACGTGACCAGTACTTTGCTGCTATTATTGAGCCCAAGCTAGATAACACTACCGGAGTTATCAATAGACTGAATAACCAGGAATCAGAGATTGGATTAAATGTCCAAACAGAAATTATCCCTCCTAATGGTCAGATTGGACATTCATATCGTATCTATATAGGCCCGCAAGACTTGGGTATTTTGAATAACATTAATCCAAATTGGTCGGCGATTATTCACTATGGCACCTTTGATTTTATCTCGCAAATACTTTTGCAAACCTTAGAGTTTCTCTATAAAATAGTGCATAACTGGGGCTGGGCGATTATTTTATTGAGTTTATTAGTTTATTTAGTCTTATATCCTTTGTCTCTTAAGCAGATGCGTTCAATGAAAGAAATGCAGGTGCTTCAACCTAAAATAGAAGAGCTGCGTAAGGCAAACAAGGATAATCCGCAAAAGTTAAATAAAGAGATAATGGAATTATATCGGGAACATAAGGTTAATCCTTTAGGGGGCTGCCTGCCGTTGATACTCCAGATACCCGTATTCTTTGCTCTTTATAACGCGCTTATGCGTTCCGTAGTCTTAAAAGGGGCAAAATTCCTTTGGATTAAAGATTTGTCTGAGCCGGATCGGCTGATAGTTTTACCTCAATCCATACCGATATTAGGCAATGAATTAAATATCTTGCCTATAATTATGGCCATAGGTATGTTTGTGCAACAGAAAATATCCTCGGCATCTGCCAGTGGCGCCTCAGCTGAGCAGCAAAAAATAATGATTATTGTTATGCCGGTTATATTTGGTTTAATTTTCTACCGTATGCCATCAGGCTTAGTCTTATATTGGTTTGTAAATAGCACGCTTATGTTAATATTCCAACTACGTATGAATAGGACAAAATGAAACCAGATAAGATTATTGAGATAGAGGGTAAGACGGTAGAGGAGGCGATTAAGAAGGCCCTGGAACAGCTACAATTACCTCGTAATAGAGTTAAGATAGAGATTGTTTCTGATGAGGCAAAAGGGCTTTTTGGTATGTCGGGAGCTAAGCCAGCCAAAGTGCGGGTAAGTATTAAGGATGCAAAAAACACTTGACAATTTCCTTAAATTTAAGATAATAATTGTAGTAGGCTTAAGGGCGTTCCGTGGGCAACAATTTGTAACTATATGAATTGCAATGGGTAAGATAATTGCGATATGTAATCAGAAGGGTGGAGTAGGCAAAACTACTTCAGCAATTAATATTGCTGTATTTCTTGCTGTTGCCGGCAAGAAGGTTATGCTTATAGACTTAGATCCCCAAGCAAATGCTACCAGCGGCTTAGGGATCAATAAGCATAGTATACAAAAAAGCACCTACCACGTGCTTTTGGAAGAAGTGGACATTAAAAACGTGCTTGAGCCTACCGCAATCCCTAATCTTATACTCGCGCCTTCTAACTTAGATTTAACCGGGGCTGAGGTAGAGCTGGTAGGTTCGCTGGGCAGGGAATATAGATTAAAAAAAGCGCTGGAAAAAGTAAAGACTGAATTTGATTTTATCATTATTGATTCTCCGCCATCTTTAGGGCTTTTAACCATAAATTGCTTATGCGCGGCTGACTCGGTAATTATTCCCGTCCAATGCGAATATTATGCCTTAGAGGGATTAACGCAACTCAATAATACCATTAGACTTGTGAAAGATAATATTAATCAGAACCTTACCATTGAAGGCGTGCTTCTTACTATGGCAGATTACAGGACTAATCTTACCAAGGAAGTTATTGAGGAAGCGAGGAATCATTTTAAGGATAAGGTTTATCAGACAGTGATTCCGCGCAATATCCGCCTTAGTGAGGCACCGAGTTTTGGGAAGCCCATTTATCTTTATGACAAAAACTCTCTAGGTGCGCAGAAATATGAAGATTTATGTCAGGAGATTCTCGGCCTGCCCCTAAAAAATACCATAGTTGAATCAAGAGGAGGAGCTTGATGGAAAGGAAAGCTTTAGGAAAAGGGATTAGCGCCTTAATTCCAGAGAAGGAAGCAGGAGCAAGAAGCGAGATTATTTATGTCCAGTCTGGACAAATACGGCCAAATCCTTTTCAGCCACGAGAAGATTTTAATCTTAATTCTACTGAAGAGCTAGCCCAGTCAATTAAGGAAAAAGGAGTTATCCAACCACTCTTAGCCAGGCGCAAGGGAGATTATTATGAGTTGATAGCCGGAGAGAGAAGACTGCGTGTTTGTAACTCATTGGGGCTCAAGGAGATACCAATAATTGTCAAGGATGTTGATGACCGCGATTCATTGGAATACGCATTAATAGAAAATATACAGAGAGAAGGTCTTAATCCCATTGAAGAGGCGCATGCTTATCGGCATCTTATTGACAAATTTCAGGTAACTCAGGAAAAAATCAGCGAGACATTAGGCAAGGCACGTTCTACTATTGCCAATACTTTGAGGCTGCTTAAACTTCCATATGAAATTCAGGAGGAGATGAAGAAGGGCCGTATATCTTTTGCTCACGGCCGGGCGCTATTAGAGGTAGAAGATGAAAACCAGCAACGCCGGCTAACTCAAGAAGCAATATCCAAGGGCTTATCTGTAAGGGAATTGGAGAATTTAATAAAAACACATCGGCCGAAAGGCGAAAGGCGTAAGAGCAGCCAAGTAGCCCGCGAGCCTTTTATCGCAGCCTTAGAAGAAGAGCTAGAGCATTTGCTTTCCACCAAGGTCAGAATCAACAAGATGAAAAAGCGCGGGCACATTTTTATTGAATTCTATTCTCAGGAAGACTTAGAGAGGATTGTAAACACAATCAGGGGAACTAAATAATTAGGATCATGATTTAACATCTTTAAGGGAGTGGGATAATAAATGAAGGAAGGTGCGGGATGAATCCCGTTAGAAACTATTGTGTAACGGGAATATTTAGAGATTCATAGCGGGAATGATTGGAGGTTTCTAACGGGATGAATCAGGCAGCGTTAATTCTTATTAAACCTGACGGGCTTAAAAAGTCATTAACCGGCAATATTCTTACGCGCCTATCTGAAACTAAGCTTGAAATCGTTGCGGCTAAGATGGTGCGTGTATCCAAAGAGCTGGCCGAGGAGCACTACCGTCATCTTAAGGATAGGCCTTTTTTCGGCGAAATCATTAAATACCTTCGGGGTGAATTGCATAACCGCAAAAAAGTTATGGCTTTGATTTATTGGGGTGAGGAAGCGATTAAGAAATGCCGCCAACTCGCCGGAGCGACAAACCCCGAAGAGGCAGACCCGACTTCCATACGCGGGTCTTACGGGCGTATCACTACGTCCGGAGTCTATGAAAATGTTATTCATGTATCGTCGGACGGGCCCGACGCAGAAAGGGAAATTAAGCTATGGTTTCAGCCTGATGAGATAATCGTTGAATTATATCCTTGCAAAGAGGTTATAGATAAAGAAAAAAAGAGAAAGGTTTGGGCTTAGAAAGGATAACTAATGATTAAAAGTATGACTGGTTTTGGTAGTTGTGAAGTAGGGGCTTTTGAGCAGGGCAAAATATCAGTAGAGTTAAGAAGCACAAATCACAAATTTTTAGACACGGCTCTGCATCTGCCTAATGGTTTACTCTCTCTCGAAGATAAAGTTAAGAAAACCATTGAGTCTAAGATTAAAAGGGGCAGAGTTACCTGCGCGGTGAATATAAGCGGCAAAAGGGCAGGGGAGGCCTTTATAAATAAAACACTCCTCAAGAAATATATAGAGAAAATAAATAGCGTTAAAAACGAACTCAAGCTTAAGGATAGCCTGGATTTTAATACCCTGATAAACTTGCCAGGGGTGTTGACGCTCCAAGAAGAGAGGGTTTCCCCGGAAGGCCTCTGGCCGAAGTTAAAGACAGCTTTGGATACTGCCGTTAACAACCTGGTCAAGGCGCGCGGAAAAGAAGGGATCGCCCTGAAGGGTTATTTAAAGAAACAGGCAGATGAACTTAAAGAGAGGTTATTAAATATAAAGTTGCGGCTTAAAATAGCAATTAAAAATAAATTGAAGGCATTTGATAATGATGAAGAACGCGCGGTATTTTTAAAAGACACGGACACAACCGAAGAGATAGATAGGTTAGTCTTTCATCTGCGTAATTTTAAGAATAAAATTAATGCGGACGGTTCCATAGGCAAAGAACTTGATTTTATCGCTCAAGAGATGCAGCGCGAGGCGAATACTCTGGCAGCCAAGACGTTTGATGTGATGGTATCTGCTCAAGTGCTTAAGATTAAAAGCTTAATTGAAAAGATTCGGGAACAGGCGCTGAATATAGAATGATTTTTGTCCTCTCCGGGCCTTCGGGTTCCGGTAAAACAACCTTACGCGAACTGGTTCTTAAAGATGGATTGCTTAAAAAGAAATTTGTCAAATCTATTTCTTTGTCTACCCGCCCTAAGCGATTGGGCGAGCGGCAGGGGAAGGACTACTTTTTTATAAGCGAAAAGGAATTTCTCAGGCTTAAAAGAGCCAAGAAAATCCTTGAATGGACAAAGTACTTAGGTTATTATTATGGCACTAAAAAGGATTCTTTTGAGGCTAACCTTTTTAAGGGTAAGAATATAATATTGTGTTTGGATTTTAAGGGCGCGCTGAGGATAAAAAAACTTTACCCTAAGGATACAGTAGTCATTCTTATTATTCCTCCGTCGGTAAAAGAGTTGCGCAAGAGGATAGAAGGCCGTTCTCTCAGCACTAATCAGGAAGAAATTTTAAGGCGCTTAAAACTCGCGAGGGAAGAGCTTAAGAATTCATCCCAATGCGACTATACCTTAAGAAACATAAATTTAGGCCGGGCGGTAAAAAAGTTGAAGGATATTATATTAAGGGAGAAGGGGCCTTGGGTTTTAGCCCGGCGGGGCTCCAATAGATAAGAGCGGGGTGCGATTTATGGGTTATGTAGAGAGAGAAAAGTTGTTGCGGCAGAGCGAAAGTTCAATTTATAAATTGGTAAATCTGGCGGCAAAAAGAGCGCTTGAGATTGCCGAAGGCCAGCCAAGGCTTGTGGATGTTAGTGCTGATATTAAGCCTTCTACGGTAGCCTTGTATGAAATTGCCGCCGGGAGAATCCAGGCGAAGAAGATCAAGCAGAAAAAATAAATGAAGTTGCGCCCCGTAAAATCCGCCTGCGGCGGACCACGGGGTTGCCCTACGGAATAAAGAATCGAACATGGCAAAGAAAAATATTATTTTAGGGGTAACCGCGAGTATCGCTATTTATAAATCTTGCGATATCCTGCGCCGTTTAAAAGAACGGGGGTTTTCTGTCTCTGTCGTGATGACTAAGGAGGCAGAGGAGCTTATCAGGCCAATAGTTTTTCAGAGTCTTTCCGGAGATAAGGTCTACCGCGGCCTTTTTGATACTCCGCGGGCCTGGGGGATAGAGCATATATCCTTAGCCAAGGAGGCAAATTTGATTTTAATTGCCCCGGCAACAGCGAATATAATCGCTAAAATAGCCGCAGGCACCTGTGATGATTTATTGACCTGCATTATCCTTGCAACCAAGGCGCCAGTTTTGATTGCTCCGGCGATGAACGAGAATATGTATAAAAATAAAATTACCCAAGAGAATATTGCCAAGCTTAAAAGATTGGGTTATAGGTTTATCGGGCCTAAAGAGGGCAGGCTTGCTTGTGGCGATATGGGTATTGGCTGTTTGGCTGAAGTTGAGGAGATAATCAAAGAGGTAAAGAAGAATATTTGACAAATGGCGCGGTAGCCAAGTAGAAAGGCAGTGGTCTGCAAAACCATTATGCGTGGGTGCAAATCCCACCCGCGCCTTTGATAAAATAAGCGTGGTCTGTCTCGCATCCAGCTACTTACGAAGGCGATGCGGGATAAAACAGTTATATACCGGTCCCGACTGAGACGGAGGCGAACGTCGGGAGAGTCCGGTCCACGCCTTGAAAATTAAATGCCGAATATAAGAAAAGATTTAAATATTGCCGGAGTAAATCTTTGGTATTTGGTAGGATTGATTACCAGCGATGGGTGCTTATGTAAGGACGGTAGGCATGTAGATATAACCGCCAAAGATCAAGACTTTTTGCAGCTAATAAAAGATCGTATGGGGCTTGCAAGTCGAGTGTGCGCCAAGAACAAAAACACCCCTAAGCAAGCGTATCGTATTCAAATTGCGAATAAAGGATTTTACGATTTTCTTTTATTGATTGGACTTATGCCGAACAAATCATTAATTTTAAAAGATATTAAAGTGCCAAGCCAATTTTTTAGTGATTTTTTACGAGGTTTAATTGATGGGGATGGATGTATACGAAAGTGGATTCATCCATCTAATGATGGAGAGCAGTGGAGTATCAGAATTTATTCCGGTTCTCCAAAATTTATTAGGTGGCTTAAAAACATAATCGAGTCTTTATTGAAAATTAGAGGAAAGCTTTACAAGCAGAGTAAAAGCCAGTGGATATTAAAATATGGCAAGATGGCAGCAAGAGAAATTGCTAGGCGATGCTACTATAAGGATTGCCTTGGGTTGAATAGGAAAATAAAATTGGCTCAGGAATGTTTAGTTTCGTATCAGGGTTGGAATCAAAGTAAAACGGTTTACGGGTAATTGTAAAAATATTGGGCAAGTGGTGGAATGGTTTACACGATAGACTTAAAATCTATTGGCCGCAAGGTCATGAGGGTCCGACTCCCTCCTTGCCCACTTTAAAATAAGCGGGCGCTTAGCTCAGTCCCGCCAAAAAAAGCGGTGAGATTCCTCGCAGCGCGTTTGCGCTGCTCGTCGTTGGCAAAAGGTGTTCGCTATGAGCAAAGCGAACAAAAAATTTGGGCTCATAGCTCAGCCCCGACGCTCCGACCAAAAACGTCGGAGGTCGGGGTCCCGACACCGAGCAAAAGCGAGGTCGTCGGGATTGGTTGACAGTCGCTATGAGCGAATACGAAGAGATAATGCGGGCTCATAGCTCAGTTGGTTAGAGCGTTGCGTTGACATCGCAAAGGCCAGAGGTTCAAATCCTCTTGGGCCCATTTGAATTTTTCGACAAGAAAAATTCAAATGGCACTCAAGCGAGCGTTAAAAACCGCGACAAGCGGTTTAGCGAGCGGAGTGCCTTACCAGAAAAACTATGGATTTAGATACCTTAAGACATTCTTGTTCGCATGTAATGGCAGAGGCGGTGAAGGAGCTCTGGCCGGAGGTAAAATTAGCTATCGGCCCCTCCATAGAGGACGGATTTTATTATGATTTTGACAAGGAAAGTCCGTTTACCGACGAGGATTTAGCCAAGATAGAGAAAGAGATGTTTGAGATTATTAAAAAGGATGAGCCGTTTACCCGCGAAGAGCTCTCCAAAAAAGACGCTATGGCTCTGTTTAACAAATTAAAAGAGGATTATAAATTAGAATTAATTCACGAAATTCCCGGAGAAACAGTTTCAATATATAGAACCGGCAAGAGTTTTACAGATTTATGCCGCGGCCCGCATATTAAATCTACCGGAGAAATTAAGGCCTTTAAATTACTTTCTGTCGCCGGGGCATACTGGCATGGGATAGAGACTAACCCTATGCTGCAGAGAATTTATGGCACAGCCTTTCTGAATCAAAAGGAGTTGGATGAGCATTTAAAGAATTTGGAAGAAGCGAAGTTGCGCGACCATCGTAAGTTAGGCCCAGCCTTGGAGCTATTTAACATATATCATCAAGAGGCAGGGGCGGGTTTAGTCTTTTATCATCCTAATGGGGCAATCTTACGCGGCATTATTGAAGATTATGAAAAGAAAGAGCATTTAAAGCGCGGATATCAAATGGTAATTACCCCGCATATTATGCAGTCTGGCCTTTGGAAAACCAGCGGGCACTACGATTATTATAAAGAGAATATGTATACCTTTAAAATAGAGGATGACAAATCCGCCAAAAACATTTGCGCCATAAATATTGGCGCATCCGCCAATTCTTGTGGCGGAGGTGGGCCCGCCGAAAATAGCGGCGGAGAATATGTTTTAAAGCCGATGAATTGCCCCGGGCACATTTTGATTTACAAATCAAAAACAAGAAGCTACAAAGACTTGCCCATACGTTTCTTTGAATTGGGGACAGTCTATCGTCGTGAAAAGGCGGGGGTTTTGCATGGCCTATTGCGCGTGCGCGGGTTTACTCAAGACGATGCGCATATATTTTGTTTGCCCCAACAGCTTTGCGCCGAGATTGAGGGGATTATAGATTTTGCATTTGATACAATGAGGGTTTTTGGGTTTGATGACCTGGCAATAGAATTAAGCACGCGGCCTAAGAAATCGATCGGTTCCGACGAAGATTGGCAGAAGGCGACTGAGGCGTTAGAGGATGCCTTAAAAGAAAAGGGATTAGCTTATGACATCAACGAGGGTGATGGAGCTTTTTATGGCCCGAAAATTGACATAAAATTAAAAGATGCCTTAAAAAGAAAGTGGCAGTGTGCTACCATACAATGCGATTTTGCCCTTCCCAAAAGGTTTAATCTGTCTTATATTGATAATGAGGGTAAACAGAGGCAGCCGATAATGCTGCATAGGGTTTTATTGGGGAGTATAGAGCGTTTTATCGGCGCCTTAATAGAACATTACAATGCGGATTTTCCTCTTTGGCTTGCCCCGCAGCAGGTTTTAGTGATTCCGATTAGAGAGAGTGTTTTGGAGTACGCCCGGAAAGTAAAGCAAGAACTTGATACAAACGGAATCCGCGCGGGTATTGATGACCGTAATGAAACGCTGGACAAAAGAATCCGCAATGCCGAAATAAACAAAATTCCGTATTGTCTGGTGGTGGGAGAGCGCGAGGCCAAGGCAGGGACAGTTGCGGTAAGAAAAAAAGGCCAAGGTGATTTAGGTAGTAAAGCATTGGGGGAGTTTATTGGCCAAATAAATAAAGAGATAGAAAACAGAATTTGCTGAGTCGCTATTCAACTAACTTTAGAACTAGCGAACTAGCGAACCAAGACAAGAAAGGAATAGGTGATTGTGATAAGAAGGTTTATCCGTGTTAATGAAAGGATTCATACCCCGCAAGTCAGGCTTATTGGCCCGGACGCTAATCAGTTAGGGGTAGTAGCCATACAGAAAGCGTTGGAATTAGCTGATCAATATGAACTAGACTTGGTGGAAGTAGTTCCTAATGCCGATCCTCCTGTTTGCCGCATCATCGACTTTAGCAAATTTAAATACGATGAAGAAAAGAAAGAGCGCGAAGCCAAGAAGCACCAGAAGCAGGGCAAGCTTAAGGAGATTCGCCTCAAGCCTAATATTGACGACCATGACTACGAAACTAAACTAAAACAGGTGATAAGTTTTTTAAAGAAGAAAGACAAAGTTAAGATTAACCTTTTCTTCCGCGGCAGGCAGATGGAGCATCTGGATTTAGGAAGGAAGGTCTTAGATAGGTTTATTTTGGATTTAGCCAATGATGGACAAGTAGAAAAACTGCCTTCATTAGATGGCAGGATTATGTATTTTGTAATTGCGCCTAAATAAGGAAAGGTAAAAATGGTAAAGTTAAAGACTAAGCGAGGAGTGGCTAAAAGGTTTAAGCTAACCAAAAAGGGGAGGATCAAATATTCTCCCGGCGGTAAAAGCCATCTTGCCTCAAACAAGAAGGCCAAAAGATTAAGGTCTTTAAGGAAGCGGGGCATCTTGGATAATAAAAAAGAGACAAAGTATCTAAAGAGGATGCTGCCGTATGGGTAGAAAGGTGTATGTCCCGGCTTATAAGATGTACTAAAATTCTCTTCGATAATTTTGGTATATTCGCCGGGATAATTCGCCCTTGACATTTTCTTGAGTATCTACGGGGATGAAAAATGTTAAGGGCTCATTAAGGAGAGTAGTTGTTATGGCTAAGATTAAGCATAGCCCTGCTACGCGCAGGCGGAAAAAGAGATTATTAAAAAAGGCTAAGGGTTTTTTCGGGGATAGGAGCAAGCAATACCAACAGGCGAGCAGAGCGCTTATGCATGCCTTAAAGTATGCCTATCGCGACAGGCGCAACAAGAAGAGAGAATTCCGCGCTTTATGGATCGCGCGTATTAATGCCGCTTGCCGGGCGCAGGGCATTACCTACAGCGTATTTATGAATGGCTTAAAAAAGTCCAAGATTGCTTTAGACCGTAAGATTCTTGCGGACTTGGCGGTAAAGGATAGTCAGGCATTTAAAAAGTTGGTTACCACAGCCAAGGGTTAGTCCTCACTTACGAACGAAAGGGCATATCATGTATGTTATAATAGTTGGTTGCGGAAGGGTCGGAGCGGAGCTGGCAAAGCTTCTTTCTAACGAAGGCCACAATGTCGTTGTAATTGACAAGTCTCGGGATTCCTTTGAGCGGTTGGGTAGTACCTTTAACGGCTTAACCATGGCCGGAAATGGTTTTGACCTTGAGTTATTAAAACAGGTGGGAATTGAAAAAGCAGATGCCTTTTGCACCGTTACCAACGGCGACAACACTAATTTAATTTCAGCGCAAGTGGCTAAGAAAATATTTAAAGTGCCTAAGGTTATCGCCCGCGTGTATGATCCGCAGCGCGCGCATATCTACGCGGCATTGGGTTTAGATATTATAAGCGGGACAACGCTTTTTGCCGCCATGTTAAGAGATAAAATTATTGAAAGCCGTTTTTCCAGCTATCTTATTGAAACCAAGGATCTCGGAGTTTTTGAGATTGAAGTTAAGGATGATCTTATCGGCAAGACTCCCGCAGCTATAAATATCCCCCAGGAATTCATGGTAGTGGCTATTAGGAGGCTCTCCGGAGTTATTATTCCGGAAGCAGATACTATCTTTAAGGCCAAAGATGTATTAATGGCGGTAATCAAGGTCGTCAGCCTTGATAAGGTAAAAGAAAAGTTTAAGCTGCTCTAAAATTTAAGAGGCCATAATGTATCCCATTACAAACTATTTTGTAGCGGGGATAATTGGAGGTCTGTAACGGTATGTATATTATAATAGTCGGCGCAGGTAAGATAGGGTATTTCTTAGCTAAAAGGCTCATAAGAAACAAACATACCGTCAGTATCGTGGATAAGAATAAACTTATCTGCGAGGAGGCGGCTAAGGGTATGGACGCCTTAGTGATTAATGGCGATGGCTGCGACCCGAGGATTTTAGAAGAGGCGGGCATAGCCCGGGCAGACATAGTGGCTGCGGTTACCGGGGATGATGAGGATAATCTGATTGTTTGTCAGTTAGCCAAAGAGCGGTTTAATATCCAGCGCACAGTCGGCAGGGTGAATAACCCCGACAACGAGCATACCTTTAGTGAATTAGGTATTGACGTCCCGGTTGATTCCACCAAGATAATCGCCAAGATTATTGAGGAAGAAGTGTCCTTCTCGGATTTTGTAAACCTGATGAGTTTTAAGCGCGGCAAGCTTGCTATCGTGCGCGTGGACCTGCCGAAAGATTCGCCGGTAATTAATAAAAAGATTAAAGACATTGTCCTTCCCAAAGATTCGGTTTTGGTCTCTATCTTGCGGGGCGAAGAGGTTATTGTGCCTAAGGGGGATACCATACTTAAATCCGGGGATGATGTGGTCGCTTTAACACTTGTAGGTAATGAGCCGCAACTTTTGAATTTACTGGTAGGTAAATTATGATTAAGATAAAACTTCCGTTAAATATCATATTAGGCATATCTACGGAGATATTATACGCTTTCTTTATAATGCTTGCGGCGTTTCTTATCTGCCTTTTGCTTAAACCATGATTTTAAAGCCCACCATCCACGATATTAAGATTGTAGGTTATTATTTAGGTAAGATCATCTTAGGCCTCGCCTGCACTATGATTATACCTATATTAATAGGTTTAGGCGCAGGAGAAATAAATCCTGCATTAGATTTTTTAATTGGCCTGGAAATAGGCTTAATCTTTGGCCTTATTCTCACTAAAATATGTTATACCGAGCGCGATCTTAATTGGATGCAAGGGATGATCGTTGTCTCTCTTTCCTGGCTGGCAGCTATGCTTTTAGGCGCGATACCGATGTATCTAAGCGGCCATTGGGGATCCTACTTAGATACCTGTTTTGATTCTATGTCCGGGTTTGCTACTACCGGATTGACCTTAGTTCAAAATTTAGACCATATATCTCTGGCGCATAATCTCTGGCGCCATTTGATTATGTTTATCGGCGGACAGGGGATCGTAATTATTGCCCTTTCGTTTTTCGTTAAAGGGGCCTCCGGGGCATTTAAGATGTATGTAGGCGAGGCGCGCGACGAAAAGATAATGCCGAATGTGATGCATACTTCAAGATTCATATGGTTAGTAAGTATCGTCTATTTGATTTTAGGGACCCTTATTTTAGGTATAGTCGGGGCCTTGGGCGGGATGAAGCCATCCAATGCTTTTTTCCATGGCGCCTGCGTATTCATGGCTGCCTTTGATACCGGCGGTTTTGCCCCACAGTCACAAAACATTCTTTATTATCACTCCTTTGTCTTCGAAATTGTAACTATTGCCATTATGATCTTGGGCGCGCTTAATTTTAAACTGCACTACCATATCTGGATGGGTAATCGCAAAGAAATCTTTAAAAATATAGAGACCATTACCCTATTTATAACGGTTATAATCACATTTTCTATTACCGCTACAGGATTGACTCAAGCAGGTATTTATCCTAAGGCGGTCATGCTTTTTCGCAAAGGCTTCTACCAGCTTATTTCCGGGCATACCGGAACAGGTTTCCAGACCATATATGCCCGGCAGTTTGTGAATGAATGGAGCCATCTGGCACTGGTGGGGGTAATCTTGGCTATGGGTTTAGGCGGCGCTGTATGCTCTACTACCGGAGCGATTAAAATGCTCAGGATAGGCATAATCTTTAAAGCGCTGGTAGAGGATATCAAAAGGATAATTCTTCCTGAGAGGGCAATTGTGGTCCAGAAGTTTCATCATATAAAAGAAATTTTCTTGGAGGATAAGCAGGTTAGGGGTGCGCTATTAATTACCTTGGCGTATTTGGTTTTATATGGGTTAGGTTCTTGTGTGGGGATGTTTTACGGCTACCCGTTTTTAGAATCCTTGTTTGAATCTACATCAGCCGCGGCGAATGTAGGGTTGTCTTGCGGGATAACCGCGCCCTCTATGCCGGCAGTATTGAAGATGACTTATATATTTCAGATGTGGGCGGGCCGCTTAGAGTTTATGTCGGTATTTACCTTGATTGGGTTTTTTGTGGCAGCAATAAAAGGAAAATAATGATTAGATTACAGATTACAGATTATCCCGGCGTAAAGTCGGGATCCCGACCGAATATAAAAATAGCGCGTCGGGACAGATTACAGATGAGGATTTTTACTCTGTTCTCTGTTTTCTGTTCTCTGTTCTCTGTTTGTTATGCGCAGCCTTTATCCAGCACGGAACTTATTAATAACGCTAAGCAATTAGACGGTAAAATAATTACCTATAAAGGCGAAGTTATAGGCGAGGTGATGAAGCGCGCTGATTTCGCTTGGGTGAATGTTAATGACGGGATAAACGCCGTCGGTATATGGATTCCCTTCTCTTTAGCCAGAGAAATTACTTATACCGGGAGTTATAAGGCAAAAGGAGATATTATTGAGGTTTCCGGGGTCTTTCACCGTGCCTGCCCTGAACATGGCGGAGACTTGGATATACACGCGCAAACTTTACGCAAGATAGATTCCGGGAGATTTACCCGGGAAAGATTGAATCCGGCAAAAAGAAATCAGGCATTGATATTATTGGGGGTGTTATTCTTAGTATGGATATTAACGCTATTCTTGCGCAAATAGACACAGAAATAAGTAATGTAAATTCTCCGGAAAGCTTAGAGCATTTCCGCCTGAAATATTTAGGGAGAAAAGGGCTCCTAACCCAATTAACCAGCACTATATCCGGGATAGCGAAAGAAGAGAGGCCTGTTTTTGGCCAGCAGGTTAATTCCCTGAAAAATAAGCTTCTCTCTCTGATTGAAGAAAAACAAAAAGCTATTAGCGTAAGCTCAAAACAACAGAAGCTGGAACCTTGGGATATTGGTATGCCGGGGATTGCTCAGGAGTTGGGGCGGCTCCATCCTTTGACCCAGGTTACTGATGAGATCTGCTCAATATTTAAGCGTATGGGTTTTTCTGTCGTTGAAGGCCCGGAGATAGAGACTGAATACAATAATTTTACCGGCTTAAATATTCCCTTAGAACATCCTTCTCGTGAGGCATTTGATACATTTTATTTAAAAGATTATCCTAAGATGCTTTTACGCAGCCATACCTCGCCGGTGCAAATACGCGTGATGCAATCGCGCAAGCCCCCTTTAGCCGTGGTGGTGCCGGGCCGGGTATATCGCCCGGACGCAGTGGATGCCTCGCATTCGTTTATGTTCCATCAGGTAGAAGGTTTTATGGTAGATGAAGGGATTAAGTTTTCGGATTTAAAAGGGATATTGGAGGTTTTTGCTAAAACTATTTTTGGGAAAAATATTAAGATGCGTTTCCGGCCGCACTTCTTTCCTTTTACCGAGCCTTCGGCAGAAGTGGATATATCCTGCATAATTTGTAAAGGCAAGGGATGTTCAGTCTGCGGGAGGAAAGGCTGGCTTGAGATTTTGGGCTCAGGGATGATTCATCCCAATGTTTTTAAACACGTAAATATTGATTTTAAGAAATATACCGGGTTTGCCTTTGGCATGGGCGTGGAAAGAATCGCCATGCTTAAATATGGGATAAATGACATCCGGTTGTTTTATGAGAATGATTTAAGATTTTTAAAACAGTTTTAAAATGAAGATTACCTATAATTGGCTAAAAGACTTTGTCGCTATTAAGATTCCTCCCCGAGAGTTGGCGGATAAGCTCACTATGGCGGGGCTAGAGGTAGTTTCTTTAGAAGGGAAGGCAGGGGATTTTGTCTTGGAGATCGAGGTTACTTCTAACCGCCCGGATTGGCTAAGCGTTTATGGGATTGCCCGGGAAGTGGCGGCGATTACGGGTTCGAAACTTAGAGCGTATAGCGTAGAGCGTAGAGCGTATAGCAAAAATCTATCCGCTATCCGCTATCCGCTACACGCTAATAATTCGCGGCTGTTTTCAATTCAGATTGAAAACAAAAAAGATTGCCCTCTATACACCGCCAGAATAATTAGGGGTGTCAAAGCAGGCCCCTCTCCTGAATGGTTAAGGAAAAGGTTAGAGCTGGTGGGTTGCCGCAGCGTGAATAACATAGTTGATATTACTAATTATGTATTATTTGAATTAGGCGAGCCTTTGCACACATTTGACTTGGATAGATTGGTGCGCAAGTTCGCAAGTTCGCAAGTTCTTCCGTTCAAAATAATTGTAAAAAGAGCAAAGAATGGAGAAGAAATAGTTACCATAGATGGTATAAAAAGAGTTCTAAATGAAAAGATTTTAGTTATTGCATCCGAAGTTGGTGAACATGTGAACACGCGAACATGTGAACACGCGAACACGCCAATAGCTATCGCCGGTATAATGGGCGGCCGAGATACTGAGGTTACCGAAGGCACAAAAAATATCCTGTTAGAGGCAGCGGTATTTAATCCTATTGTGGTGCGCCGCGGCAGGCAGGCCTTAGGATTACAGAGCGAGTCAAGTTATAGGTTTGAGCGGGGGATAGATTTAGGGATAGTAGAAAAGGCCTCTTCTCGGGCTCGAGAGTTAATAGAGGAGATTGCCGGAGGAGAAGAGGCCGCCTTTGAAATTAATGGCGTAAGCAAGCTTAAGCCTAAAAATATAACCCTAGAAACAGAAAATGTTAATAACCTCTTAGGAGAAAATATACCGCCGGTAAAAATAAAAACGATCCTAAGCTCACTCGGGTTTAAAGTAAAAGCCAAGGTTAAGAATAGCTTTAGCATAGGCGTTCCATCTTTCCGCCAGGATGTAAATTTAGGCGTAGATTTAATTGAAGAGATAGCGCGCAGCTATGGCTACGAAAAAATACCCCAGAGCATACCCAAGGTCTCGCCTTCCGTAACCATAAGAGAGAGAAGGGATTTGGTTTCTAATATAAAGAATATGCTGGTTAGTTTAGGGTTAAATGAAGCGATTACTTATAGCCTTATGGATTCTAAAATACTCAATGATTTTAACGCCTCTTCTTTAAGCGCCATAGGGCTAATGAATCCTTTAAGCCAAGAACAGGAAGTTTTAAGGACCACTCTTCTTCCGGGGCTTATCCGCGCGATCGCGTATAATTTAAATCAGAAGCAGGATTACGTTGCCCTCTTTGAGGCCGCCAACGTTTTTTTAAAAGAAGGTAATGCGCCTTGCGAGGAACTTAAATTAGGCATAGCCTTAAGCGGGACAAAAACAATACTGCTTAATGAAGGCGCGGTTAAAGATGAGTTAGGGTTACTTAATCTAAAAGGCATAATCGAGGCGCTCTTTGGCAGGCTTGGCATCAAGGACTACGTATTTGTTAATAGTCTTCAAGGATCTCAAGCAGCTGTTTATATCAATAAGGAAAAAGTGGGCTTAATGTCAATGTTGAGCTCTGCGTTATTGGATAAATGCGGCATAAAGAATAAGGATGTTTTTACGTTAGAAGTATCTCTAGAGAAAATTTTATCTTATGCCGCGTTGGATAAGAAATATGCGCCCGCGCCAAAATACCCGGGTATTACCCGAGATATAAGTTTTATTCTTAAAACGGAGAATTCCGTTAAAGAGATGCTTAGTGAATTAAGAGAAAAAGGCCGGCCTTTATTGTGCAGCTTAAAAATCGTGGATTATTATAAAGGCAAACAGATACCTGCCGGATACCGCGGCCTGACTTTATCCTGTCTTTATGGTT
Organism: Candidatus Omnitrophica bacterium CG08_land_8_20_14_0_20_41_16; assembly: GCA_002774445.1. Classification (GTDB taxonomy): domain Bacteria; phylum Omnitrophota; class Gorgyraeia; order Gygaellales; family Profunditerraquicolaceae; genus Sherwoodlollariibacterium; species Sherwoodlollariibacterium unditelluris. The sequence goes on along the minus strand of PEYI01000086.1, from coordinate 180 downwards.
CTAGCGAACGCACCTTAACCGAAGAAGAAGTTCAGCCAATACATAATCTGATTTGTTCAATGCTGACCGGGGAATTTGGCGCCAAAATGAGATAAGGGATCGGTCAATACATTCTTACCCCCCTGAGTCACAAAAGAAGTATAAGTATTGAGCAACACATCAAGATCAACGGCAGCTGTC
>PEYI01000043.1 GCA_002774445.1 Candidatus Omnitrophica bacterium CG08_land_8_20_14_0_20_41_16 | reverse complement strand
CAGCCACGATCTTAATTTAAGCCATACTAAACCATTATCTTTTCAAGATTACTTTTACAGGTATTATAAGACATTACCAAAGAAAATCTCCAATAACCTCAATAAAAATACTAGCGGTAATGAAGTTACCTTATTTAGTGACCTTAGCGACAGCTCTTTTGATCAAGTGGTTAACTCTTTAGTCAAATTCAAGAAAGACAATCCTTCTTGGTTGATTAAAGGCGTAATTATTGGCAGCAAGAACAATTTAAAAGAAAAATTACTTACGAAACAGAAGTTTTTTGGCAGCGGCATTGAATTCAGCATTGACTTAAGCGGTAGCCTCGCAAAAGAGGTTAATGTCCTCAAGACACCGGTTTATCTGATTACCTATAACGGAAACCAACAGAAAATAACCGGGCTGTCTGACTTTAATGACTTCATATCAAGACTTGATAAATGAGATTATTTATTCTTATGTTTATTATTTTTTTATCGCACTTTGCTAATGCATTCGCAGAAAGTATCTTTCAGTATAAACGGATTGATTTTTTCCAAAAGATAGAAACACAAAAAGAATCGGCAATAGCGCAAACTAATACTTCTTCTGAAGTTATTCAAGAGGAATGGGCTGAGCCGGTAATTAGTCCTTCAGGCAAGGTAAGTATCTATGTGCCGCCGAAAGAAGTAAGGGATTTCATGGATAAGCCTAATTCAGCAAACGCAAAGGCATATTTACAATGGAACCAAAAAAGGATTAAAAAGTTTATTTTAGCCCAGGAGTTATTAAGAAAAGAAGCAAAGGAACTTGAGGTAATGAAGGAAACTAAAAGCCTGCTTGAATCTGATTCTCCGGCTGCTTTGAGGGATTCTAACGACAATGCCAAAATAGAAGTAAGCTATCTATTCTATTTTATGTTAAAGGGGTGTCCGACTTGCGAGAAAGAATCTCGGGTAATAGAGGATATCTACCTTAACCATCCAGAAGTGAGGATTGAGGCTTTTGCCAAAGGCTTTTCTGACCGGGAATTAGAAAACTTTAGGTTTTCTGTCAGGCAAGATAACGGCATGAGCAGCCTTTTTAAGGTTGGGTCATATCCGGGCATCGCCATATTTAATAAAAAGAACAAGAGGTATTTTCTTTCGGGGTTTGTAGATAAAGAAAAGATTCTTAGGCTGCTTAAATGAAGAAAATCGTTATCGCTTTAACTTTAATTTTGTCATTAAGAAACATAAGTTCCGCTGATATCTTCTCTAAAGACGATTCTAGCAACCCTTACACAATAGACAGCGCTATTTCCGAGGACAGGTCTGGCTTCTATTACCGGGGAGGTATTGATTATAGGCCAACTGTTCCGCCTGATGAGCCGGGAGTAGGGTATTCCATACTTAGCGGCTCAAAAGGGTGCAGCGGTTTTGACCTTGCCTCAAGCTTTAACAGCGTTCTTTCAGAACAGATCCTGGCTGATTATATGAAGGGGATATCCAGCGAAGCCATGGCAGCGGCACCGATGTTGTTACTAGAGTATGTTTCGCCTACTCTGGCCGATATCATTAAGCACTTTAACGCCATGACTAATATGCGCTTAGGCTTAAGATATGCCCAGTGCGAGGATATTGAGAAGGCAGCCGGTGAATACATGGATAAGCTCAGAAAGAAAAGCGAAAGCGAATGCGTCAAGGAAAAGGTGTCTACCGGTCTTGACATTGACAGCGCGTTAAAAGCTTGCAAAGAGGGCAAAGACCCCTTTGCCTTCCTGAAGAATGCCGAAGGCATTCCCTTGGCACAGGGAGGCAAAATTGACGTGCTTTCAGATATCTTTAAGAAGATAAATATCCCTGATGACAGGAAAGATTTTGTCAAATCCGTTGTCGGCGAAACCACGATTACCTCATCCCAGATTGAGAATAATAAGGGTGAAAAATCTATCTATAAGGTAAACGATGAGTTTAGGACCGATACCTCTGGTAAGCTGTTTTCTCTTACGGAAGAATACTTAAATTCAAAAACTGTGTCTGATGATTCCCTAAAAGAACTTTCTTTGCCCAATAATCCGGTGACAGAGGAACAAATCAGGGATATTACCTTAATGCCCAAGGCAAAGCAGTATATTGCTGTTTCCAAGATATCTTCTGACATAGCTTATTTTAAGACAATATCTCAATATAGGCAGGCACTGGATGATTTACTGGAGGCAATGCGCGCGCCCGGATTAGACGATATTCAAAGGGGCGTACTGGAAAGAGATTATAATTACCTAAAGGAAAAGCTCGAAAGGTTTAAGGAAGAGAGGCAAATCTACAAAGACTACAACGAAGCCATAGTAGGTATCTTATCCGAATCCGAGAAAGAAAAACTCAGCACCATTATAAACGATGATGGGACTACTTCGTATTTCAGCGATACTACTGAAATACAAGATAAAAACGAAATGTATCTGCCCCAAGAAAAAGAATAATGTAGTAGGAATATTATAACCATTTAGCATAATATCCCTGTACAGAAATCAGTTGACAATAAGTGTCATATGACATATTATAGGTGTCAAAGGATTATCTAGGGGTGATATTATGCTGAAAAAACTCTTTGGTTCAAGGATAAGAATTAATATACTGAAGCTGTTTATCTTTAATCCCAAGAAAGAATACTATGTCAGGGAAATTGAACGCCTGATAGACGAGGCATTTGATCCTGTACGTAGAGAATTAATCCGTCTTGAATCAACAGGCCTTTTAAAAAGCCGTATCTCAGGCAGGCAGAAGTATTATTCTATTGATTCTACCCATACTCTTTTCCCGGAAGTAAAATCAATGATACTAAAGACAGTAGGTATTGGTGATACGTTGAAAAGTGCAATGGAGCACAGGAATGATATTCAAGCCGCCTTCATTTACGGCTCATATGCAAAGAATACCGAGGACTTAGAAAGCGATATCGATTTATTTGTTATAGGTAACATACTTTCCAGGGATCTTCAAGAGATTGTTTCAGGAATCGAAAGTCAAACTAAACGGGAAATAAATCCTACCGTTTATTCTTCGCAAGAATTCCAAGAGAAACATAAGAGTAAAAACCATTTTATATCTAATGTTTTGAAAGAGCAGAAAATATTTTTAAAAGGAGACGAAGATGGCCTTAGAAAACTGGTTCGAACAAGGTAAGCTTGTTAAGCACGAGGCAACAAAGGAAGAGTTGTCGGCTATTTTGGGAGTAGTCGAAAGAAACTTTCAGGATGCTGGTATCAAAGGCCTTTCCAGCGATCAGAAATATATCCTGTCATATCAAGCCGCATTTGAAGTATCTCTTGCGCTTATCAAATGCCATGGCTTTAAGCCTATCAAGGCAGGGCACCATTATATTGTATGGCAGTGTATGAAGGATGTTTTAGGAGAGAGCTCTCGTAAATCAATACTGCTTTTTGAAAACGCTGCCAAGAAGAGAAACAAGCTGAGTTACGATATTGCTGGTCTTGCCTCCCAGAAAGAGGCAGATGAAATGTGCCAGGAATCGCGTAATTTTGTCGCGCTCATTAAAGAAGAAATTAAAAAATTAAGCTTCGCATAAAGTTAATTTTGATGAAAAGAAAAGTCATAGTTCCTAAGACAGTACGGCAACATATCGAAAAAGAGTTAAAAAAGAGCCCCGAGTTTAGAAAAGCCTATAATGAAGAAGTGGTAAGTCTACAAGATCACAAAGCATTAATATCAAAACCCTTGCCATGCTCGCCGCGGTCTTAAGAGTAAGGCTGAGCATAGATTTTATCCTTCGCGAACTGAGCGTATAGTTATTTATTCCTATCTCCAAGTCCGATTACTGAAAGCGATAAGTTTTTTAAGTTGCACAAATTCAAACAACTGTACCTCTGCACTAAAATTTTATTTCTACAAGTTCTATGCAGAGATTTTTTCTGCTGCGCAATATTTCTGGGCGTTCTGAGCAGGAATACCTCTCAAATTGACCAATAGCTGTTTACAAAGAAGTCGTCTCCTTGTTGAATATTACTGCCTGCTCTCTAGAGAGTCTTTCCTTGTACAATATTTCTGTTCGTCCTCAAACGATATCTTGCATTACTTTGTATTTGATTATCTTGAATTAGTGGTTAATACAAGATACAATTATATTTAATATTTGCAGATAGATAAGTTTAATAAGTTTCTCTATTTAAATGATTAATATGCCTGGCCAGAAAGAAATCGATAATCTTCAGAATATGGATACGGAAGCTGCCCTGGAATTGTTTAAGTCTAATTTTGACTCAGGACTTAAACAGGCAGAAGTCGAAAAGCGTCTTAAGCAACATGGCTATAATGAAGTTCCGGAAAAGAAAACAAATCCGATACTTAAGTTTATAGCAAAATTTTGGGGGCTTACTGCATGGATGCTCGAACTTATTATCATCCTTTCATGGTTTTTGCATAAAGAGTCAGATGCTTATATCGTGTTGGGGTTACTCGTTTTTAATGCAATAATTGGTTTTGCACAGGAACAGAACGCAGCTAATGCAGTAGAGGCATTGAAGAAAAAGCTGCAAGTAAATGCAAAAGTATTGAGGGATGGGGTATGGAAGACTGTTACAGCAAGAGAACTGGTGCCTGGAGATATCATTCGAATCAGAATCGGGGATTTTGTGCCTGCGGATATAAAAATAATCCAGGGGGAAATAGGAGTTGATCAATCAGCATTAACCGGAGAGTCTTTAGAGTCTGAAAAGAATCCTAAAGAAATTGTTTATTCAGGTTCAATAGTTTCCAGGGGCGAAGCAAGCGGAATTGTAATTCTAACCGGAATTAAAACCTATTTTGGCAGGACAATTCAGTTAGTCCAAATCGCCAAACCAAAGTTGCATATTGAAACGATCATCTCAAAAGTCGTTAAATGGCTTTTGATAATAGTCGCAGTATTATTGTCAATCGCCCTTGCCGCCTCGTTTTTACAAGGCATAAAACCGCTGGAAATTCTGCCGCTAATGCTGGTTTTATTGCTTGGTGCAATTCCCGTTGCATTGCCTGCGATGTTTACAGTCAGCATGGCTTTAGGGTCTTTGGAATTAGTTAAGCAAGGAGTTTTGGTAACGCGGCTAAGCGCCCCGGATGATGCAGCGCGTATGGATATTCTTTGCGTGGATAAAACCGGGACCATTACCATGAACAAAATGTCTGTGGCAAAAATGATTGCTCTCAATGGTTATAACGAAAATGAGATTCTTTTATATGGGGCATTGGCATCGCAAGAAGCAAACCATGACTCCATAGATATTGCTTTCATAAATGCCGCAAAGGAGAAAAATCTCCTGAATAGTTCTATCGTGCAGAAGACATTTATCCCGTTTGATCCCAAAACTCGCAAGACAGAAGCCATAGTTATGGAGGGTAATAAAGAATTCCAGGTAATGAAAGGCTCGTTTGCCGTGCTTGCTCAGGCTTGCGGATTAAATGACAGGGAGAAAGCGGATTTGGAAACTAAAATAAATGAATTTGCAAAAGATGGATATAGAACCCTGGCAGTAGCCAGAGCAGAAATCAAAGACAAACCTGAGCTTGTTGGATTGGTAGCTTTGCACGATCCACCAAGGCAGGATTCCAAAAAGCTCATTGACGAACTTAGAAATCTTGGTGTAGCAGTAAAGATGTTAACTGGCGATGCGCTTCCCATAGCTCGGGAGATTGCAAGGGCCGTAGGTATAGGTGACAGAATAATAAGCGCTTCAGAGTTAAAAGAAATAAACGGGTCTAACCCAGTAAAAGCTGCTGAGATAGCAGAGAAAGCTAATGGATTCGCAGAGGTATACCCGGAGGATAAATATCTTATTGTAAAAGATTTTCAGGCAAAAGGCCATATTGTCGGTATGACTGGAGATGGCGTAAATGACGCTCCTGCGTTAAAACAAGCTGAGGTCGGTACTGCTGTCAGCAATGCCAGCGATGTTGCCAAAGGCGCCGCCAGTATTGTGTTGACTGACGAAGGCCTGATTGATATTATCGGCCCTATTAAGATTGGAAGAATGATGTTCCAGCGCATAAACACCTGGATACTCAACAAGATAGCAAGAACCATTTTGAAAACCTGCTTTGTTGTTTTTGCTTTTCTTATATTGGGTAAGTATGTGATCTCTGCATCTGCGATGCTGATAATGATTTTTATGACTGATTTTGTGAAGATATCCTTATCTACGGATAATGTGAGATGGTCCAAGAAACCAGCGGTATGGGATATCAATGGGCTGGTAAAAGTAGGTATAGTGCTGGGCTTGATTATGGTTGTAGAAGCATTCGGGCTTCTCTTCATCGGATTAAATTATTTTAACTTGACAGATAATGGGGCACTTAGCACTTTCAGTTTTGAGATACTGTTCTTTTTTGCCATGTTTTCGATATTTGCAGTAAGAGAAAAAGAGCATTTTTGGAACTCTGCGCCAAGCAAAACTCTCTTATTGATTATTCTGGCGGATATGATTTTAGGGGTAGCTCTTTCGACTTTTGGCCTTTTAGGCTTTAAGGCAATCCCGTTAATCCAGACTTTAATTGTAATCGGTTATGCATTTATATTTTCATTGATAATCAACGATTTCATAAAGTTTGGACTATTAAAAAAATGGCATATGAATGTAAAGACATTATAATTTAGAACGGCAGGGGTAGATTATATAGCGCTTACGATTTTTAAGATCTATCCTATTCTGGTATTGACCACTTCAATGTGGAGCCGCTAAAATGATAGAATTTATTAGCTGGTGGAGTCATTTTCCTGAACATATCAATCCTGTTGCTTTTAGAATAGGCTCAGTGCAGGTGTATTACTATGGACTTATGTATCTTTTGGCTTTTCTTACCGTGTATCTGCTTATTTTTTATAGGCTAAAAACAGAAAAGATTGGGTTCAAAAAAGAAGCCATAGACAATTATTTTCTTTGGGTAATTATCGGTCTTTTAATCGGAGGTAGGATAGGTTATGTTTTATTTTATAACTTTCTCTATTACCTTAAGCACCCTTTAGAGATAATTTTACCCTTTGATATCAATAACGGATTCCGCTATATAGGACTATACGGAATGAGTTATCACGGCGCTCTTATAGTAATAATTGCTGCATCGGTAATCTTTTGCCGTAAACATAAATTGAATTTTTGGTTACTTACGGATTTATTTGTCCCTGCCGTTCCTTTGGGATATACCTTCGGCAGGTTAGGCAATTTTATCAATGGCGAACTTTACGGGCGCATTACTACAGTGCCGTGGGGTATGTATTTCCCCTTAGACCCAACGCATCAATTGCGACATCCATCCCAACTTTATGAGGTATTATTTGAGGGGGTATTTCTGTTTATTATTTTATGGAGCCTGCGTAAGAGGGTAAGGTTTCCAGGAATTATTTTTTCTTTGTATCTTATTGGCTATGGAGTTGTGAGATTCTTTCTGGAATTCTTTCGTGAACCAGACCCGCAGATAGGATTCGTTTTGGGACCATTTACCATGGGGCAGATTCTTTGTTTTATGATGATTTTATCAGGTGGAATTCTTATTAAGATAAGAATGTCAAGAACCCAGAACTAATGCTTGCGTATAACAGAGTCACCACTAAAAATGGATCGAAGGGGAGTCCTATTTTTACAAAATATTTTCACAAAAAAACCGTTGACAGCTTTCTCTACTTATTCTATACTAATATAAGTAAATATTTATTTACGTAGGAGAAGGGTATGGCTGAAGACATAACAGAATATACGGATAAGCAGAAACAAATTGTTGAAAGTGCAAGAAGCATAATTATTTCAAAAGGCATCGAGAAGCTTACTATTCATGAGATAGCAAGGGATTTAGGCGTCACAGACGGAGCTTTATACCGGCACTTTAAGAGTAAAAAGGAAATCATAAGTTTGTTGATAGAGAGTATCGAGAGGACATTATTGAAAACTGTTAGAGATACAGCAAGCAAGACAAATAACCCTGTAAATAAATTAGAAAACATTTTGGCCTCTCATCTTTCCTATGCAGAACAAAGAAAAGGGATTACCTTTATTGTTGTTAATGAAACCTTGAGCCTTAAAGATAAGAGTCTACAAAGAAAAATGTTCGGAGTTATTAATAAATACCTGAAGATGATAAAGGCAATACTTGTTGAAGGAATTGAATTGGGAATATTCCGTAAGGATTTGAATGTTGCCTCTGCAAGCATTGTTTTTTTTGGGATGGTGCAGTCTATAGTTACTCTTTGGGCGTTGAGTGGATTCAAGTATTCTTTACGAAAAGACCGCACAGATGAGTTGTTTCGTATTTACACAAAAGGGGTTGCATGTTAATAATCTTTTGTCGAAAGTATAAAATAGCGTAAGGGGCCCAGGAATCATTCGGGATTTCTGGAGGATTTTGATGGTCGGGCCGCCATCTGACTTTATGTTAGATGGCTTTTTTATTTTCCGAGAGAAATCTTAAGTATTTGCGATGTTTAAAGTCTCAGGATTATTTATTACAGTATTTGTGTTGATAGTAATGTTTGTTTCCCCGGTACGAAACTTTATGAATAATCTCTTTAGGGATAAGAGTCTGTTGGAAGAAGAGCAGGTTATCGGTACTGTTTCAGGATACAGCCCGCGGGTAGAAGAAATACAAATAATTTTAACAAACGCACATTTTGATCCCGGCCTTGCGGATGGAGTAATGGGCATCCGGACCCGAAAGGCAATAAGGGATTTTCAAAAAGAAAAAGGGCTATGGCCTAGCGGCAAAGTGAATTCTAAAACTTGGCTTGAGTTAAATAAAGAAAAAGAAGCCATTAAAAAAGAGGTGGTTGTGCAACCCGTAGTTTTATCCTCCGAGAATTATTCCCGTGAGGTAAAGTCCGAGGAAGAGATTAGAAAGATAATGGAACCTCAGGAAAAAGCGATAAAAGAAAGATTTCCTAAGGATAAGAATAAGCAAATTCAAGTAGCTTTACAGAAAGCCGGTTTTTATAAAGCAAAAATTGATGGTAAAATAGGCCCACAGACTAAAGAGGCGATTAAGGCGTTTCAGAAGGCAAAGGGCTTAAAGCCAGATGGTGTTGCGGGCGATCAGACTTGGGATGAATTGAATAAATATTTAAGAGATTAAAATAACATGCCTGATAAAGCATTGTTCATGGGGGTAGCTATGAAATCGAAGTTTACAGTATTAGCATTTTTAATATTGTTTTCATTGTCCGGGTGCGCCTTCATCGAAAAAACGCGCAGGGCCGATGAACTCGAAACTGAAAACGCCAATCTAAAGCATAGGATTGCCCAGCTACTAAAAGAAAAAACAAAAGAAGTGCAGAAGGTTTATGAAGAAAAGGATAAAGAGCTTTCCGAACTTGAGCGGGCAAAACGAGAACTCGAGGAATCACTCAAAAAAGAAATAGGAGAATATAAAGCAAAGCTACAGATGACCGAACGCGGGCTTGTGATAACCTTTTTATCGGAGGTATTTTTTGATTCTGGCAAGGATATAATAAAAGCTGACGGTAAACTTTCGCTTGATAAAGTAGCAGAGGTTTTAAACCGGGATGTACCGGATTCTCAAGTAGCGGTTGAAGGCCATACCGATAACGATCCTATAAAGTACTCTGGCTGGAAATCAAACTGGGAATTGTCTTCTGGCCGGGCTCTGGCGGTTTTGCATTATCTTGTTGACGAATGTAAGGTTGAACCTCAAAGGCTTTCTGCGAATGGTTATGGCGAATACCACCCGGTAGCGCCTAACGATACGCCGCAGAATAAACAGAAGAACCGAAGAGTGGAAATTGTGATTTTGCCTTCTAAAGTAAGCAAGGTGAAGGCGCAATAATAGGGGGAATCAATATGCCTGCACAAATGGATGTATTCTTAAATTATATGATTTTTGGCAATACTGTTTTTCGGTATTTGGTTACTGCTTTTGTATTTGCAGCCGGCATGCTGATTATAAAGTTAATCATTCATAAGGTGATACAGCGGATAAAGAAATTTGCCGAAAAAACGGCAACTACTTTCGATGATTTTTTGGTTGGCCTGCTCGAAAATATCATATTACCATTGTTATATTTGGTGGTCATGTATTTTGCTTTGAAGAGCCTGGTTTTTCCGGAAATTTTAGAAAAAACTCTCAATTATATTATTTTAGGGGTTCTCGTCTTTTTTGCAGTGAGAGTAGTGATAGCATTTATCAGCTGTGGATTTAAAATTTATTTAAAAAAGCAAGGCGACGATAACGCATTAGAGAAAAGCCTGCAGGGTATAATGGTTGTGATAAAATTGGTTATTTGGACTGGCGCAGTTATTTTCTTTCTGGATAACCTGGGATTTAAAATTTCTGCGGTGATTGCCGGTTTAGGCATAGGCGGCGTAGCTGTTGCTCTTGCTGCGCAAACTATCCTTAAGGATCTCTTTAGTTATTTTTGCATTCTTTTTGACCATCCTTTTAAAGCCGGAGACTTTATTATCATAGGCGATTTTATGGGCACCATTGAGCATATAGGGATAAAGACTACACGCATACGCAGTTTAGGCGGAGAAATGTTGGTTTTTTCTAATTCCGACCTTACTGATTCCCGCCTGCGTAATTATAAGCTAATGGAGAAACGGCGCGTGGTATTTAAGATAGGCGTGGTTTATCAGACCCCGCTTAGCCAATTGCAGGAAATACCGAAAATAATCAAAGGAATTATTACCAGTACTAATGATGCGGTTTTTGACCGGACACATTTTCTTTCTTTTGGCGATTTCAGCCTTATATTTGAGATCGTGTATTACGTTGCCGGAGGAGATTATAATAAATATATGGATATCCAGCAGCAAATAAACTTCCGCATAAAAGAAGAGTTTGAAGAACGCAAGATTGAATTTGCGTATCCAACGCAGACGATTTTTGTAAATAAAGCTGGTTAAAAATGAAATCTGTAATACTTTTTATTTTAATCGGATTAGTCGTTTTTCTCGGTTTTAGTATATCTGGCCTAAGGAAAGAACTGCTATCTGTTAAGGAATACGCCAGGCAAACGGAAGAACGAAACAGTCAACTACAAAGAGAACTGGTGCGTTTAAGCAGGGTTAACAGTGAAAATGAAAAATTCCTAAGTGAATTAGAGCAGAACATCAAGGAATTTGAAAACAAATTACCTTTTTCAAGCCTTGAAAAATACATCCCCAAGTCCATATTAAATGATGTGAAGCCAATTATTGAAAATTTGCAGGTTTTTCAAAAAGCAAGAGAAAATAGTATCCTGCCCGGAGAAGAGAAGGTAATTAATAGTTTCCTGGAGGATGCAGACTAATGCCTGATTGGTCTGCTTCGGTTGAATGCCCTAAATGTGGCAGTAAAGATACCCGTTTTTTCGAGCCTCATTATGAGATGTCAGTCTACGAGTGTAACGTATGCGGGTGCCGATTTGAGGTAGAGCAAGAGGGGTGACAGTAAAATGAGCCCATTATTTGAAATTCCATTTCTAAAGGAAATAGGGAAATAATGTTTGCAATTTCTAATCTTTTGATAAGCATAGCTAAAGTGTTAGATATTCTGCTTACAATTCTATATTGGCTTATACTCATCCGTGCGCTTATCAGCTGGGTAAACCCTGATCCATATAATCCGATAGTGCAGTTTTTATACAAAACAACTGAGCCGATACTTTATCCTATAAGAAAAATACTACCATTGGGATTAAGATTTGGGATAGATATCTCGCCTATAATTGCATTCTTGGCAATTATGTTTTTAAAATCATTTTTAGTCAGGACATTATTGGATTTGGCAATAAGATTAAGATAAATATAAAGAATTTTTAAGAGAGGTTACAAATATCTGAGGAGTTAAAATGAGTGGTTTTATATAGGAAACAGAAAAGGCGGAACAGCCAAGATCACCTTTTTCTGTCTTTCAATCAGTGTATTTAAAATAATAAATTAACTTTTATGATATGGAGAAAGGGGTAAGAGAAAATGGAATGGAAAGATAATGTTCCTACACCCGGTGAAATCATCGATGTAGGCAAGAAAAAATTTGGTGATTTTTTTAGATTTCTACCTTGGGTAATCCTGGGCCTTTTTATTCTGGTAGGTTTAAAAGGGGTAATCTACTCTATTGGCCCGGATGAGGTGGGCGTAATCCAGAGGTTTGGCAAATACATTGCTTTAAGTTCACCGGGTTTACATGCAAAGATACCTTTTGGTATTGAGAAGGTTACTCCTATCAAGGTAGAGAAGATATTTAAAGAGGAATTTGGGGTTAGAACTGTACGGCCTGGCGTAAGGACAGAGTATTCTTCAAGCCAATATTTTGAAGAATCCTTAATGCTTACCGGAGACCTGAATATCTTAGATGTGCGTTGGATTGTGCAGTTTAAGATAAAAGATCCTGTAAAATTGCTTTTTGCTGTCAGAGACCCTCAAGATGCCATACGGGATGTTTCTGAGGTAGTGATGCGCCGGTTAGTTGGAG